>JBFLZY010000220.1:0-1515 GCA_040755975.1 Bacillota bacterium | reverse complement strand
TGCTCTGCAAACGGGCCTTGCAAATAGTCAGGCAGCGCACTTCTTCCTTGGTCAGCGGCACGCCGTTTTTTTCAAACCAGGCGTCCGGGATGCCGGGCGTAACGTAGCCCCACGTCTTATCCGTCAAGGATCAACACCACGCAGTTGACAAACTGTTCCCGGCTGGCCGCCATTTCCGGCAAACCGGCGGAAACAAACTTTTCTTCCGGGTAGGAGAGGTTTTCGCCAACCAGCATCTTTTTGTCGCCCACGCCATGGCTCAAAAGGTAAGCCGCTATTTTTTGGGGCGGAAAGCTCCCGTCCGTCAAAAGGGCCACTTTCACCCCGCTTTTAACTGACGGAAGAACGCTGCCGGCCATGACGCGTTCTTTGTCCCTGCCGTGCAGGCTGAAAATCGCCGCCCCCTGCCAGGTCAGCGCAGCCCGGGCAAAGGCCAGCTGGACGGAACTCAAACCCGGAATTACCTCCAGCTCGTCCGGCGGAAAATGTTTTAACAGGCAGTCCAGCAGGCTGTACAGGCCCGGGTCGCCGCTGACGAGCACCGCAATTTTTTTCCGGCGGTTCTGTTTTATAAAATCAATTACCTGTTCGAGCCGGGCGTCAATCGTTACTTCCTTTTTCCCCAGCTTCCTGAAAGGAGCCAGCACCCTTTTCCCGCCGATCAGCACCTCGGCGTCCTGGAGCTCCTTTTGCGCCGCAGGCAGGAGGTAATCCTCCCCGCCCGGTCCGACGCCGATTACTTTAATCCTTTCCATCCCAGCGCCTTCCCGATTTCCCGGGCCCCTTCATCCAGCCCCAGAATTTCCCCTTCTAAAGAGGTGAGCACCGTACCCACAAAAAGCTCTCCCCTGACGTACTCGCTGGCGCGCCTGCTGGCGGTGCCAGCGATGCGGTCAAAGATAAAACCTAAGTTATGTTTGAGGATTATCCCTGCCGCTTCCTCTGTAGTTGCACTTTGCCAGATGTTTTCGATAACCTCCCGGCCCGCTCCCGCCAGCGCGGCGTGGGTGATCAGCGTTTCCCGCCGGGCGTCGGCCACGCGGCTGTGGGTGTGAAAAATACCTGCCGCCACTTTACCGAGCTTGCCCAGGTGACCAAAGAGGAGCACCCTTTTTACCCCCAGGCGCACGCCCTCCGCCAGCATATAGCCGACAAAGTTGCTCACCTGGACGACCGCGCCCGCCGGCAGTCCGTATTTTTCGACAGCCCACTGCTCGGTGCGCCGGCCGGGAGTGAAAACGACGTCCCGGTAGCCCAGGGCCAGCGCCTGGGAAATTTGCGGAACCAGGGAAGATTTAAAGGCTTCTTCGGACATGGGTTCAACTATGCCGGTGGTGCCCAGGATGGATATGCCGCCGCGGATGCCCAGCCGCGGGTTCATCGTTTTCGCCGCCACCGCTTCCCCGCCGGGCACGGAAATGGTTATTTCCACCCCGCAGCCGGCCGGAAGAACCTTTTGTACTTCGCTTTCAATGATCTGCAGGGGAACCGGGTTGATGGCCGGCTGCCCCGGCG
>JBFLZY010000219.1:0-1572 GCA_040755975.1 Bacillota bacterium | reverse complement strand
CATCACGCTGGTCCAGGGCATCCCCAAGGGCGAGAAAATGGAATTGATCATCCAGAAAAGCACGGAGTTGGGCGTGAAAGAAATTATTCCGCTCCTGGCGGAAAGATCGATCGTCAAACTTGCCGGGGAAAAGCTGGAGCAGCGGCGCCTGCGCTGGCAGCGGGTTGCCCGCGAGGCGGCGAAGCAGTGCCGGCGGGGGGAAGTGCCGGCGGTAAGCGTTCCCCTGACCCTGAACCAGGTTTTTTCGCGGATGCCGCCCGGAGCGGTCGGGATCATGCCCTGGGAGGAAGAAGGGGAAGTTTCTTTAAAACAGGTCTTGCCCACTCTTCAAGAAGCACTTCCAGGGGCGGGCGTTTTTCTTTTTATCGGGCCGGAAGGCGGGTTTGCGCCCCGGGAAGCGGCCCTGGCGAAAGAAAACGGGGTCGTTACCGTCTCCCTGGGCAGGCGCATCCTGCGCTCGGAAACGGCGGCCCTGGCGGTGACAGCCATAATTCTATACGAACTCGGCGATCTGGGGGGATAAACATCAAAAGGGTCGCAATCGCTACCCTCGGCTGCAAGGTAAATCAATATGATTCGGCCGCCCTGGCCGCCCTGTTCGCCCGCCGGGGCTACCGGATCGTGGATTTTGCGGAACCGGCGGACGTCTACGTGATTAACACCTGTACGGTTACGCACATCGGGGACCGGAAATCGCGCCAGCTGATCCGCCGGGCGGCGAGAAATAATCCGGAGGCCATGATCGTGGTTACGGGTTGTTACGCCCAGGTGGCTCCCGGGGAAGCGCTGGCCATCCCCGGCGTCGACCTGGTCGTCGGGATGCGGGAGCGGGCCCGGATCGTTGATTTAATTGAAAAGGCAGCTTCCCGGCCGGGCGGTCCCCGGCAGGCCGTTCAAGACGTTCGCACCGCCGGGGAATTCGAGGAGTTGCCCGCACCCGCCGCCGCCCACGAGCGCGTGCGGGCTTTTTTAAAGATCCAGGAAGGCTGCAATAACTACTGTACGTACTGTATTGTGCCCTATGCCCGGGGTCCGCTGAAAAGCCGGCGTCCGGAAAAGGTCCTGGCCGAGGCCGAAGAATTGATTGCCGCCGGATTTAAAGAAATCGTGGTGACGGGCATTCACACGGGCGCCTACGGCTGCGACCTGCCGGAAAAAGTCAATCTGGCGGCGCTTTTGAAGGAATTGGTGCAGTTGCCCGGTCTGGTCCGGCTGCGGCTCAGTTCAGTGGAACCCCTGGACGTGAGCCCCGAATTAATCGCCACCGTCGCCGCTCACGACAAGATCTGCCCCCACCTGCACATCCCGCTGCAGAGCGGCGACGACGCGGTTTTGAAAAGAATGAACCGGCATTATACCGCGGAATATTTTCGCGGACTCGTTCGGGAGATCCGCCGGAACATTCCGGAGGCAGCGCTTACCACGGACGTGATGGTGGGTTTTCCGGGGGAAACGGAGGAACAATTTCAAAATACATACCGTTTCGTCCAGGAAATGGCCTTTTCCCGGCTGCACGTGTTTAAGTATTCGCCGCGCAAACCCACCCCCGCCGCCAAAATGCCGGACCAGATT
>JBFLZY010000218.1:0-1613 GCA_040755975.1 Bacillota bacterium | reverse complement strand
GCCTTGGCGGACAAAATCATGCCGGGGGTGCAGAAGCCGCACTGGATCGCCCCGTGATCCACAAAGGACTGCTGGAGGGGGTGGAGGCGCCCGTTTTCCGCCAGCCCTTCGATGGTTGTGATCTTTTTCCCCCGGCAGGCGATGGCCAGGGTCAGGCAGGAAAGGACCGGCTCGCCGTCGACAAGCACCGTGCAGGCTCCGCAGTCGCCCTGGCCGCACCCTTTTTTGGTGCCCGTTAAGCCCAGCTTTTTGCGCAGGACGTCCACCAGCAGGTCGCGGGGACTGACCGGCACGGCATATGTTTCCCCGTTGACCTGCAGCTCAATTAATTGTTTCACGAGCATAACCCCCCTTTGTTTGGCCCGGTGGTCAGCGTGTAAAAGGCCTGTTGTAGCGCCCTTTTCACCACGACCGCCATCACTTCCCGGCGGTATTCCGCGGAGGCCCGCAGGTCGGAGATGGGTTTGGCTTCCCCGGCGGCGATCCGGGCCGCTTCCTCGATGGCGGCAGCGTCCAGCCGGCCGCCGGCCAGCGCGCTTTCCGCCTGCCTGGCCCGCAGCGGCGCCGGCGCCACGGAGCCCATGACGATCCGCACGTCCCGGCAGGTGGCTCCGTCTTCGTCCAGAACCAGGTTGACCGCCGCGTTGACGATGTCGATTTCCATGGCGTCCCTTAAGCCCAGGCATTGATACCGGCTGGCGGAGTTCGGCGGCGGCTCCGGGAGAAAGAAGCTGGTCAGGATCTCCCCGTTGCGCAGGGCCGTTTGCCGGTTTCCCAGGATGAAATCCGCCAGGGGCAGCTCCCTTTCCCCGGCCCGGCTTTGCAGTTTTACTTTCGTCCCCAGGGCGATCAGCGGCGGCGGGGTTTCCGCGGCGGGGGAGGCGTGGCAGCTGTTCCCTCCGATGGTGGCCATGGCCCGCACCTGCGCCGACCCCAGTTCTCCGGCGGCCTGGTGAAGGGCAAAGTATTTTTCCCTGACCAACGGAGAACGCTCCACGGCGGCGATTTTGGCGGCCGCTCCGATGATGAGTCCCTGCCCGGGCGTGTAGCGGATGCCGTTTAAGGCGGCCACGCCGGTAATGTCGATCAGGCACCGCGGGCGAATCAGCTTATCCTTCATCATCAGGAGCAGGTCAGTGCCGCCGGCCAGGATTTTGGCCCCGTCCCCGAAACGCTCCAGGAGCGCCAGGGCCTCTTCCACGGTGCCGGGGGCAAAATACTCAAATTCAGGCAACAGCAACTGGATTCCTCCTTCCTTAATCCAAAATTCATTCCTGCTTGCCGTTGTTGGCCAGTGTCGCCAGGGCGGCCTGCAGAAAATTTTCTTCCGCCTCCCGGAAGAGGGAGAGGTTTTTAATGATGGCCTTCTTTTTAGCGAATTTCTTGGCGAATTTCCCGCCTTTAGCGTTATTTCCGCCGGCGTAGTTGCCCTCGGCGCGGGAAAGCTCCCGCAGGCGTTTTAAGTTGGACCTGACTTTGGCCAGTCTCTTTTGCAGGCAGGTCGCGATTTCTGCTTCGGAAAGAAGATCGGAGCACTCCAGGCCCACGTTCAAATCCAGGTAATACCACTCCAGCCCGGATAAGAGCCGCCTCGCTCCTTCGGCCAGGGCCTT
>JBFLZY010000217.1:0-1621 GCA_040755975.1 Bacillota bacterium | reverse complement strand
GAAAAAGCTTTTTGAGGCGCTTGAACTGGCTGAGTACGTTGTTTAGGTGCTACGTTTTAGAACCGGAAACCCTTGATAAATCTAGGTTTCGCAAAATGAGATGAGCTATTTCGTAAACTGGTGCTAGACGATGCTATTGAAACCAAACATTGAGCAGGGTATGATATTTGGCGAAAGATTATCTACATTAATAAATAAAATAAATAAACCCAAAATGGGGGACCCAAGTATGTATTGGGATGAGCAGTACAAAAACAACGCGCGTCTCTGGGGAGAAACACCCAGCGTCCTCGCCCTTGCCGCCGTCAAATATCTCCAGGAGCACAAGCCGCCCGCCGAAGTGCCGGGCATCCTGGATATAGGCTGCGGTTACGGCCGGGATGCCTTCTACCTTTCTGAACACCTTAAATGTACCGTTTTCGGTATCGACATCTCGGAAAAAGCAATCGAGATGGCTAAAAAATATTGCCGGCAGGCTCCCCGGGTAAAGTTTCGGCGCTGCGGATTTACCGAACTGACGGAAGGCGGATTTGACATTGTTTTTCTGTCTAATTTCTACCAGTTGCTTAAAAAAGAGGAAAGGGCGGGACTGCTCCGGACGATCAGAAACGTTCTAAAGCCAAACGGGTTATTATTCTTAAGCACCCTTTCCAATCGCGATCCGGAACATTTTGGAAAAGGAATTCCCGTTCCCAACGAGAAAAATTCCTTCATCGAGAGCGTCTACCTTCATTTCTGCGAGCAAAGCGAACTCGAAAAGGATTTCTCCTTTTTAACGATCAAGGAATTGTATGAATACGAATATTTTGAACCGCGGGCCACGGGGGAAACCCACCACCACATTTCCTGGATCCTGATCGGGAAAAAGGCATGAGCTAAACGTTTGGAAGGCGGTTCCGTAAAATGCAAAACACGATCAACGATAGCGAACCAATTGATTTTGAGGAAACAGTACGCAAACACCGGCAGTACATCTTTTCCCTGGCCTACCGCCTGACGGGGCAGCGGGAAGAAGCTGAGGACCTTGCCCAGGAAACTTTTCTGGCCGCCTGGAAAGCCAGAACACAATTACGGGAGAGATCGGCGGTACTGCCCTGGCTGCGGAAGATTTGCGTGAACGCTTTCTTGCAAAGAGAGCGAAAGCGCTCCAGAGCAATGGAAATAAGTTATCACGAGCTATCCCAACTGGAGGAGGAAGGCAGCCGGCTGCAACTGTCCGCGCCTTCCCCTACCCCTGAAGAAGAATTGCTGGTTGACGAAACAATCAGGGAAATTCGGGACGGGTGCTTCACGGCGATGGCCACCCGCCTTCCTTTAGAGCAGCGGATCACTTTTGCCCTGGTGGACATATTCGGCCTCAACATTGAAGAGGCAGCGGCTTTGCTTAACCGGTCCTTACCTGCTACCAAGGGGCTCCTGCACCGGGCGCGCCGGAACTTGAACGCTTTTTTCGGCCACCACTGCCAGTGGGTTCTCCCCGAAAACGCCTGCCGTTGCGTTTCCTGGCTGGAGTTTGCGGGCCGCCACGAAGCAATCAAGCAGGAAGTGCGCCGTCGGAATCTCACCCCGCCCGACTTCAACGATCCCGCTTTCGCCAGCAGAAGCGACCCGGCCACCCTGG
>JBFLZY010000216.1:0-1651 GCA_040755975.1 Bacillota bacterium | reverse complement strand
ATCATTAACCCTCTGGATAAAAACGCGCTGGAGGCGGCCCTGCGCTTAAAGGAAAGCTACGGGGGCAAGGTGACCGCCCTGGCCATGGCTCCCCCGTTTGCGGAAGATATTTTACGGGAAGTGCTGGCCTACGGCGCGGACGAAGCCGTTTTGCTGTCCGACCGGGCCTTTGCCGGCAGCGATACCCTGGCCACCTCCTACGTTTTAGCGCAGGGCGTCAAAAAGATCGGCGCCTTTGACCTGATCCTGGCCGGCGCGGCCAGCGCCGACAGCGGCACCGCCCAGGTGGGGCCGCAGCTGGCGGAGCACCTGGGCATCCCGCACGTCAGCTTCGTCACCTCCCTGACCCGGGCAGCGGAGGACACCCTGAAATTGACGGCCAAAACGGAAGAAGGGACCATGCTGCTGGAGGTGGGCTTGCCCGCGCTCCTCACCGTTTCCCGGGAAATCAACGAACCCCGCACCCTGGCGCTCTTCGGGATCGCGGCGGCGGCAGCAAAGCCCCTGCACGTATTCGGCGCCGCGGATCTGGAGATCGACCCGGCCCGGGCCGGGGAAGCAGGCTCCCCCACCCGGATCGCCGGCGTTTTTGAAATTTCCCTGGCGAGAAAGGGCGAGTTCCTCCCCGCTTCGCCGGAAACCGCCGCCTTTTTAGTGCAAAAGTTCCGCGAATGGGGGGTGCTCTAACGCTCATGGCAGAACATGAATTAAAAGCCAGCAAAGACATCTGGGTGTTTGCCGAGCAAAAGAACGGGCAGCTGGCCGGGGTGGTTTACGAACTGTTGGGTCCGGGCCGGCAGCTGGCCGAAAGGCTGGGCGGCAGGCTGGCCGCCGTGCTCTTTGGCTGCGGCGTCGCCGGGCCGGCCGAAGAGCTGCTCTCCCGGGGGGTAGATCTTGTTTACAAAGTAGACGCCCCTCCCTTAAAGCACTACAACAGCTGGCTGTACCCCCGCCTTCTGGAAAAGCTGGTCAGGAAAGAGGCAGTCCCTCCCCATTCCATCCTCATCGGCGCCACTTACGCCGGGATGGACCTGGCCCCCGCGGCGGCCGCGCGCCTGGGCGCGGGGTGCTCCGCCCACTGCGTCCGGCTGGACCTGGACGAGCAGGGCAACCTTTTGCAGGACGTGCCGGGATTCGGGGGGGCGGTCATGGCGACGATCGTCAGCCCCTTTGGCCGGCCGCAAATCGTCACCGTCAAGCCGGGGGTGTTTGCCGCCCCGGACTTTGCCCCGGTGGATAAAAAGGGGGAGGTTAAAGAGGTCGCCTATGCATTCACCGAAGCGGTGCCGGTCAAGGTGCTGGCGGTAAAGAAAGAAGAATACGCGGGGGTGCCCCTGGAAAGGGCCGGGGTGGTGGTTGCCGGGGGAGCCGGCGTGGGCAGCCGGGAAGGCTGGGTAAAAATTGAGGAACTGGCTTCCCTTTTAGGCGCCGCGGTGGGGGCGACCCGCCCGGCGGTGGACGCCGGGCGGGCGAAGGAAGCCCAGATGATCGGCCAGAGCGGGAAGATGGTGCGGCCCCGGCTATATATCGGCATCGGGATCTCCGGCGACATCCAGCATACCGTGGGCATCCAGGACGCGCAAAAAATCGTGGCGATCAACGCCAACCCCAAGGCGCCCATCTTTAAAATGGCCGATTACGGCATCGTCGC
>JBFLZY010000215.1:0-1652 GCA_040755975.1 Bacillota bacterium | reverse complement strand
ATCGGGCCGGTGCCCCTGGGGGCGGATATTTCCACCAGCCCGGTGCAGTGGCAAAGGCATGATTTAGAGCACATGCTGACAGCTTCCCGGAAGCTGGGCGTGCCCATGCTGATCGGTTCGGCAGGGGACACGGGAACGAACAGCCGGGTCGATCTTTACGTCCAGATCATTAAAGAACTGGCCGAAAAGCACCGGATTCCTAGATTTAAGCTTGGCTACTTCTATTCGGAAGTCGGCAAGGACTACCTGCGACAAAAAATTGGCGCGGGGAAAGTGATCCAGGGACTGGACGGGCGGCCGGAACTTACCATGGAGGATATCGAGAAGACGGACCGAATTGTTGCTGTAGCGGGAATACATCCTTACGTGCGTCTGCTGGATATGGGTGCGGACGTGATTATCGGCGGGCGTTCCAGCGACATCGTGATTTTTGCCGCCCCGGCCATCCGCGCCGGCTTCCCGGAGGCGCTTTCCTATTACTTGGGCAAGGTGCTGGAGTGCGCCTCCTTCTGCGCGGAACCTTACGGGGGCAAAGAAACGATTATCGGCACCATTTCCGGAGAAGACGTCAAGGTCACCGCCATGCACCCGGAGCAGCGCTGCACGGTGGCTTCCGTGTCCGGCCACGCGATGTACGAGCGGGCCAACCCCTTCTACGAGTTCGTGCCCGGCGGAATGCTGGACATGACCGAATGCAAATACGAGCAATTTGACGAGAAAACCACCCGGATTACGGGACCGAGGTTTATTCCCGCGCAGGAAATTAGAGTTAAACTGGAGGGCGCCGGCAAGGTGGGCGAAAGATATATCGGCATCGCCGGCATCCGCGACCCCTACACGATCCAAAATATCGACCGGGTCGTCCAGTGGGCAAAGGACCAGGTTAAAGAGCGCTTTGGCGAGGCGGGTTACCAGTTGTATTACCATGTTTTCGGCAAAAACGGGGTGATGGGCGACCTGGAGCCCATCAAAGAAATTCGCTCCCACGAGTTGTGCGTTGTGGTGGAAGGGGTAGCGCCGGACAAAGCAACAGCCGAAGAAGTCACCATGATCGGCACCCGGCAGATTTTCTACGCCCGCCTGCCGGAGGTCAAGGGCACAGCCGGCAGCGCCGCTTTCCTCGTCGAAGAGGTTCTCCCGGCCACCCCGGCCTACGTCTGGACGATGAATCACACGGTGCCGGTGGACGATCCGCTGGAGCTCTTTCCTGCCCATATAACAGAAGCTGGTATATAAAACAACGGCAATCGATCCTTTTCTCGTCTTTGGGATGAACATTTTTCATTTTTTAGGGGGTGATTTCGCCATGAAAACCGTCAAACTGGTCGAACTGGCCAAAACCATCCGCAGCAAAAACGCCGGGGTGGACAAAATAACCTTCGACATTATTTTCCGCGAAAAAGAAAACTACGAACTGGTGAAAAAAAGCGGGGTAATTACCAGGGAGAGCATCGCGCAACTCTACGGTATCGATGAAGGCAGGATTTCTGATTTCGTGGCCTTTGATCCCGCTTGCGCCATTAAATTTACCATTTACCGCAAAAGGCCCAGCGGCAGCCCCGGCGACGCGGATGTTTTCGGCTGCCAGCAGTACCCGCCCCTGCTGGACATAGAAGTTCCGGTAGAGTAACGCGTTTGCTGTGTCGTCGGCT
>JBFLZY010000214.1:0-1682 GCA_040755975.1 Bacillota bacterium | reverse complement strand
TTTGACCTGTTGCCACCGGTACATACTCAGCACTCCCCTCTAACCTCCTTCCTACGAAGGAGATCATATCATAGAGGGGTCAATTTTAGATGACGAAAAGGGGTCAGATCTATTTTACGATCTACACTTTATATTGGTAGCTGTTTACGTTTAACCTGATGACAAAGCTTGGTTTCTGCCCATCTTTTTTGTGTTCGATTCTAACGAAAACAAGAACAACCTCGTTACACGGACATTTCGGATTATGCAGTATTGGTCGACAAGCAGGTATCTCGTGCCGTTGTAATCAAAAGCGAATTTCTCTGCATTCTTGGGTCCGTAAATTTGTTGATAGTCGATCAACGTTCCAGCAACAATTTCCTTCGCCAGGCCCTCGGAAACGTAATCCAGATAATGTTTGCCGCCGTATTCCTTTGCCTCTTTCAAGTGAAACTTGAACCGGTTCTTTAAAAGTAAATTTTCTGGCAATGTCCCGACAACCCGGCGCAGCTCTATCGGCCTTCCGGGATTCCGGCCAGCTTTTTCACCAGCCGCTTCTTCTCTTCCAGGTTTAAGTTCTTGCGGATGACCAGCTTTTGCGTTTTGGTCGTCCCGCCGCCGCAGATCAGGCCGTGCAAAGGCGGGCCGCCCCCGAACATTTCGGCAAAGCGCAAGGCCCGCAGGCGGTGTTCGGCGGGCACGCCCGGCGCGCCCTGCAGGTATTTTTGCAAAAGGGGGCCGATTTCGGGGTGGGCAAAATCCCTTTCCGAAGGGCAGGTGGCGATCAGGCCGCCGGCAACGTCCCCCAGCCACTTGTGCGCTTCCATAAAGGCGAGGGTACCATTTAAGCGGGCCGCGTTGGCGAAAACACCGTTCGGAAAGCAAAGACCGGAGGCGACAATTTCTCCTTCGTAGGCGGGGGCCAGCGCGCAGCCGTAGCCTACCTCGCCCATCTGGGCAAGGGTGGTCAGTTTTTCGAGGATGTGGGGGCGTTGCCCACCCCGTTGTACTCAGCCAGCAGAGCCATCGCTCCGACGGCCAGGTCCACCGCCCCGGGGCGGCAACCGCCTCCGCAAAGGCGCACCAGGTCGGCGAATTTTTCGACGAAGACCCCTGTATACTGGTGTTCCCCGCACAGGAAAACCCTTTCCCAGGGGATGAAAACATCATTGAAGATGGTTAAGCAGGTGCCCGTAGTGTTTCTGCCACCAGCGGCGCAGTTTGACGGTTTTCACCAGGTCTTCTTTAGAGCACAAGAGGGCGCCCAATAAATTACATTTTTCTCCAGTGAGCGGGGAAGTGGTGAGCATCCGGCCAGCGTTATCCGGATCCAGGGCCAAAAAGGTTTCTCTAATTTAAGTGCGCTTGTTCAGGGGTGCCGCTGGTAATTTAGCAAAGCCCAAAGACGATAGCGCAACCGGCAGCCTTCCCTTGCCGCGAAAAAATTCTCCGGCTCGGCAAACGGAAGCGGCGATAAACAAGCATAATAGCGCCTCGTTCTATGATAAAAAACATTATTTTAATAATTAATCATTTTTAGAGACTGTCGAAAAACCCCCTGTTTATGTTTACCAATAACCTGAATCCGTGATACCATCTCACTAATAACCATTTTTAGGCATAAACTGGGTAATGTTACCTATTACTATGGGAATCCTGCTTAAATTTCAGTTATCAGATTCCTGCTTGAGGAGCAACACCAG
>JBFLZY010000213.1:0-1694 GCA_040755975.1 Bacillota bacterium | reverse complement strand
CGCGGTTGAAGAGGGCGCGCAAATTGGCCTGGCGCTCCCGCCCTCCCGGCAGGCCGCCGACAAAATCGTAGTAGCCCGTCTGGCGGTAAATATCCCAGATGAGCAAAGCAAGGGGCTTTTGCCGGGAAATGGTGCGCCACCGGTCGAGCTGCCTCAGGAAGGCGTTAAGTTTTTGCTCTTCCCCTTCCGTTCCCGGGGCGGCGGCGGCCAGGACGGCATCGTAAAAATCTCCCGCGGGCCGGCAAAGGCGGATTCTGGCCAGTTCGTCCAGGGTCAGGCCGACCAGCGGGGAACGCAGCACCCCGGCCAGCGGGATATCCTGGCGGGGGTTGGCGATGATTTTCAGCAGGGAAAGCATCGTTTCTATTTCGGTGGCTGCAAAGTATCCCGCGCCGGCGTCTGTCCAGGCGGGAACCCCCATTCTGGTGAATTCTTCCAGGAAAACGGGGGCGTCGTTAATTGCGCTGCGCATGAGGACGACCACATCCCGGTAAGTCGCCGGCCGGTAGGCGCAAGCCTCCCCATCCCACACGAAAAGGGGCGGGTCGCCGTGCACCAGCTCGATAATTTGCCGGGCGATCAACCGCGCTTCGCGCTGGGCCGCTTCCAGTTCCTCCGGCCCTTCCGGATCAAAAAGCCCGTCGGCTTCGCTTTCTTCCCCGGCCGGTTCCCCGTCCGGGGGGTTTTTGGCTCCGTTTTCAAGCGCGCTTTTTTCCAGCAGGTGCAGCTCCGCTAAATGATCGGCGGCGTGACCCGCTCCCGGCAGCGGGGGGTAGCTTGCCCCGTAAACCAGCTCTTCGTAATCAATCTCACCGACTCCGGGCGTCATGATCCGGCGAAAGAGGCGGTTGACGGCGTCCACAAGATTTTCGCGGCAGCGGAAGTTGCGGACCAGGCTTACTTTTCGCTGCCGGGAGGGCGTGCCGACCGGCGCGTAGCCCTGGTATTTGGCCAGGAAGATCCCCGGCTCGGTCAGCCGGAAGCGGTAAATGCTTTGCTTCGCGTCGCCGACCATGAACAGGTTGTTTCTGGCGACCAGGGATAAGATTGCTTCCTGGACGGGGTTGATGTCCTGGTACTCGTCCACCAGGACTTCCGCAAAGTAATTTTGCAGCTGCCGGGCAACTTCCGAAGGAGTTAAATGGTTTGGTCCGGTATCCGAGGCGGTGAGAATTTTAAGCGCGAGGTGCTCCAGATCGGAAAAGTCCACCGCGCCGTGGGAATTTTTGACCTGCCGGTAAATTTCGCCGAAATCGAGCGCCAGCGCAACCAGTTCCTGCAGCAAAGGGGCGCATCTCCTGAGTTCGTCTAAATATTGGGACGCGCTTCTGGAAAAAAGCTCCTCGCGCAGGCCGGAAATTTTTCTTTTGGTCGCCTCCCGGCAGTTTTTGGCCTGCTCCTTTAAATCTTCGCCGGTGTCCCGGCGCAGCGCCTTTAACCTGGGGAACTCCGCCTGGGCAAAGGCGCCTGTCATCTCTTCCCAGGTTCCCGCACAGGAGGAGGCGAGGCGCTCCAGGAGGGCCAGGTCGGCCCGGAAGACGTCCAGGTAGGCGGCCGGGCCGTCCGGCCGGGCGGCCAGCGCAATGCCTTCCCGGAGCAGTTCCCGGGCCGCCTGCAGCGTAAGGGCGATGTGTTTTTTCAGGTCAGCAAACCAGGGCTGCGCTTCGAGGGCGGCGTCGCCGGGCAAAAAAAAG
>JBFLZY010000212.1:0-1702 GCA_040755975.1 Bacillota bacterium | reverse complement strand
GAAACTGGTACAACCCCAGGCCGGAGAAGAGGATTAAAGTCGCCAGGGCGACCCAGGGCGTGACCCGAAGAAAAGGCTCCCAGTTAACTTCGGGCACCTGCCCGAAAAAACGAATGTAAAAGGCCGCCAGGAAACCAGCCAGGACGAGGGCCAGGTCGCCGGCAACCGCCAGATACGGGAAGATTTGTTTAAAAGCCCGGGAGCGACGCATCTCTATGCCCTCCGGTAATCTTTTTCGCGGCTTTCCGCCGGGAAAGCCCTGCTCCGCTCTTCTCTTCTATTATTTTACTCTCCTTTACTATTCGGCAAATAATTTCTATTTCCTACCTGCTGCGACAAGTTAAAAAGTTCCACTTAAGTAGAGCGATCTGTACCGGTCAACCATTTTCTCAAGAGAAAATTTTTCCCCGGCCAGCCGGCGCCCCGCCTGCCCCAACCTTCTCCTTAAATCAGGCTCCGCTAAAAGACCCTCCACAATCCGGGCGGCTTTTCCAACGTCGCCGGGGGGCGCAAGGAACCCCGTCTCCCCCTCAATGACCAGCTCCGGAACGCCGCCTACCCCGGCGGCCACGACGGGAACGGCGCTGTGCATCGCTTCGATTACGGTCAGCGGCAGCCCTTCCCACAAAGAAAACAAGCAAAAAACGTCGAAGCCGGCCATTAAGGAGGCGGCGTCCTCCCGGCTGCCGGCAAGAAAAACGCGCTCACGCAAATGATGCTGTTTTATATAATCCTCGCATTGCCGCTTCAAAGGCCCGTCCCCGATCAACACGAAGTAAAGCTTCTCGCGCAGGCGCGATGCGGATAACAAATTACGCGCCACTTCCAGGAAAAAAAGGGGATTTTTTTGCCTGCACAGGCGGCAAACAGTGCCGACAACCAGATCGGTTTGGGCCAGGCCGAGTTCCGCCCGCAAAATATCCTCACCATCTCCCCTTGCAGCGGGCGGCACCGGGACGCCGTTGTAGATCACCTTAAGCTTCGCCGCCGGGGCCAGCCTCTCCTTCAACCCCCGCTCGCGGTCCGCTTCCGACACGCAGACCACATCGGTGCTCAAAAGCCCCGCCAGGCGCTCCGCCCAGGTATAAAAAAACCGCTCCAACCTCCCCTGCTCAGGGGTAATTCCCCAACCGTGCACCGTAAAAATAATTTTCCGGACCCCGGCCAGGCAGGCCGCCACCCTCCCCAAAATGCCGGCCTTCGAGCTGTGGCAGTGCACCACGTCAAACCGCTCTTTCCGCATTAAACGGTAAAGCGCAAAAAAAGCCGCTATATCGCGCAGCGGCGAGATCTCCCGGCGCAAAGGGGGCACTTCCACCACCCGCACCCAGCCCGGCTCCCGCAGCCACCGGACCAGTTCCCCGCCCGGAGCGCAGGCCACCGTAACGTCAAAACAGGCCGGGGAAAGCCCGGCCGCCAGATGGTAAAGCACTTTCTGCGCCCCGCCCGTTTCGGAAAGGGTAATGACCTGAAGGATCTTGAGTTTAGCCAAAAGTAAAGAAGCCTCCCCCTGACGAAGCCAGTTCCCGCCGCAGCCGGTGAGCCTCCTCCAGCGCCCGCAGCCGGCTGCCGCCCGACTCCAGAGATTCAAGGGTTTTCAGGTCCTCGATGCTTACTATTGCTGCTTTGGGTTTGCCTCGTGAGAGGAGAATGACCCTTTCTTTTCCATAAACGACGCGGTTAACCAGGGAAGAAAAGACCT
>JBFLZY010000211.1:0-1770 GCA_040755975.1 Bacillota bacterium | reverse complement strand
ACCGCCCGGGCGCAAGACAACCGGAACGGAAGAGGTCAAATCCAGCACGGTGGATTCCACCCCCAAACCCGCCGGCCCCCCGTCCAGGATGGCCTCAATATCTTCTCCCAAATCCGCAAAAACATGCACCGCCGTAGTGGGGCTGGGGCGGCCGGAGAGATTGGCGCTGGGTGCCGCCACCGGCACCCCCGCCGCCCGGATCAAGTCCAGGGCTACCTGGTGGGCGGGCATGCGGATGGCAACGGTTTCCAAACCGGCCGATACCTCCGGCGGCACATTTTCCTTCCGGGGTAAAATAATCGTCAGGGGGCCGGGCCAGAAAGCAGCCATTAACTTGCGGGCCAGCACACTTACGGGAGAAGCCAGCCGGTAAACCATCTCCTTGTCGGCTACGTGAACAATGAGCGGATTGTCCGGCGGCCTGCCCTTCACCCGGAAGATGCCCGCCACCGCCTGCGGATCGAGGGCGTTGGCCCCCAGTCCGTAAACCGTTTCGGTGGGAAAAGCAACCAGCCCGCCGGAACGCAAAATTCCGGCGGCTTTGGCGATTAAATCGGGATCGGGCGCCAGGGGATCCACCCGCCACACCACAGCCTTGTCTTTCTTGCCCATGACATCTCCAACAGCAAAAAATAAAATAACGACATCAATAGTATACCACAAAAAACCATTCGATTTATAAATTATATACCTGAAAATAGCCCTTTGCCCGCCGTTCGTTTGCAGTCGCTCCGATGCTGCGGGCCGACGAGACATCGGCTTGGTTCGGAGCGAACCAGGCAGCGCTGCATAATGCGCACGGTCCATTAGTTTTCTAGCGCTACAATCTTTTCTGGCGTTCGCTGATGTTCTTTTCGCACCCTGTTAACTGCGCGATTCGCGCTGTCGGTTCGCTGACCTCACCTGCGCCGTGTCTCGTTACCGGCCCTACGCATATGTCGCTCCTGTCAAATCGAACGGCGGGCCGGGAGTTTTCGTCCTCTGTTGGTGCCGCTAAAAAGCGGCATGGGGGTCTCTTTTGTAAAAACCCTTTTACCCTGCCGCCGGCCAGAACCAGGACAAAAAGCGCAACCGCCAGCAGAACGATCGTCCCTCCGGAAGCAGTCCCCAGGTAATAAGAAGCGATCAGGCCCGCCAGGGTAACGGCCACCCCGGTCCCCACGGCGTACCGGAACGCTTGCCCAAAGCTTCCCGCAAGCAGCAAGGCGATCAGTACCGGAATCACCATCAGGGCGCCCACCAGAAGCGCGCCCACCACGCGCACGGCGACGGACACAGTGCCGGCAACAAGGAAAATAAAAACAAAGTTGATTTTTTGCACGGGCAGGCCCGCCACCCGGGCACACTCCTCGTCAAAAGAGATAAAATAAAGTTCTTTGTACAGAAAAGCGACGGCCGCCAGGACCAGCGCAGCAACGGCCGTAATCAACCAGAGATCGTCAGGGGTAAGGGTCAAAATACTGCCAAAAAGATACCCCATCACGTCGCCACCAAACTTTTGCGAATAACTGAACAAAACTACGGCGAGGGCCAGTCCGCCGCTCATCGCCAGGGCCAGCAGGGCGTCGTTGTAGAGATTTTTGCGCGCCCGCAGGATTTCCACGGCAACGGCCGCAATCACGGCGGTGAAAAAAGTGGCCGCAAACGGCAAAATGCCCAGCAACAGGCCGATGGCCAGGCCGGCCAGCGAAACGTGGGCCAGGGTCTCGGCCAGAAAAGAATAACGCCGCAAAACAAGAAAAACCCCCACGGCCGGGCAGACGCACCCCA
>JBFLZY010000210.1:0-1783 GCA_040755975.1 Bacillota bacterium | reverse complement strand
AAAAAATAAACGGGCGGGGGAGCTGATCTTGCGCAACGCCGGGCGGTTCGGGGTCAACAATTTACACGTCGTCGTCGGGGAAGCCCCCGAAGCCCTGGGCGGTCTTCCCCTTGCGGACCGCATTTTTGTCGGCGGCAGCGGCGGGCGGCTAAAAGAAATCCTGGCGGCGGCCGCGGAAAAATTAAGAGACAGGGGCCGCCTGGTCGTCAACGCCGTCACCATTGAAACGCTGGCCGCTTCCGTGCAAACCCTGGCCGCGCTTGGGTTTGGGGAGATTGAAACCCTATGCCTCAACGTTGCCAGGATAGAACAGGCCGGGCAGGCCAGGGTGTGGAAAGGGATGAACCCGGTCTACCTGGTGGCCGGCCAAAAAACGAACGAGGGAGCATCGGAGCGAGCCGGACAATTCCAGCCCGATGGCAAAAGTTAAGCTATTTTCAGAGGAGTTGCCCATGAAGACTGCCGTCCTCTCCATAAAAGTATGAAAATGAGGGCTGGAATTTGTCCGGGCGAACGACATATGCGAAGCGTAAGTTAAGTGCCAGGCACTTAACTTAATGGCACAAAGCTATTTTCAGAGGAGGAAGTTGTTCTGACGTGAAAGGCGTCTTTTACGGCGTGGGCGTTGGTCCCGGCGACCCGGAGCTGATTACTTTAAAAGGATACCGGGTTTTGCAGGAAGCGGACGTAATCTGTTCACCTAAATCGAGTACTGATAAAGAAGGCGTCGCCCTCTCCATTGTGAGCGAAATAGTCAAGGAAAAAGGGGATAGGGAAATCCTGGAGCTGCCTTTTCCGATGACCAAAGACCAGGCGGAACTGGAGTTTTGCTGGGAAAAAGCGGCCGGCCGGATTATTGACCTGCTGCAGGCGGGCAAGAAGGTGGCTTTTATCACCCTGGGCGACCCCACCCTGTACAGCACCTACACGTACGTCCTGAAAAAGATCAAAGCGGCCGGTTCCTGGGAAATCGAAACAATACCCGGCGTGCCTTCTTTTTGCGCCTGCGCCGCGCTGGCCGGCGTCCCGCTGGCGGAGGGGGATGAAAAGCTGGCGGTCGTCCCGGCCGTCAAGGATCCGGACTCCCTTCGCTTTGTTCTCCAAAACTTTGAAAACGTTATTTTAATGAAGGTAGCCCGCAAGTACGCCGAAGTGGTCAAGATTTTAGAAGAGCTCGATTTAAAAGACCGGGCCGTTTTCGCCACCCGCTGCGGAATGCCGGGCGGGAGCGTGGAGCGTAATCTCGACCAGGTGGAAATAAGCAAACAAGATTATTTATCGCTGATCATAATTAAATCTTCCTTGAAAACCGGGGATTGAGGATTGGGAATTAGACCTCCATGCCACTTTCGCGTTCGCGGCACCAACGGAGGATGAAAATGCCCGGCCCGCCGTTCGATTTGCCACGTAAGTTAAGCGTAAGTTAAGTGCCAGGCACTTAACTTAATTTAAAATAACCGTTGGCACAAAGGGATATGTATAAACGCCGGGAATATTTACTTTGTGCCTGGTATTTTCAGGGACTACTTTGCGTGCTCTGCGCCTTTGCGGTGAATCTATCTTAAGGAGGCCGAAAGTGACTAAGGTTTTCTTTATCGGGGCCGGGCCGGGCGACCCGGAGTTGCTGACCATCAAAGCCGCCAAAGTTATTGCCCGGGCGGACGTGATCATTTACGCCGGTTCGCTGGTCAACCGGGAAGTGTTGCGTCACGCTAAAGAGACCGCCCGGATTTACGACAGCGCCGTACTTACCCTGGAAGAGATCATCGCGATCGTGGAAAAG
>JBFLZY010000209.1:0-1791 GCA_040755975.1 Bacillota bacterium | reverse complement strand
CGACCAGTTCCGGCAGGCTGTAGGCTCCGCCAATTCCCCTGGTTTCCGCTTTTTTCGTTTTTTCCGGGGAGCGGTTATAGGCAACCACCCGGTGGCCCTTTTCAACCATGTTCAAGGCCAGGTTAAAGCCCATTTTCCCCAGGCCGATCAGGCCGATTTCCAAAGCATTAACCCCCTGTTTTCCGGTTTTTCCTCCGGCCGGCGAATTTGCCGGAAAAAAACGCCCGGCCTCTGCTTTTAGCTTGAGCGCCGGGTCTTGAGATCATACATAAATTTTTTATCTGGCGAAGACGTGATGGCCAATTTCGGTGATGATTGGCCGGGACCATACCCAGGTGCTGGTCGCTTTGGCCGGGTTCCAGTAGTAAAGCGCCCCGTTGGTGGGGTCCCGGCCGCTTAAGGCATCCTGAGCCGCCCGGATGGATTCCTTCGTCAGCGGTCTGGTGTACTGGCCGTTGGTGACCGCCTCGAAGGCGTCCGGCTCAAAGACCACCCCGGGCACGGACTTTGGAAAATCGGGGCTCTGCAGGCGGTTGACAATTACCGCGCCCACCGCCACTTTGCCCTGGTAAGGTTCATCAGCAGCCTCCCCTTCAATTACCCTGGCCATCAGGATCAAGTCGCTCCTGCTGACAGTAACCCCCCGGGAAACCTGCTCCCCGTTTTCCTGCCCCGCCGCCATTTTGCCTTCCGGCCGGCCGGCGGCGTGAAACAGGAGCGCCGTAGGAACCAGCATGACGATCGTGAGAATTATGGTGAAGGCCCGCCGGGCCCTTTCTTTTTGCTTTAACCAAAGAAAAAACGCCATGGTGTTCACCCCTTTTGAGCAAAGTTCAACATAGCGCCTGTCTATTTTAAAAGAGTTGTCCGCCGGTTGTCAATCTGTAATATCTCCCAGGTTGTCTGTTATTATTTACCAGATCACCAGGTAAAACAGCGCGCCCAGAAAAATGGTGAAGGGCAAAGTTAAAGTCCAGGCGGCCAGCATCCGGCCGACCGTGCGCCACTTGACGCTGGACCGGCCGCCGCCGGCGCCCACCCCCGTGATTGCCGAGGAGATGATGTGGGTGGTGCTGACCGGCAGGTGCAGGATTGTTGCCGACAGGATGGTCAGCGATGCGCTCAGGTCGGCGGCAAAGCCGTTTGCCGGCGCCAGCCGGGTAATGCCGGCGGCCAGGGTGCGGATGATTCGCCAGCCGCCTGCCGCCGTCCCCAGGGCCAGAAAAAGGGCGGAACCGCTTTTCACCCAGAGGGGAACCTGGAGCGTTTCCTGGCCTCCGGAAATGACCAGGGCGAGGGTGATTACGCCCATGGTCTTTTGGGCGTCGTTGCTGCCGTGGCTAAAGGCCTGGAGAGTGGCGGAGATTTTCTGCAGAAAAAGAAAACGGCGCTCCGAACGGGAACGGGAGAGGATTTGCAAGGAAAATAAAAGGTTGAAGCAGGTCATCACGCAAAACCCCGTCAAAAAGGCCAGCGGAGGAGATACAGCCAGAGCTAAAAACGCGCTTCCCAACCCGGCCCGGTCCAGCACCCCGCTGCCGGCGGCCGCGTAGGCCGCCCCGGTTAAAGCGCCGAGCAGGGCATGGGAGGAACTGCTGGGCAGCCCGCCGAGCCAGGTAGCCAGATTCCAAATAATCGCGGCCGCCAGGGCAGCCGCGATGATCTGCAGTCCGCTCTGGGCATCGAAAGGACGGATCAGGTTCCCGGCGATATTCCGGGCAACCCCGTTAAAGGCGAGGGCGCCCAGAAAATTCATCACTGCCGCCAGGAGCACGGCTGTTCGCGGAAGCA
>JBFLZY010000208.1:0-1827 GCA_040755975.1 Bacillota bacterium | reverse complement strand
TGGTGTCGGAGGCGGGACTTGAACCCGCACGGTTGCCCATACGCCCCTCAAACGTACGCGTCTGCCAATTCCGCCACTCCGACATGCTGCCTGCAATAAAAATTATACGATTCGCCGGTTGCCCTGTCAAGACCCCCCGGTCCGCCTGCATCCGTTTGCCGGCGCGTACAAAGAGATATTTTTCAGAAAGTGTTTTAAAATTACAGCAGGATTTTTCTAATTGTTGGAGAATAGGATACCTTAAAAGCTGACCGGCCGGTTAAAAATTACCGGTTTGTTTGCCTGGATAGAAGTTGTTGGAATGGCGGAGCTGGGCGGCAAAAAAAACTGCAAGATGACAGGTTTAGGAAGGAGGTTCGGGCAGGCGGTAACTTTGGTGCGGGAAAAAAATTGCTGACGGTGGTGGAAAAACCGTTCCCTGAAGAAGGCTAGCGTACCGGGACATTGTTCCGGCCGAACCTTTTTCTTGACTTCTCCTGGGAAGGCCGGATAACCGGGCAAACACCCGGCTTAAGTGTATCGGTTTGGCCGTGGTTTAAGCGGAAACAGCAGCACTGGCGGTTGATTGAGAAGATTTCGGGAGTAAGCAAAAAGCAACCCCTTAACCTGACACAGTTGCCGGAAGTTATAAAGTTTGGCGATCTTTCGGAGCATTTTAACTGTTAACAACAAATGTCTATCGAGGGGGCGTAAAAAGATGACGCAGGCCCAGCTGGAAAAGCAGGCAGAACCGGCCAAACCGGCTTTTCACTACGGTTACGTGATTTTAATCATCGGTATTTTGACCGTGACGGGCGCCCTGGGTTTTGCCCGTTTCGGCTACACGACCATCCTGCCTTCCATGAAAGTTGGCCTAAATTTTAACAATTCCCAGATGGGGTTGATTGCCACCGGTAATTTAATCGGCTACACGGCCTTTTCCCTGATCGGCGGTTTTCTGGCCGCCCGGTACGGGCCCCGGATCATTATTGTTTTTTCCATGTTTCTCGCCGGGATAACCATGGTTCTGACCGGCCTGGCCAACGGCTTTGCAGCGGCCCTCGTGTACCGCTTCCTGACCGGTTTTGGCAGCGCGGGGAGCAACATCCCTGTGATGGGGCTGGTTTCGGCCTGGTTTGCCCCCCGGCGCCGGGGAATGGCGGCCGGGTTTCAGGTGGGCGGTTCGGGAGTAGCCCTGGTGGTAACCGGCCTTTTGGTCCCGCAGGTGGTTGCCGCCTGGCCGGAAAACGGCTGGCGGATCAGCTGGTTCATTCTGGGCGGGCTGGTGGTTTTGCTGGGGATTTTAAGTTACGCTTTTCTGCGGAATAGTCCGGCGGAAAAGGGCTTGCTTCCCGTAGGGGCTGAACTGGAGCAGCCAGGGCAAATAAACGGCGGGGGTAAAAACGGGACCCGGGTTGACAGTAACCGGGCCGGCGGAGCCGGGCCGGCGCCAGCAAAAGCCGGAGGGGAAAAAATTCAATGGGGCAACGTATATGCTTCCCTTGCCCTGTGGCACCTCGGGCTGATTTATTTCATGTTTGGGTTTTCCTATATCATCTACAGTACCTTTTTCTCGGCCGCGCTGGTCAGCGACAAGGGATTAACCCAGGCTGCCGCCGGGTCGCTTTGGGCCCTGGTCGGCGTGCTGAGCATTTTTAGCGGAATTTTATGGGGGGTAGTCTCCGATTATCTTGGGCGCAAGTACGCCCTGGCCATCATTTTCGGCCTGCAGGCAATTTGCTACGCCTTGATGGCGGGCGGACAAGCCACGGGCATCCTCTTTCTTTCCGCCATTTTGTTCGGATTGACCGCCTGGAGCATTCCGGGCGTGGTGGCGGCGGCCTGCGG
>JBFLZY010000207.1:0-1827 GCA_040755975.1 Bacillota bacterium | reverse complement strand
AAGGGGGATATTCATGAAAAAACCGCTCTGGGAACCTTCCGACGAACGCAAAAAACAGGCCAATATAACCCGGTTTATAAACCTGGTGAACAATAAATACGGCCTGGAGATTAAATCCTATCCCCAGCTATACAGCTGGTCAATTGAAAACATCCCGGACTTCTGGACCACCATGTGGGAATTTGCCGGCATCAAAGCCTCCCGTGGGTACGACCGGGCGGTGGACGACTTAACTAAATTCCCCGGCACGAAGTGGTTCCCTGGCGCCAGGCTGAACTTTGCCGAAAACCTTTTGCGGTACCGCGACGACCACGTGGCCTTTATCTTCCGGGGGGAAACCCAAAAAACCGCCCGGATGACCTACGCCCAACTTTACGATACGGTGGCCCGCCTGGCCAAATCACTGCGCGCGCTGGGCGTTGGCCCGGGAGACCGGGTAGCCGCCTACATGCCGAATATGATGGAGACGGCCATCGCCATGCTGGCCGCCACCAGCATCGGCGCCGTCTGGTCCTCCTGCGCCACCGACATCGGCCCCCAGGCGGCCTTAGACCGCCTCGGCCAGATCGAACCGAAAATACTGTTCACGGTCAACGGCTATTTTTACAAAGGGAAGGCCTTTAACACCCTGGCCAACGCCGCCGAGGTCGCCAGAGGAATCCCTTCGTTAAAAAAAGTAATCGTCATCTCTTACACGGAAGATAAACCGGCCGCCCTGGACCAGATACCGCATGCCGTTCCCTACGACGATTTCCTGGCCAAAGAAGCGGAGATTGAGTTTGAACAGCTCCCCTTCGACCACCCCGTGTACATCATGTTCTCCTCCGGGACCACCGGCAAGCCCAAATGCATGGTGCAGGGAGCCGGCGGGGTCCTGATCAATCACCTCAAGGAGCTTCTCCTGCACACCGACTTAAAGCGCGAAGACACCATCATGTACATCACCACCTGCAGCTGGATGATGTGGAACTGGCTGTTGAGCTCCTTAGGAGTGGGGGCGACGGTGGTGCTCTACGACGGCAACCCCAATTACCCCGATCCCGGCGCCATGTGGAAACTGACCCAGGACGAAAAAATCACCGTTTTCGGCACCAGCGCCAGCTACATCAATTTCTTGCGCAGCCAGGGGGTAAGACCCGGCAAGGAGTACGACTTATCCTCGCTCAAGGAAATCTCCCAGACGGGCTCGCCCCTGTCCACCGAAGGATTCGAATACGTTTACCGGGAAATCAAGGCCGACCTGCACTTCAACTCCATCTCGGGCGGCACGGACATCAACGGTTGTTTTGCCGCCGGCAACCCGATCAGCCCGGTGTACGCCGGCGAACTGCAGGGCCCGGCCCTGGCCATGAAAGTGAAGGCCTACGACGAAAACGGCCGGCCCGTTTACGACCGGCAGGGCGAACTGGTCTGCGAAGCCCCCTCCCCTTCCATGCCCCTTTATTTCTGGAACGATCCGGACGGCGAAAAGTACAAAAACGCTTACTTCACCGTCTACCCGGGCGTCTGGCGGCACGGGGACTACATCGTGGTGCACAGCGACACCGGGGGGATCACCTTCTACGGCCGTTCCGACGCCGTTTTAAAGCCCTCCGGGGTGCGCATCGGCACGGCGGAAATCTACAACCAGGTGGAAAAATTAGAGGAAGTGGCGGACAGCCTGGCCATCGGGCAGAACTGGGAGGGGGACCAGCGGATTATTCTCTTTGTGAAGCTGAACCCGGGCTTTGCCTTAACGGAGGAGCTCCAAAACAAAATCAAGAAAACCCTGCGGGAAAAGGCTTCGCCCCGGCACGTCCCCGCCCTGATCGTGGAAGTGCCGGACAT
>JBFLZY010000206.1:0-1845 GCA_040755975.1 Bacillota bacterium | reverse complement strand
CGCCGAGACAAATTCGTCAAAAAACTCTTTGCCGGCGCTAAGCTCCAGGTAAGTTATTTTTTTGGCCAGCTCCTCCACCTCGTCCCGGACGCGGCGCGAGAGCAAAACCATTTTTGCCCCTTTCAGCGAGCTGTTGCCGACGTAACGGTATTTTTCCGCGGGGAGATCGGGGAACATCCCGATCGCCACGGCGTCGCGAATGTTGATGTAGCGGCCGAATCCTCCGGCGATGTAGACTTGCTTGATCGCCTCCAGGGGGACATCCACTTTTTTCAGCATGGTTTTGATTCCAGCGAAAATAGCCGCCTTCGAACGCAGCAAATTCTTGATTTCCGCCTCGGAAATGACGATGTCCCGGCCGCTCCCCGCCTCTTCGGCCCAGACCAGGACGTACTCCGGGCCTCCTTCTCCCTCGCGCAGCCGCGGGGTGCGGCCGCTGTTCTGAAACTGGCCGCTGCGGTCAATCAGGCCGGCTTTCAACAGCGCGGAAAGCAGATCGATCAACCCGGACCCGCAAATCCCCAGGGGCTTGCGATAACCAATGGTGTGGCAGGCCGGCTCCCCGGTGGCCGGATCGATTTCCACCCTTTCGATAGCGCCCGGAGTAGCCCGCATCCCGTGCCTTAAGCCGCTGCCTTCGAAGGCCGGCCCGGCGGAACAGGCGCAGGCCAGCAGCCACTCGCGGTTCCCCAGGACCATTTCCCCGTTGGTGCCGACGTCAATGAACAGGGTTAATTCCTCCGCCCGGTCGATTGCGATCACCCGCGCGCCGGCGATGACGTCTCCGCCCACGTAACTGGCAATGGCGGGCAAACAGTACAGCTGGGCGCGGTCGTTCACCTGCAGGCCGAGTCCGGCGGCGCTCACCGGCGGCGGGGAAAAAACTCCCGGGGTATAGGGCTCCAGGCGCAGGTAATCGGGGTAGATGCCCAACAACAGGTGGGTCATCGTGGTGTTGCCGGCGCAAACGACGGCGTAAATATCCTGCCGGGAAAGGCTGGTCTGGGCCAAAAGCTGCCCGATTAACTCGTTGATCGTCTTGACCACGGCTTTTTGGAGCGCTTCCCGGCCGTTTTTTTGCTCCACCGCGTAAACAATCCGGGAAATTACGTCGTCGCCGTAAACCGCCTGCTGGTTGTAAGCCCCCTTCACGGCCGCCGTCCGGCCGGTGCCGAGCTCAACCAGCGCCGCCACCACGGTGGTCGTTCCGACGTCCACCGCCAGGCCGTAATAACTCTCCTTTTTCCATCCCGGCGCGACCGCGACCACTTTCGGGCAACCCTCCGGGCAGCCCTTGAGATCGGCCACCGAAACGGTCACCCGCCAGTCGCCCTGGCGCACAATCAAGGGAAGTTCCTTGATGAGCTCATAATCAATCCGGACGTCCGTCAGGCCGGTGCGCTGCCGGAGCGCGGCCAGCAGGTTGCCGGCATCGTCCGGGCTGTATTCCAGGGTAGGCACGGCCAGCTGGAGCGGGATTTCTTGAAAGAGGGGATCGAGTTCGGGCAGCGCCCCCGCCTCGCCCTCCGGCCCGTCGGCCAGAAGCACCTGGTGTTTGGCCAGGCGCGTTTCTTCCGGAACCTCGACCACCACCGCTCTTTCTGGAAAGGTCTGGCAGGCCAGGACGTGGCCTGCGGCCAGTTCGGCGGGCGACAGTTTTCCCGTCTGCGCCTGCCGGACGGCGCCTTCCCGGACAATCATCCGGCAGCGGCCGCAGGTGCCTTTTCCGCCGCAGGAGGCGCGCACGGGAATCCCCGCCAGGGAAGCCGCCTGCAAAAGACTTTCTCCTTCCGCAATGGTTACTTCTTGATTCTCCGGCAAAAAGCGAATGGTGTGCCGCGTCAT
>JBFLZY010000205.1:0-1885 GCA_040755975.1 Bacillota bacterium | reverse complement strand
GCCGAAGAGGATTGCCGGGCGTATTGCGACTATAACCAGGTCTGTGTAAAGTTTGGCAAAGTGTACCGGGACGGCTGCGTGCTGGACGGCGAAGGCTATCCGGAAGGCATCCCGGCCGATGAGCAGGAGAGGGAAAGCAGAATCGCCCGGCTGCTGGAGAAGCTGGCGGCGCAGAAATGAACCGGACGCCGGAAAGTGGGAACAATTAAATCAAAGCAAAAATTTAAGGAGGTTTCGGGTATGAAGGTAATCGATATTTATAAAAAGGCCACGGGGCCGGTTTTTTCGATTGAGGTATCTCCGCCGGTAAACGGAACGTCGCTCGACCCCATCTTTAACACCGTAAGCGCACTGCTGAAATACGACCCGGCCTTTGTCAGCGTGACCTGCAGCGCGCTGGGGAGCGCGCGGGGCGGAACCATCCCCATTGCCGGCAGGCTGAAGAGGGAGCTCGGCATCGAGTCGGTCGTCCATTTTACCTGCGTAAATAAATCCAAGCAAGATATCGAGAACCTGCTGATGGACGTGAAGTACGACGGGGTGCAAAACATCCTGGCCTTGAGAGGGGACCCGCCGAAAGGAGAAAAGGAGTTCCGGCCGCACGAAAAGGGGCATCGTTACGCCTCGGATTTTGTCAAGCAAATCAAGCTGATGAACGAAGGGAAATTTTTAACGGCGAAAGAGGGGGAATACAGGGAAGGCGAGCCCACCGATTTTTGCGTCAGCGTGGCCGGGTACCCCGAGGGTCATCCGGAATGTCCGGACAAGGAGAAGGATCTGGGGCACTTGAAGATTAAAGTCGACAACGGCGCCGACTACGTCATTACCCAGCTCTTTTTCAATCCCGAATACTTCTTTGATTTCGTGGAAAGGGCAAGAAGCATCGGCATCAACGTGCCCATCATCCCCGGGGTCATGCCCATCGAAAGTTTTGCGCAGCTGGAGTTTATTTTAAGGCAGCCCATCGGAGTGAAAGCGCCCGCATATTACGTGGAAAAGTTCAGGAAGTACAAGGAAGAAGGAGACGATCTCTCCGCACAAAAATTTGGCGTCGAATACACGGTTTCCATGATTGACGCGCTGCTCAGCAACGGAACTCCGGGAATCCATATCTACACCATGAATACGCCGGACCGGGCAGGCCGGATTTTTGAACACTTGAAGGTGAAGGCCGCCTGAGGATTGGAGCAGGTGCCCCAATGCGCTAAAAAGTCCGCAGGACATGGTAAAGAGTGGTCCTTTGCGCCGGTACAAAGCCGGCGTCTTTTATGTGGCGGATGATTTCGGCGCGGGACGCCCGGCAGGATACGCCCGCCGCCCTTACCACGTTTTCTTCCAGCATGGTGCTGCCGAAATCGTTGCCGCCGAACGACAGGGCTACCTGGGCCAGCTTGATTCCCTGCGTAACCCAGGAAACCTGGATGTTCGGGATGTTGTCCAGCATCAGCCTGGCCAGCGCCAGGGTCCGCAAATAGTCCACGGCGGTGGCGCCGGGGCCGCCCAGGGCGGTGTTGCCCGGGGCGTAGGTCCAGGGAATAAAGGCCGTGAAGCCGCCCGTTTCGTCCTGCAGTTCCCTTACCCGCACCATGTGGAGCACCCGCTCGGAAGCGGTTTCCAGGTGGCCCAGCACCATGGTGGCGCTGCTTTTCAGACCCAGCCGGTGGGCCTGGCGCATCACCTCCAGCCACTGGGCCGCGGTGATTTTGCGCGGGCTGACCAGGCGGCGCACTCTGTCCACCAGGATTTCCGCCCCGCCGCCGGGGAGCGAATCAAGGCCCGCGGCTTTTAACCGGACCAGCGTCTCCCGGATGGAAAGCCCGGACTTCCTGGCCATGTGCGCCACTTCGGGCGGGGAGAAGGAGTGCAGGTGAAGGGGGTAACGCTT
>JBFLZY010000204.1:0-1903 GCA_040755975.1 Bacillota bacterium | reverse complement strand
TGCCGCGCATGCCCAATGTCTGCACCGTTTCCCATAAGGCCACGGTATGCAGGGTGAGAATGTTGATCAGGTGGGCCAGCCGCATCAGGGCATGCCACCCTTTCAAGGCGTTCCAGTCATATGAAAATGGATGTTCATAGTTGTACCCGTGACGTTTTTCAATCAGGAAATTCTCTTCAATACCCCACCGGTGACGGGCCGCCCGGTTGCAGCGGTTGATTACGTTTTTCCGGGTAAGCGGGGTGCCCGACACCCACGCCCAGGTAGCCTGTTCATTTTCCCCCCAGGTTTCGTTGCAAACCACCACATGGAGCACCAGGCGATGATGCTGGTTTTGGGCATCCCGCCAAACGTAAACAATGTCGTTAGCCCACCAGAAGTTCTGGGTCCGGTCGCCCCACTGATGAGTCCGGGTCTGCTCCGGTTCCAGTTGATGAATTCCCAAAGCATCCTCCCAGACTGATTGAAGACAGTTTGAAGGCAGGACGATCATAAAGTCCCAGTTGTTTTGCCGGCAAATCTGCATTACCGGGCCGTTCGGGTAAAGACCGTCGGCCACGATTAGAAGAGGGAGTTTACCCATCAGTTCTTTGAGTCGGGGTGCTAAACGATAAAAGGCCTTTAATTCGCAGTCCTGTTTATCTTGATCCGGGCCATTTTCACAAAACTCAGCCAAAAGTGGAATGACGATTCCTTGCGGACCGACGAGAACAGCCTCCAGGAGGTAAACATAGTTTTTGTTCTTGCGGTGGAGCGCCTCCGGCGCAAAGGAAACAGTCCGGGCAAACTTTTGGGTGCCGTCAACGGCGACCACATAATGCTTTTCGACTAAAAGCGCCTGTAATTTCTTTTTGCGTAAGAGCTTACGGACGGTGATCCCTAAAATATTTTCGATTTGCTCGGCCGGGATCCTCTCTAAGAGCCGGGCCAGGGTGTCCAGGTGCGGAGTGCCGTCCACTTCGGGAAAGACAGCCCGCAGCGTTTCTAAAATAGCGGGGGAGCTAAGTTCCCGGTTGGCTTCGCGCCGGGAATGATACTGATAGATGAACAAAAGCAGACCAAAAACCATGAGTACGGTTAGTTTATGCCTTATACTCCCGGGCCGGCGGGGATCCTTTAAGCGGGCGAACTTTTCCAAAAGGCCGGGCAAGATCGCCCGCCAGGCATTGATCTGCGCCTCCACGGCCGACTGCCGGGCCGCTTGTTCTTCCTCCATTGTTTTCCAAGGACTTATGCGGTTGGGTAAGGTAGCCGCCTTGATTGCCTCCGGATTACGCATCGTAATCATCCCCCGCCACCGGCGTCGGGGCGCAAAGCTCCGCCCGCCATTCCCGGACCAAGGGGTAAACAAACATCATCCTGATCACCGGACGACTTTTTTGCTTCCGGGGTTCTCTGCCCAGGCCGGCTGTTTCGCCGATGTACTGCCAATTGGCTGCCCGGTAGCAGGTCCCCTGGTGCGGCGGGGTGACAAAGGTCTCGAAAAGCACCGGGGCGTACCCGTACCGTTTTTGCCAGTCCGCCCGGATGCGCCGGGCCGCCAGCGCCAGGGCGTGGCTGGCCAGGTGCGGGATTTGCACTCCCGGCAGAATTAAAAAACGGCTGTTGTTGACGATGCGATAACGGAACCGGTTGCGTTCCAGCGCCGTCCACCCGATCCAGGCTTCCCTAACGGCCACCTTCCTGGCCGCCGCGGCGAATAACAGGGCGCCCAGGATCTCGACCTTTCCTTCGGCCCGGCTATGGATCCAATAGCGCTGATGGGCGCCGAAGGGCTGGCGGTAACCCAAGGGGTGGTAGGCGGCCACCGTTGCGTTCCAAAGATGCTGTTCCTCCACCGGTACCGGGTCAACCGTCACCGGAAGATACTGTTTTAAAGGGCCTTCCCTGGGAATGCAGGGCA
>JBFLZY010000203.1:0-1909 GCA_040755975.1 Bacillota bacterium | reverse complement strand
TGAATATCTGCACCCGCGCTTACGTGCTGGAGAACGGCAGAATCGTGCTGCAGGGCAGCGGATCAGAATTGTTAAACAACCAACACGTGAAGGAAGCTTACCTGGGGATTTAGGCGGGTTCCTTTTTAGCGGGCACCGGGTGGCAGGAAGTTACTTGCAGTGAACGTTTGACTTGCTGTTTATGCTTTTTGCCGGAGTGCTGGCAGGGGCTATAAACAGCGATTTTATTTTTTCCCTGGCTTGACCCAGGAATTATCTTGCGCGCTAGGAATTTACTATGATATAATAACTCCTGTTGATCAGCAATGGTCCGCCGCGAAAAAGAAGTGCCGGAGAAAGGGGGGCAGAACTGTGGATCTGGTGCAATCTTTAGAACAAGAACAGATAAAAACCAATCTCCCTGATTTCAGACCCGGAGATACGGTGCGGGTGCATTTTAAAGTAATCGAGGGCGGCCGGGAGCGGATTCAGGTTTTTGAAGGAACGGTCATCAGGCGCCGGGGCGGCGGCCTGGGGGAAACTTTTACCGTGCGGCGCGTATCGTACGGGGTGGGCGTTGAAAGGACTTTTCCCCTTCATTCTCCGAAGATCGAGCGTATCGAGGTGGTTCGCAAAGGTCGTGTCCGGCGGGCCAGGCTCTACTACCTGCGTAAGCTACGGGGGAAAGCCGCCCGTATTCAGGATCGAAGATAGCTTTTTTAGGCGTAAAAGGGACTGCGGCGCAGTCCCTTTTTGCCGTGCGGAGGTGAATTTAATGACCGGGGCGGAACGGGAGAACAACACCGCCGGGTCCTCGTCCGATCGGGACAAAAGTAAATCTCCGGCTGTGGAAGTAATTGAATCGATTGTTATTGCCGTTTTACTGGCTGCTTTAATCAGAATGTTTGTTTTGGCTCCCTTTTATATACCTTCCGGATCAATGATCCCGACTCTTTTAGAGGGCGACAGAATCATTGTCAGCAAAATTACTTACCGCCTCTGGGAGCCCAAAAGGGGAGACATTGTTGTTTTCAAGTATCCGCGCGACCCGAGTCGAGATTACGTAAAAAGGTTGATCGGCCTGGAGGGAGAAACAGTGGCTTTGAAAAACAACCACCTCTATATCAATGGGCAGGAGGTGTCTGAAGAGTATCTTCCTCCGGGTTTGCGCTTTGGCGATTACGGTCCCGTCCGCGTGCCGGAGGGGCATTATTTAATGCTTGGTGATAACCGCAACGTCAGCGAGGACAGCCGTTATTGGGGACCGCTGCCGGAAAAATATATCATTGGCAAAGCTTTAATGATTTACTGGCCGCCGCACCGCATCAGGCTTTTAAACTAGCCCCGAAGGAAATATGGCAAGTCTTCTCTGTCCTCTGCAGCCCTGAAACAGGATTGGTTGGGGAAAATGGAGATCCAATGGTTTGCCGGCCATATGGCCCGGACGAAGCGAATAATCAAAGCAAAGCTGAAATTAATCGACGTAGTCATAGAACTGGTCGACGCGCGGATTCCCTTGAGCAGCCGGAGCCTGCTAATCGCCGACATTTTAAGGGGCAAGCCCAGCCTGCTCATCTTAAATAAAGCTGACCTGGCCGACCGGGCTTTGACCGGCTTATGGGTGAAATGGTTCCGCAACCAGGGAGTTACGGCAATTCCTTTTGACTCTGTAAGAGGTCAAGGCAAAGAAAAAATTTTTAAGGAAGTTTTCCGCCTGGCCTTTGGAAAAGACCCGGGGCAGAAAGCGGGGGGATCCGAAAGTTCGCTTAAAAGATTTCCAACCTCCAGCCTCCGGCCTCCGACCGCCATCGTGGTAGGGATACCTAACGTGGGCAAGTCGATGTTTATTAACCGTCTTGCCGGAAGAAGGGCGGCGCGCACCGGGCAGCTTCCCGGCCTGACCAGGGGTGAACAATGGATCAAAATAGAA
>JBFLZY010000202.1:0-1979 GCA_040755975.1 Bacillota bacterium | reverse complement strand
AAAGGAATTTAAACCGATAAAAAAAGTAAAAGTGCCTGTTTTTGATTATTATTACCAGCAAAAAAGCGGATCTCTTTAGGGTCGACAAAATTAACTTTGGTAAGAAAGGCAGAATTTAAAACGCCTGGCTTGAGGAGGAACACATAATTTTGGCAGCGCACAAATATTAAGTCTTGGAGGTTTTCAACGCTTTTGGCTAAACTCAAGATCTTGCAGGTGATCACCCTTTCCGAAACGGGCGGGGCACAAAAAGTACTCTACCATCTGGCGGCCGGGCTTTCCCCGGCCTGTTTTGACGTTACGGTGGCCTGCGCGCCGGGCGGGGAGCTGGTCCGGTGGCTGCGGGGCTTTTATCCACGGGCTGCATGGTGTGTGATCTGGGCCTGGTCGTTACCCCCATGGTTTACTTTGCCCGGGTCCATTACGGGATTCAAGGGGCGGTGATGGTCACCGGCAGCCACAACCCGCCGGATGAAAACGGGTTTAAGCTGGCGGCGGAGGGGCCGGGGACAATTTACGGCGCGGAAATCCAGAAGCTGAAGGAAATTTGCGCGCGCGGTTCCTTTGCCGAAGGCCGGGGGGAAGTGAAATCCCTGGACGTTGTTCCCGCTTACCTGGATATGCTGGCCGAAAAGATCAGGCTGGCGCCGCGCCGGCTTAAGGTAGTGGTAGATTGCGGCAGCGGGACGGCGGGGTACTTTGCGCCGGAAATTTTGCGCCGCTGGGGCTGCCAGGTAGAGGAACTGTACTGCCGGCCCGATCCGGCTTTTCCGCACCATCACCCGAACCCCGTGAAAACGGCCAATCTGGTTGATTTGCGGGAAAAAGTGCTGGCTACAAAAGCGGGCCTGGGGGTTGCCTACGACGGGGATGCCGACCGCCTGGGGGTGGTGGATGACCGGGGGAACGTGGTCTGGGGGGACAGGCTGATGATCCTCTTCTGGCGCGAAATCCTCCCTCGCTATCCCGGTGCGCCGGCGCTCATCGAGGTGAAGTGCTCCCAGAGCCTGGTGGAGGAAGTCGCCCGCCTGGGGGGGAAGCCCATTTTTTCCCGCACCGGGCATTCCCTGATCAAGGCCGGAATGAGAGAGTTAAACGCCCCCTTCACCGGGGAAATGTCCGGCCACCATGTTTTTCGCCGACGAATATTACGGTTACGACGATGCGCTTTACGCCACAGGACGCCTTTTGCGTATTTTATCAAACACGGATAAACCCCTTTCTTTGCTTTTGGCCGACGTGCCGCAATACTACTCCACGGCGGAGACGCGCGTGCCCTGCCCGGATGAGGTTAAATTTGCCGTTGTAGAGAAGCTCCTTAAAGAATTCCGGAATAATTACGAAGTTATTGACGTGGACGGAGCGCGGGTGCTTTTTAAGGAGGGGTGGGGTCTGGTGCGCGCTTCCAACACGCAGCCCGTGCTTGTGGCCCGCTGCGAGGCGAAAACGCCGGAGGGTCTGCAGCGAATCTGCAGTGTGATGAAACGGGCCATTACCGGACAGCCCGGCGTGGGGGATTTCGATTGGGAGTTCTGAAAACGGATCAGCGTTCTGCCGGGAAGAAGCTCAGCTACCAGCTTTACCGCTACCGAAAGCCGAACACCATAACCAGGGTAAAAAGATGTGGAAAACTATAATCTTCGATGGTAAAATATTTAAAATGGTTTTTTACCAAAGAAGGACGGTGGAAACAAATTGAATTCTTCAGTATTAAAAGATCGTTTATTTGAGCAAATTAAGGATTTGCCCGAAAAGGAACTCAAAAAAGTATTTAAGTTTATTAGCAGCTTAAAATCAAAACAGGGTAAAGAATTAGAAAAAGCTGTTTTCCTTAATCCGGATAAAGATCCTATTTTAAATTTTATTGGGGGCGTTGAGCACGGTTCCTTAGCCAGGGATATTGACAAGGAGCTTTACGGAGAATGACAATTTTTATTGACACCTGGGGATGGCTGACTCTCCGGGATAAAAAGGAAAAT
>JBFLZY010000201.1:0-2080 GCA_040755975.1 Bacillota bacterium | reverse complement strand
TCCCGGCAAAAGCCCCTTGCTTTGCTCATCTGGGATATTTACCGCCAGACGGGCTACTACGATTTTGTCGGCGGCCTGCCGGGAGGGCGGGAGCGCCAGGCCAATTTGCGCGCCCTCTTCAACCGCGCCTGCCAGTACGAAAACACTTCCTTCCGGGGGCTGTCCGGCTTTCTTCAGTTCATCGACCGTCTCCGGGAAAGCGGGCGCGACCTGGGTCCGGCCGGGGCGCTGGGAGAAAGCGAAAACGTGGTCAGGATCATGAGCATCCACAAAAGCAAGGGGCTGGAATTCCCGGTGGTGTTTATCGCCGGCCTGGGAAAACAGTTTAACTTCCGGGACTTGCAGAAAAATATCCTGCTGCACAAAGACCTGGGGCTGGGCCCCCAATTCGTCGATCAAAAAACGCGCGTGAGCTACCCGACGCTGCCAAAGATCGCCGTGCGCACGCGCTTAAAACTGGAAATGCTGGCGGAAGAAATGCGCATCCTGTACGTCGCCTTGACGCGGGCCAGGGAGAAGCTGGTGCTGGTGGGCACGGTGCGCGACCTGCCGCAAGCCCTGCCGAAATGGCGCCGGGCCGCGCCGGCCGCCGGCCGGGCGCTGTCCGACGCTTGCCTGGCCGGCGCCAGAACGTACCTGGACTGGCTTTGCCCGGCCCTGCTGGGATTTAATCGCGATGCAGAACCCCAAAACGGATTTCAGAATTCTTACTGGCGGATCCGCCTTTGGAACAGTGAAGAATTACTAAAATTGGCCGAGCTGCCCCAAACCGCCGGCAACCAGGAACTGCTGGCAAAAGTGAAACGGTTTGAACCGGTGGAAACGGGCCGGGAATTTGCCGGCCTGGTTGCCCGCCGCCTGGACTGGCGCTATCCTTACGCCGGGGTGGACAGGCCGGCCAAGCTCACCGCCACCGAGGCGAAAAGATTTTTCGACCTCCTCCCCCACGAGGAGGACCCGTCCCTGCCCATGCCCGGCGCGCCCGAGCCGGCAGCCCTTACCCTGCTCCGGCCAAAATTTCTGCAGACCCACCGGGAGCTTTCCCCGGCCGAAAGAGGCCAGGCCCTGCACCGGGTCATGCAGCACCTGGATTTTGAAAAAACCGGTACCGAAACGGAAATTAAAGAGCAGATCGCCGCCCTGCTGGACAATGAATTATTGACCAGAGAACAGGCGGCGGCAGTAGACGTCCGGGAAATCAGTCGCTTTTGCCGGACCCCCCTCGGCAAAAGGTGCCGGCGCGCCCGCGCGGTAAATCGCGAGGTACCCTTCACCCTGGCCCTTTCGGCCGGGGAAATTTACCCGGAGCTTGCCGGCACGAAAGAGACGGTGCTGGTCCAGGGGATGATTGACCTGCTCTTTGAAGAAGAAGACGGGCTGGTGATCGTCGATTTTAAAACCGATTACTTAAGGCCCGGCGATGGGGAGGCCTTGGACCGGCTGGCCCAAAGGTACCGGCGGCAGGTAGCCCTTTACGCCCGGGCGGTCAAAACCATCCTGGAGCGCCCGGTCAAGGCAGGTTATTTATACTTCTTCGCCACCGGCGACATCGTCCGGGTCTTTCCTTAACCGGGGCCCGGGCATACTGAAGGGGGTTAACTGAAAACGCAAATTTCTTTCCTGATCATTCTTCTGTTGGTGTCTTTTCGGCAGGTGCATCAAGATATGAAAATAAAATTGCCCAAAAGAAATAGATAATTTTTCAGGGTTGGTGCTCAGTCAGGGTATTATACCTTTTTCCGAAATTGACGCACAGCCATCTTTGCCATAAGCATAAATTTTTTAAATTCGGGGAGGGCTTTTGGGAAAAGCCCCTTTTCACCCGGCGAGCCCTTCGACAAAAGCCCTTACGTTTTTGCCCAGAACCTCGTGGTTGTAGCCGCCCTCCAGTACGGCAAAGACTCTTCCGCCGCAGGTCCGGCCGGCGTAATCCCGGAGCATTGCGCCGATCGTCCGGTAATCTTCGGTGGTCAGCAGGCCGCCCCAATCTCTGACGTGCCGGTCAAAACCCGCCGAAACGGCAACCAGGTCGCAATCCTTCCGGGCGGCCAAAAAATCCTGCAGATCGGCCAAAAAATCC
>JBFLZY010000200.1:0-2100 GCA_040755975.1 Bacillota bacterium | reverse complement strand
TTATGGCGCTGGCCCGCCGGCGCGGCACCACCGTCATCGGACCGAACACTTTCGGAATTGTTTCGGCAGGCAGGTGCAAAATCGGCATCCCCCCAAATCAATTTTTTGTTCCCGGACACGTGGGCGTAGTCGCCCGCAGCGGCACTTTAACCTACGAAATAGTGGCCAACCTGACGGCCGACGGCCTCGGCCAGTCCACGGTCGTAGGTCTGGGCGGGGACAGGGTGGTCGGCCTTTCCTTTGTCGATGTCCTGGAAAAATTCGAAAAGGACCCGGAAACCAGTGCGGTGGTGCTGGTCGGCGAGATTGGCGGAAACGCCGAAGAAGACGCCGCGCGCTTCATCCGCGAAATGAAAAAGCCGGTGGTCGCCTATATTGCCGGTAAGAGCGCGCCCCCCGGCAAACGCATGGGGCACGCGGGCGCCATAATTGAAAGGGGCAAGGGCACCTTCGCGGGAAAAGTGCAGGCGTTAACCGAGGCCGGAGCGGCAGTGGCCGCGCTGCCTTTTGAAGTGCCGGGCTTAATTAAAAAAGCTCTTCCGTAAAAAAGTTTATGCGAACGCCAGGAGGGAAGATAATTTTCTTATTTGCGTACGCGCAAGCCGGGTGAGCGGGTGACCCGGCACTCTCTGATTGCCTTTTCCCTTTTCATCACGGAAGAAAAAGAATTATCTTTTCATGGAGGTATCCGGGATGTTTGATCAGGCTGAACTCCAAAAGCAAACTAAAGAGTACGAAGAAAAACTGGCCGCCCATACGAAAAAGCGTCCGGAAAGGCAGGATCGGTTTGTTACCGATGCGGGCATCGAGATTAAAACTCTTTATACGCCCTGCGATTTAAGCGATTTCGATTACCAGCGCGACCTGGGCTTTCCGGGGGATTACCCCTTTATCCGGGGCGTTCAAAACAATATGTACCGCGGCCGGCTGTGGACCATGCGCCAGTACGCCGGCTTCGGCAGCGCGGAGGAAACCAATGAGCGTTTCCGCTATCTGCTGGAGCAGGGACAAACGGGGCTGAGCGTAGCGTTTGATCTACCCACGCAAATTGGTTACAATTCCGACCATCCGCTGGCTAAAGGAGAAGTGGGCAAAGTTGGGGTGGCCATTGATTCTTTGCTGGATATGGAAACCTTATTTGCGGGCATTCCCCTCGATAAAGTGAGCACCTCCATGACCATCAACGCCCCGGCGGCGATATTGCTGGCGATGTACATTGTCCTGGCCGAAAAACAAGGGGTGCCGCAGGAAAAGTTAAACGGCACCATCCAGAACGATATTCTTAAAGAATACGTGGCCAGGGGCACTTATATCTTTCCGCCCGGCCCCTCCATGCGGTTAATCACGGATATTTTTGCTTACTGCTCCAAAAACGTGCCCAACTGGAACACGATCAGCATCAGCGGCTACCACATCCGGGAAGCCGGCTCCACCGCCGTGCAGGAGGTAGCTTTTACGCTGGCCGACGGGATCGCCTACGTCCAGGCGGCCATCAACGCCGGGCTCGACGTGGACGAATTCGCCCCCCGGCTGTCCTTTTTCTTTAACGCCCACCTGAACTTTTTTGAAGAAATCGCCAAGTTCCGTGCCGCGCGCCGCCTGTGGGCAAAAATCATGAAGGAGCGGTTCGGTGCCAAAAATCCCCGTTCGCAGATGCTGCGTTTCCATACCCAGACGGCCGGGTGCACTTTGACGGCCCAGCAGCCCCAGGTGAATATCATGCGGGTGGCCTTCCAGGCTTTAAGCGCGGTTTTAGGCGGTACGCAATCATTGCACACCAATTCCTGGGACGAAGCGCTGGCCTTGCCCAGCGAGCAATCCGTTCTGCTCGCCCTGCGCACCCAGCAAGTCATCGGGTACGAAATAGGGGTGGCCGATACCGTCGATCCCCTGGGCGGCTCTTATTTTATCGAAAAACTGACCGGCGAAATTGAACAAAGGGCGATGGCCTACATAGAAAAAATTGACGAGCTGGGCGGAGCCCCCGAAGCAATCGAGTACATGCAAAAAGAGATCCAGAACAGCGCTTACACTTACCAGAAGGAAATCGAAAGCGGAAAGAAAGTGGTCATCGGGGTTAACAAATTCCAGATGCCCGAG
>JBFLZY010000199.1:0-2129 GCA_040755975.1 Bacillota bacterium | reverse complement strand
CGGCGGCCAGCACCCCCATGTAACCGCCCAGGCAGGGGCCGCAGGTGGGCGTGCTGACCGCGGCGCCGGCCTCCACGAAAATTTTAATTAAACCTTCCTGCAGGGCCTGCAGGTAGATTTTTTGCGTTCCGGGAATGACGATCAACCGGACGTCCGGGTGAACTTTCCGGCCCGCCAAAACCTTGGCCGCCAGCCGCAAGTCTTCCATCCTTCCGTTGGTGCACGAACCGATGACGGCCTGATCAATCTTGACGTGGCCCGCCCGGCTCACCGGGCGCACGTTTTCCGGCAGGTGCGGAAAGGCCACCACGGGCTCCAGCTCGCTTACGTCATATTCGTAGACCTTTGCGTATTCGGCGTCGGGATCGCTGCCGTAAAACCGGGAAGATCGTTTTACCCTCCCCTGGACGTACTCCCTGGTGATTTCGTCGGGGGGAACGATGCCGTTTTTCGCCCCGGCCTCCACAGCCATGTTGGCCATGGTAAAACGGCCGTCCATAGATAATTTCGCAATGGCCGGGCCGGTGAACTCCATGGCCTGGTAGGCCGCCCCGTCGACGCCGATGTCGCCGATGGTGTACAGGATTAAATCCTTGCCGCCCACCCAGGGAGGAAGCTCCCCGTAATAGATGAACTTAAGCGAAGCCGGCACCTTCAGCCAGATCTCGCCCAGGGCCATGGCCGCCGCCAGGTCGGTGCTCCCCACACCCGTGGAAAAAGCCCCCAGGGCGCCGTAGGTGCAGGTATGGGAATCCGCGCCGATCACCACCTGGCCCGGGCCCACCAGCCCTTCTTCCGGCAAAAGACAGTGCTCGATGCCCATGCGGCCCACCTCGAAATAATGGGTAAGCCTTTGCCGGCGGGCAAAATCCCGCAAAATCTTCGCCTGTTCGGCAGACTTGATATCCTTGTTGGGCACGAAGTGGTCGGGCACCAGGACCACCCGGTCCCGGTCAAAAACTTCCGGCACCCCGATTTTTTCGAATTCCTGGATGGCCATGGGAGCCGTAATGTCGTTGCCCAGGACGAGGTCGACCTTAACGTTCACCAGCTCTCCTGGCCGGACCGATTTTTTGCCGGCGGCCGCGGCAAGGATTTTTTCCGTAATGGTCAGCGACAATTGGTGCTCCCTCCCAGATCAACGGCTTCGTGGATCCCCCGGCCGGCCAGAACCATCGGCGAAACGTTTTCTTCAGGATAGACCAGACAGTTCACCAGCGCCGGGCCGGGGCTGGTGAGGACTTCCGGAAAAAGCCCGGTTACCTCTTCTTCGTCGCGCACCGTATAGCCGTTCATCCCGTAAGCCTTCGCCAGCATGCTGAAGTCCGGGTGAAACTTAAAATCTACGGCCATATAACGGCCCTCGCAATATACTTCTTGCAGCTGGCGGACCATTCCGAGCTGCTGGTTGTTCAAGATAAAGATCTTGAGCGGCAGGCCCTGTTCCATAACGGTGGCCAGTTCCTGCATATTCATCTGGAAGCTGCCGTCGCCGGTGACCAGGATCACCCGCCGCCCCGGCAAACCCATTTGCGCGCCGATGGCGGCGGGCAGGCCAAAGCCCATTGTACCCAGCCCGCCCGAAGAAATCAGCGTCCGCGGCCGCTTAAAGCGATAATACTGGGCCACCCACATCTGGTGCTGGCCTACGTCGGTGGCGACCACCGCGTCGCCTTTGGTCAACTGGTATAACTGTTCAATGATAAACTGGGGTTTTAAGCCGTTTCCCCGTTCGTACCGCAGCGGATACAGCTTCTTCAACTCTTCAATGCGTTTCAGCCAGGGCGAGCGGTCGGTTTTTTCCAGAAGCGGCAGCAAAGCCTGCAAAACCTGCTTCACATCCCCGACGATCGGCACGTGAATGCGTACGTTCTTACCGATCTCGGCCGGGTCGATGTCGATGTGGATAATTTTGGCGCGTGGGGCAAAAGAAGATATCTTGCCCGTCACCCGGTCGTCAAAGCGCGCGCCCAGGGCGATCAGCAAGTCGCACTCGGTAACTGCCAGGTTGGCGTAGCGGGTGCCGTGCAGCCCCAGCATGCCCAAAAAAAGCGGGTGGTCCCCCGGAAAACTGGAGAGGCCCATAAACGTGTTGGTCACCGGGGCGCTGATGGTTTCGGCCAGCTCCT
>JBFLZY010000198.1:0-2179 GCA_040755975.1 Bacillota bacterium | reverse complement strand
GAAGCATCTCGGAAACCAAAATTAACCAGTAGCACCTAGCAGGAAGCAAATAACAATAAAGTCACAAACATACAGAAAAAGCCTAAAAACACGTTCCTTGAGAACTCCATAGCGTTGATTTATGGGTGGCCAGCAGGCCTAACCGGAAAAAAGGGAATAACCAACCAGCCCGGCGAAAATGGAAAATTTCGCCGGTAAGGTACCTGTAATCGGGGCTTGAACTACGCGGCCTGCTCGATCCCGATAATATCGGCAAGCGTTATCTGGGACTCAGCAACCCAGGCGTCTAAATGCTGGTTGATCGCCCCCAGGGTGAGCCGCCAGAAGATCCTTCTTTTGCTGCGCGCCCTGGTCTTTTCCAGCTGGTAGTCAATCTTCTGGCGTTTATTGGTGCGTTCCGAGGTGGTCCGCCGGGCGTATACCTCCTTCCAGGCTTTGGAGTTCCGGGGTGTTTTGGGAAAAAGCCTTAAATCCCACTCCGGTTTGGTATAAACAACTCTCCCGTACCTGGAAGGAGAGCATTTCTTAAGGCATTCTGAAACCTTGCCGCAAACTAAGGGGCAACGCCATTTAATCCGCCGGCGGCTCTCGCAGTATCCCCAGTTGACCATAGGAAAACCGCCCGCACAGATGGGGGTACCGTCTTTATCCACGGTAAACCCCGGAAGAGAAAGCTTGCCCTGCTTTCTGGTGTTTAAATCAATGAAAGCCTCGATTCCCCAGGTGTGCAAAAGCTCGTACCAGGGGTAAGCGTCATGGGCCGAATCGCCAATGAACTTTTTAAAGACGAAGTCAGGATAAAGATCTCTTAGTTCACACAAAGCTCTTAGACCCAGCACACTATCGTGCCGGGAAGCCTGGCCCATCCCAATATAGATCGGGAGATCGTGAAAACTGTCCGCCGCTGTGATCTCGTAAGTGGTATAGCCAAAAACCCACCTCTCCCGGTAGCTGTCCCAACCCCAGTTGGCTTCCGGATCGGAGAAGCGGCGTTTGCAGTCGCAAGTCTCTTTACACTGGCAGAGCTTTTTCCCGTAAGGTCTGCCCCCGGTGGCGTAAAGGGAGCCATCTCCGGAAATGGTGAGCTTTTCGGGATCACCCAAAAGACCCCGTTTAGCTGACGGGATTACTACCGCCACGGCCAGAATCCGGTGCAGAATTTTTTCCGGTTTGCTTTCGAACTTTCTTCCCTGTAATAAACGTTTCACGATCATTTTCACAATTTCCGGGTGCTTGGGAGGCAGTTTTTCCCCGGCTTTGAGTTTCTTTTTCGGCTTCCGCTTGAACTTCTTGACCTTCCCTGGTTTTGAGGCCAGCCAGAAGCGGTCCAGGAAATCGTAATAAGTGCCCACGCCGGGGATCTTCCCGGGGGCAAAACCACAGATGATAGCCAGGATGTCGTCGTTGCGCAACTTCTCCACCCATGAGTCAACGCTGTCTTCGTGACACTCAACCATCATCACCAGAGAACGCAGGATCTCCGGCTGATTCTCCGCCGGGCGGCCGGTGGAGGCATAACACGGGCCTAATTCCCCGCGGAGTTCGTCCAGATTAAGCAGCCAGAGTTTCTTGATGCCGTCTTTGTAACTCACAACGCTTTGCAGGTAAACCGGCCAGCGCATCCCGAGTTCGCGCGTAATATATTGCCGGTATTCCGAATGTGGTCGCCATTTACCAAGCAATCTCATCCCCCCATTATTTAGTGGTGCTGGTAAATAATGCCTCCAATTCGATTTTTGGGGGGATGAAAAAAAATCAAGTCCCGAATTCATTGATCCGGGACTGTTATTAAATAAATTATTTATATTTCTTCTGATATCTTCATTAATCAGAGATTATCATGCCAATCGATATTGGGGGTGAAGATGAAAAATCGGGGTAAAAGAAAGGCTTTAGCGGGGCTCGTGAGAGTTTCCGAGAATCTACTAATATATTAAGGAGGAGATGTTATGAAGTTCGGAAAATTCAAATGGGCGGTGTTGGCCGCTCTGCCGGTGCTTTTGGCCCTACTCTTCATTGCCGGCTGCGGCCAAAAGAGCGGCACCCCCGCGGTGCCGGGCGCCTCCAAGGCGCCTTCCGCCCAGCGTGACTACATCCTCATCGGCAGGCCGAACCCGACCACCGGTCCTTTAGCCGGCTTCGGCGAAGGAACCCCCTGGGCCGAGGAAAGGGCCCTGGA
>JBFLZY010000197.1:0-2216 GCA_040755975.1 Bacillota bacterium | reverse complement strand
CTACAATCCAAAAGATTGACTTCGACCGTTTTGTTGCTGTCGATCGCCTGCTGATCCACTTCCCGCTCATCAATCACGTATTGGCTTTCTTCGTTCCACATCCGGACCTGGCTCCGGTTCAGATCCGGCGGCACCTGCTTCACCAGGGGTTGCTGGGGAAAGCCATATTCATGCCACCGGGCAAGCACCAGTTGCTGGATTGTTTCCGGGAAAGAATTCTCAAAGGTAACCCGCACCGGAATGTCCTTCCGGGACCAATTTACCGGCCAGCAACAATCCCAAACGATGGTTCTGGCGGCAGCCGTTTCCCGCCCGGTCTTTTGACCATAAGCGGCTGTAGGCGCCAGGGGGTGAGCCACTTCTTCAACGTGATAACCCTGACCACGACGGGGGATTGTTTTCTGCGCCCAGTCATTTAATATTTCGTATAAATCGACAGGGTTAAGATCAGCGTCTACCAGCATAATTTTGTCAAACCAGGATTCTTTTTTGTGCCGGAGCAAAAAATTCATCACCCAAAAATTATGTCCGCGGTAAACAGGATCACAGGCAGCAACACACAGGCCGAGTTTGGCTTCTACCGGCAAGTTGATCCAGCGCACTTTAAGTTGGGTTTGCCGGCGCAACTTATACATTAACTCCAAAGAAATCAACACCGAACGCAGGGCCATGGAGTCGCTGACCTTAACCCCCTCGGCGACAAAGGGAATGATGGGATTTTTTCGGTGGGTGATTGCCCGCACAAAAAATACAGGCCGTAACTGGCTGGGCGCATACCGCACGTACTCCGGAAAAGGACCCTCCGGCAACCTTTCGCCCGGCAGAATCTCGCCCTCCAGAACGATTTCGGCCTCGGCTGGAACAAGCAAAGAATTAGTTTCACTGCGGACCAGGGCAACAGGGTTTCCTTTCAATCCCCCGGCAACAGCTGCCTCACTCATCCCCCAGGGTACATTTAGCGCAGCGGCGATAAAGCAAGCCGGGTCACCGCCCAAGACAATACTTGCCGGCATAGGTTCGCCCTTTTCTTCGTATTCCCGGTGCAGCCGGGCCAGGTGTGAATCCGGCGTGATGTTCAGAACCAACTTATCCCGGCCGTTAATCAGGCCGCGGCATACACTCCAGTTTACCCAGGTACCCGCCCGATTTTGAACGATAATTACCCCCGCGGTCATGTAGCGCCCGCCGTCGCGGGCATACAGATGGGGCCAGGGAAAAGCCAGCAGGTCCACTTCTTTTCCCAGGCGGCGTTCCTCCTTACACGACCCAGAAGCAACCTGAACCGGTGCCAGCGGGTGGTCCCGGCGGCGCAACAGTTCCGCCATCAGCTCTTCATATCCGATCTCTTGATCCATCCCCAGGGCTATGGCCAGACGCCGCCAGGGAGTCCGTCCCAACGGATGCGGGTAAAGCGTCCCCGGGCCGGCGAAAAGGCTTCCGACCAAAGAATAACCCGGATAATCAGCAATAACAGGGAAAAGTAGGGCCGGTCCACCAGTTTTGTTAGAAAGCGCACAAAGAGCCCCGGCTTCCAGGTACCAGTTAACTTCTGCTTGGACGGTTGCCAATTCCCCACATTCCGCTAATTTGGTCAGGTATGTCCTCATTCCCTTACCTCCCCGAACTCGCATTTTCGGTAAAAAACTCTTTAATCCCGCTCGATTTTTGCACTTCCCAATCTTCTTCCAGAGCCTGGTAGGCTTTTCGGAGCAAAGCGACCAGGAGAACCATTTCTTCCTCAGACAATTTACGGCGTAATAGAGCGTTAATTTCTTCGCTAAAAGACGGAACGATTCGCCTTAAGCCTTGTCCTTTGGCGCTTAAGCGGACTTTGACCACCCGCCGGTCTGATTTGAGCCGGACCTTGGAAACATAACCGTTTTGCTTCATCCGGTCGACCAATTCCGTCACCGAACCGGGCGCCAGGCCCATCCGGGTACTGAGTTCGGAAATACTGAGGTCGTCTTCTTTCCAAAGCTTTTGCAGGGCTCCAAGTTGCGCCACGGGGATACCGTAACGGTCGGCGAACGACTGGTACTTTTTACTTAAGGTTCGATAAGCTAAAAACAACTCTTCCGCAACATTTTGTTCTTCCGTAAGAATACACCTCCTTCAAGGAATACATGGCTTTTTCGTATCCTAATGTTTAGGATACGAAGTATATGCATATTATTATAACCTCCTTCTCAGAAAATGTCAACTAAATCATCACCAAA
>JBFLZY010000196.1:0-2252 GCA_040755975.1 Bacillota bacterium | reverse complement strand
CCGGATGCCTTGCGCTGGGCCTCCAACCGGCGGACCTCATTGCCCTGCAGGGGCCCTTCAGTTACGAGTTTAACCGGGCCTTGCTGCGCGAATACCGGGCGGCGGTGCTGGTGACCAAGGAAAGCGGGCCGGCCGGCGGCACGGAAGAGAAGGTAAAGGCGGCTCTGGATCTGGGCATTCCGGTTGTTTTGATTAAAAGACCGGCGGCAAGATATCCGCGGGCCGTAAGTAATTACGCGGAATTGCTGGGAATTCTGGAAAATTTGCCAAAAGGAGAGCGGTGGGAATGAAAACCGGGATTGTGGTTTTGGGGCACGGGAGCAGGCGCACCGTGGATGGGGCCAACCACGTGCTGCTCCGCCTGGCGGAAATGGTTAAGGCAAGCACCGGGGCGGATTTGCTGGAAACAGCTTTTCTAAATCCAAGGGCACAGCGGCAGAACCTGGCGGACGCCGTTAGGAAGCTGGTTGCCGGCGGCGCAAAAAGGATTATCGTGGCCCCGGTCTTCCTTTCCAACGGCCTGCATATCCAAAGGGACATTCCGGCGGAAATTGAGCAGCTGAAGGAAAAGTACCGGGTAGAAATCGTGCCGGCCGCTCACCTGGGAGCGGATCCGCGCATTGCCGCGGTAATCGTGGACCGGATCCGGGAGGTGGCGGGAAATTGAACTTTTTGGCCGAACCGCGCGCCATTGAAGCCAAAAGCATGGCCATCATTGAGCAGTTGATCGGTGATTTCTCCTTTCCGGAAAAAGAAATCATCAAGCGGGTCGTCCACGCCACCGGCGACCCGGAAATGGCCGGGCTGGTGGAAATTCACCCGGAGGCCGTCAAGGCGGCCCGGCAGGTCTTTGCCGGCAGCAAAAAAATTATCACCGATGTGAAAATGGTCAAGGCCGGCATTAACTCCCGGAAAACCGCGCAAATCGGTGTGGCGGTTTATTGCGCCATTGATGATCCGGCCGTGGTAAAGGAGGCGGAGGAAAAACGTTTAACGCGGGCCATGGGGGCCATCAGCGCCCTGGCGGGGTTGCTCACGGGCAGCATGGTGGTGATTGGCAACGCCCCGACGGCCCTGGCTGAACTGATCAGGCTGACGGAGGCCGGCCGGGTGAAACCGGCGCTGATTGTCGGCACACCGGTGGGTTTTGTGGGGGCGGCGGAAGCCAAAAGCGCCTTGACCCGGCTGGCGGTGCCGTACGTAACCGTCCACGGGACCAAGGGCGGCAGCGCCGTTGCCGTCAGCATCGTGAACGCTTTGCTGAACCTCTGTACCCGGGAGGATTCCGGAACGATTCTTGCCTGATGTTTTCCTGGGGTGGTAAAATGAATAAAAATGCCGTCTGGAGGAGGGTTAGAAACAATGTCACTGGAAATAAGCAACGTCAATTTGCCCCGGGAGGTAGTGAAAAATACGGTCTTAAAGACTTTGCGTTCGAAAGTTGAAGAAATAAACTTTAAACTCCTGGAAGCCAGTAAAATAATGGCTTATTATGAGAAAAAGTATGGCTTAAAAACAGATCATTTTTATGAAAAATTTACGCAAGGGGCTTTAAACGACGACCTGGATTTTTTTGAATGGAAAGCCTTAAAGGAAATTCACGACGAACTGGAAAATGAGAAGAAAGTTTTACTTGAGGCGATTAAATGATTCAGGCCTATTTCATTTTTTTAAAGAACATCGCTTCAGCGAGTCATTTAGTCAGGGAGTTTCGCTTGCTTAGAGAGTTTATCGGCGTCAGCAGGGGCTTTATCCGTTTTGCGGTTAAGTTTATTGATGATTCAGAGCTTCATGTTTTTGAACATGTTGATTCTGCCCTGCATAAAACAGATTATTCTTATCACTGGCAGGACAGAGAGAAAAATATGATCGCCCGTTGGGATAATTCACCTCATCACCCCGAAGTAGAGACTTTTCCCCATCACATGCACATAAGAGAAACAGTGAGGGCGATAAAAGAACCAACTTTTCTGGATGTGCTTAAGAAAATAGAGTCTTCTATGGGAGATTAGTTATGGCCCCTTTGGAATGCTGGAAGTTTTTTACCGGCCCGGCGGTGCTTACCTTTGCCCTTTTTCTTGACCTTGTTGTGGGCGATCCGCGCTCGCTGCCGCACCCCGTGGTGGGGATGGGGAAGGCTGCGCTTCTTTGCGAGGCGCCGCTGCGTTTTTTCGGCCGGCGGGCGGGGGGTCGTCCGCGGGGGGAGTTTTTGGCCGGCCTGGGGCTGGTTCTGCTTGTCGGCGGAGGCAGCT
>JBFLZY010000195.1:0-2267 GCA_040755975.1 Bacillota bacterium | reverse complement strand
GATAAATTTCATCGCGCACCTCCGGGGTGAGGTCAATATGTTTCAATTATCTTTGATTATCTCTATTATACTTTAAATATCGTTGATTATCAAGGGATTTTAAAAATTTATTTCACGGATTCAGGTAAATAATTTTAAGTGATCAAGGCAGTATAGAATCCTTAAATTATAGCAGGGGGTTTGATCGCCGTGTCGGATCTGCTCTCCCTGATCAAAGAGCGTTATTCGGTGCGCCGCTTTAAGCCCGATCCCGTTTCCCCCGAGATTGTTGCCGGCCTTTTGGATGCGGCCCGCTGGGCGCCTTCCGCCGGGAACTTGCAGCCCTGGTTCTTTTATGTGGTGACAAAAGAAAAAGATAAAGAGGCGCTGGCTTGCGCTGCCTTAAACCAGCGTTTCATCGCGGACGCCCCGGTATGCATCGTGGTCTGTGCCGAGCCGGAGCGTTCCGCGCGCGTTTACGGCAACCGGGGGCGTTATCTTTACTGCTACCAGGACACCGCCGCGGCCGCCCAAAATATTCTCCTGGCGGCGGTTGCCTTTGGGCTGGGAGCCTGCTGGGTGGGCGCCTTCAAGGAGGAAGAAGTCAAGCATTACCTGGCCATGCCCGCAGGCCGGGTACCGGTGGCCCTTATCCCTGCCGGTTATCCCGCGGACGACCCTGCGCACCGCCCCAGGCGGCGCCAGCTTTCCGAAATAACCAGCTACGTGTGAGGGAAGTATTTTGGGTTATTTAAGCCTTTCTTCCGCCGAACTGCGTGAACGCACCGAAAAAGCCTTGGCCATGCTGGCGGATTGTACGGTTTGCGCCCAGGAATGCCATGTGGACCGCCTGGCGGGCGAAAAAGGCTTTTGCCGCGGGGGGCGCCTGGCGGCGGTGAGCAGCTGGGGGCCTCATTTCGGCGAAGAATCTGTGCTGGTCGGCCGGCATGGTTCCGGGACCGTTTTTTTTGCCAACTGCAACCTGGCCTGCCGTTTTTGCCAGAACTGTGACATCAGCCAGTACGGCCAGGGGGAAGAGTTAAGCGCCGGGGAACTGGCCGGTGCCATGCTGGAAGTTCAGGAAATGGAGTGTCACAACGTCAATCTCGTCTCGCCCAGTCATTACGTGCCGCAAATTTTAGAAGCCCTGGTCATTGCGGTGGAGAAAGGGTTAAAGATACCGCTCGTTTATAACACGGGAGGTTACGATGCCCTGCATACCCTGGCTTTGCTGGACGGCATCGTGGATATTTACATGCCGGACATAAAATATGGCGGCGACGAGGTGGGGGCAAAGTATTCCCGGGCTCCCCGTTACTTTACCGTGGCGAAAGCCGCCGTCAAAGAAATGCACCGCCAGGTGGGCGATTTGCAGATTAATGAAAGGGGTATCGCCATCCGGGGCTTGTTAGTCCGCCACCTGGTCATGCCGGAAAAACTGGCCCGGACGGAAGCGATCATGAAATTTATCGCCGAAGAAATTTCCCCGAATACTTTTGTGAACATTATGGATCAGTACTATCCTGCCCACGAAGCCAGGAAGTACCCCGAACTTTCCCGCCGGATAAGCCGCGCTGAATATCGCCAGGCTGTAGAGATAGCCCGCGCCGCCGGCCTGAAACGCATTTATCCCTGAGCGTTGTTTAGCGAAGAAAATAAACAACGGCAGCCCGGCGATCATGGCCCCGGCACTCAGTGACCCTTTTAGTTTGACAGTAGCCGGTGTCTTTTGGTAAGTGATGTTCAAATCGGGCGCCGTTTGGATTGCCTGAGTGCCCGGCTTTAGACCCGTGGCTTTGCGTCCCGCTCTTTCGAGAGGTTTGCCTTTATCGATTGATTTAGGGTAGGGAAAATTGGAGACGTGAGATTTGAAAAGTGTTGGTCGGGCGGAAATTGCCTGCTCTGTATTTAACAAGGGATATAAATCCGCAGTTTCGCTCCTTCTCCTTCCTTGCTGTCCACCTCAACCCGTATGTCCCGGTGATAGTTGGTTGATTTGTATACCCCGGAAAAAGGTGCCTTCAGCTCATCCACTATCTTTTCCATTTTTTCAATTTCTTTGATGATTAGTATGTTATAGTTCTTCTCCGGTTTTTCAATCATCAATTGAATATAGCCGCGGATCACCGAAATCGAGTCCTGCAGATCGAGCAAAGCCTGTTCAACTTTGTTTTTGTCCACTAAATTTTGAGACCCCCCTTTGAGCGAGATTAAATGGTGAGTATTTTTGCGAACGGCGGGCGGGATAGCACCAGGGAATCACCATCCTTAATGTCTAATTTTTAATA
>JBFLZY010000194.1:0-2324 GCA_040755975.1 Bacillota bacterium | reverse complement strand
GCGCTCCAGCAGGTAGGGCGGCAGGCTGGCCACGCCGATCACCCGCTCCGCGGCCACCAGGCTGGCGTGCCGGATCACGTTCTGCAGCTCCCGCACGTTTCCCGGCCAGTTGTAAGCAGTGAAAAGATCCAGGACCTCCTGGCTGAAACTTAAATTCCGGTTGTTCGCCTGGTTGATTTCCTCCAGAATCGCCTGGGCGATCAGGGGGATGTCCTCCGGGTGTTCGCGCAAGGCCGGCAGCCGGATGCAGATAACATTAAGACGGTAAAATAAGTCCTGGCGGAAAGCACCTTTCGCCACCATTGCTTCCAGGTCGGCGTTGGTGGCGGCGATAATGCGCGTATTTACTTTTTCCGGCTTTACCGACCCCAGCCGTTCCACCTCCCCTTCCTGAAGCACCCGCAGGAGCTTGGCTTGCAGCGAGAGCGGTATTTCCCCCACTTCGTCCAGGAAAAGGGTCCCCCCGTCAGCCAGGTGGAATTTCCCCTGCTTACCGGCGGCCTTGGCCCCCGTAAAGGCCCCCCCGGTATACCCGAAAAGTTCGCTTTCAAACAGGGTTTCGGGAAGGGCAGCGCAGTTTACCGTCACAAAAGGCTTTTCTTTGCGGCGGCTGGCCTGGTGAATGGCGCGGGCCAGCAACTCCTTGCCGACGCCGCTTTCACCCTGGATCAAGACGGTCGTCTCCGAAGGCGCCACCTGCGCGGCCAGCTTCAAAGCCTGGACAAAAGAAGGGTGGCGTCCGATCAACGAAGAAAAGCAATCGGGCAGGGAACTCCGGCCGTATTGATTGAGCTGGTGTTTGAGTTCCGCCACTTTCTTATTTAAACTGACGATCTCGCTGATATCGCGGAAAACACTGCAGATGCCGATTAACTCGCCGTTGTAAAAAAGGCAGTTCGTACTGAAAACGATCGGCACACCGACCGACTGAACTATTTCGTACTGGTCCTTGATGGGCTGTTTTGTTTCCAGCGACTGCAGGCATTTAGCCGCCGGCTCAATGTCCCGGCATTTTTTGCCAATCACTTTATTCACAGGGACGCCGAGGATGCGCGAGTAGGCAGGATTCGCGTAGACAATCGTGCTGTCGGCCGCCATGACCACGACCCCTTCATGCAGGGTGTCGAGAATGCTGTGAAACATCTCGGCCTCACTGATGTCAGGCAATTTTAAGAACGGTCGCACGGCACTCATCCTTTTCTACTTTTTACTTTCAAGGAGATTCAAAAAATTAATGCATCTCCCGTTAACCACTCCTGCCTGCAACCATCCTTCCGTCCTTCCCCAATTTCAATCAATTAAGCCATCAATCCAGGATCCCCTTCGCTTGTTTTTCCTGTGCTGCTCCTATTTTAACTAAATTTTTTCAAACCAGCAACAGCTTTTTTCTGGTTGCTGCAAGTCTCCCCCAGGAAACCGGCAATATTTGTCGAAATAATCAAGAATAAATGGGGTTTCTTCTGTTCATGCTAGTTTGCAAAGGGGATGGAAAAAGTGCAAAAAGCCAAAAAAACCCGGGCAATGATTGCGGGACTAATTCTGGTGGCCGGGATCGCTTTTTATGCCGGCAAGACTTACTTTTTTAACAGCCGGGAAGCCACGTCCCGGGTTGCATACAGCCCGGGGATAAACACGCCGGGCCCCAACCAAACCGCCCAAAACAGCACCCTCCCCGGCAGCAACCCCCCGGCCCCGGCCGGCCAGCCCGTTACCGGCGGCAACCCGGCCAATAAACGCTACGGGTGGGGGATCAAGAGAAACAACAACCACCAGACGCCGGAAGTGCCCAAAGGCATTGCCAGCCTCCTGGCCAAATACGACGCCTACTGGATCGGGGACCCGAAAAAGAAAGAAGTTTACCTGACTTTCGACGAAGGTTACGAAAACGGCTATACCCCCAGGATTCTGGACGTCTTAAAAGAGCAAAACGTCAAGGCCGCCTTTTTCATCACCGGCCATTACCTGAAATCGCAGCCCGAACTGGTCAAAAGAATGGTTGCCGAGGGGCATATCGTCGGCAACCACACCGTCAACCACCCCAGCCTGCCGGACTTAAGCAAAGAGCAGATTAAAAAGGAAGTGGATCAGCTCGCGGAGGAATTTTTCAAGCTGACCGGCAAAAAGATGGTTTACCTGCGCCCCCCCAAGGGCGAATACAGCGAACGCACCCTGGCCGAAACCAGGGAGCTGGGCTACTACAACATCTTCTGGAGCCTGGCGCTGGTGGACTGGGTGCCCATGCCCGGCGGCCCCGAGGAAGCATACCAATCGGTGATGAACAACCTCCACAACGGCGCGCTCATTCTTTTGCACGCCGTATCCAA
>JBFLZY010000193.1:0-2346 GCA_040755975.1 Bacillota bacterium | reverse complement strand
CAGCAGAACCGGTCGGGCCGGCGGGCGGGCGGCCCGCCGTTTGCCGGCGGAAGTTTTTTCCCGGCGCGGGGCCGGGGCACCCGGGGCGCCCGAGGTAGTGGCGGACCCTTTTCCGGCGGCCCGCTTACCCTTTTTCCCGGGGTTCCCGCTGCCGGCGGTGCGGGCGGTGGCGGTGACGGTTTGGCCGGGCGCTCCCGGCCCGCCGGCCGCTTTCTTTTGCTCCTTGCCGGGTCCTCCGGCCGCCCCGGCGGTTTCCACCGTTTCCCCCGGCAATCCCCCCAGCACCCGCACCCCGGCAAAAACCGTCCACAGGGCGATGGTCAGGGCGGAAAGGGAGAGGTCGAAGTCGATCACGGCGTGGCCGCCCACGGCCAGGGCGGCGGCAAAGAGCGTCCAGACGAGGGTTTTCCGTTCCACCCCGGCGGCCGCGGCCCGGTAAGCCCGGTGCGCCGCCCAGAAGAAGGCCGCCCAGAGGCCCAGGACGACCAGCAGACCCAGGACGCCGGTTTCGACGGCCACCTGGAAGTAGTAGCTGTGCACCTCGTTGGAGTTGTAAAGGTACCCCTGGAAGGCGCGGTAGGCTTCTTCCCAGCCGCCGCCGCCCCACCCCAAAAGGGGGCGGGTTTTCAGCATGGCCAGGGCGTCTTTGATGAAATAGGTGCGCTCAAAAGCGTTGCGCAGGTAGCTGAAGGAAATTATCTTCTGGAGCAGTTCCGGCCGAAGGGCGGCGAACGCCCCGCCGGCGGCGGCGAGGCAGCCGAGCAGACCGGCCAAAACCCGGGCGGCTTTTGCTCGATCGTTCAGCCAGGCCGGCGGGCGGCGGGAAGAGAAAAAGTTGTAAGCCGCCTGGGCCAGGGTAGCCGCCGCCAGGCCCGTACCGATCCAGAGCCAGGCAATCCCCGTTTGTTTTGATACGGCACTGTTAATAAACAGGTGAATGAAAACGTAGCCGAGGCCGCCGGCAAGCAGCGCGTGCGCCATCACCGGCAGGCGCTTTTGCCAGGGCAGGCCGATGAGGTAGAGCGCGAAGACCGCGCCGGTAATCAACAGGCCGCCGCGGGATTTGGTGCCGAAGAGCACGGCCAGCAGGAGAAAGTTGGCCAGGATGTAGAGGTAGCCGAAAGGCCGCAGGTTGAGCAGCCGGTCCGGCAGCACTTTTTGCAGCGCCCGGTCGGTGATGGCGGCGGCCAGGGGGAGCCGCCCGTTTTTCTGCCGGAAGTACAGGCCCAGAAAAGCGGCCAGGGCCAGGTAGCTGGCCAGCGCGTTGGGGTACTGGAAGCTGGAGTAAATCCGGCCGTTTAAAAAGCCGTCCTTGATGTTCACGACGCCCGTGGCGGTGGCCAGCCCGGCCAGGGCCACCCCGACGGCGGCGAGGTAAATGACGTGCAAAAAGCGGGAGAGATCGGCTTCCTCCCGGACCAGCTGGACGACCAGCCAGTAAACGAGGAAATAGAGGACGTTCTTGACGATTTCGTCCACCGCCAGGCCGTAGTTGACGGCGCCCGCGGCGGCGGCCAGGTAGACCAGCGGCAGAGCCAGGATAAAATAGTCCAGGGGGTGGGAGAGAAAAGCGTAATCGCGGCGGCTGTGCTTCCCCCACCAGGCCAGCCAGAACAGGGCCGCCGCCAGGATCAGTGCCCGGCTCTGCTCCGTGGCGAAGAAAAGCCCCCGGAAAAAGGGCGGGAAGAAAAGGAGCAGCGCCACGCCCCAAAAAGCGGCCCGGTCCGCCCAGGGCCTTTGCGCGGCGCGCTCGGCCGCAGCCGCGGTTTGGGTCGGCCTCGCTCCTTTTGCCTGGACCGTTGCTTTCGGCATTTTTATCCACCCTCGCCTGTCAATTTCTGCTCATCAAGTTTAAAGAAAACAGCAGCAACATTTCCACCGGCCTGAAACCAAAATTAACGTTTCTCATTTCTCCACGCTTTTACAAAATTCCTGCCTTCTGAAGTGAGAAAAGGTGGTAATCTTTCTAAAGAAAGGGTTTGCCCTTTTCGACTTCCGCAGGCACTGCCGGAAGAACAAATATAGCCTCCCACAAGGAATGCAGAAGGCCAATCTGTCCGGCAGCGCCCAGGGCGATCGGGACGCCTGGCATCTTCACACTTCATATCGCTAACTGTTTATCACCATGTTCCCTGCTGGTTAGCGTCAAACTCACACCTTCCAGGCGCGAAAATATTTTCGGTTTTAAGCTGGCAATTCTTATGTAAATTACTTTATTGCCTTCTGCTTCAATTTTTTTTCCCATTTGTAAATTAAAATCCCTTAATTCCGCGTCAAACTCAGGCAATAGGACAATTTCCGCCCCTGCCGGGATCTTTTCTTCCAGTTCTGGATGTTCAAATAAAT
>JBFLZY010000192.1:0-2397 GCA_040755975.1 Bacillota bacterium | reverse complement strand
GGAACAAAACCAAAAAGGTGGGAGATGCTCCGGTGCACCGCTGGACACCCGAACAGGAACTGGCCATTAACACGCGCGGCGGCGATCTGCTGGTCTCCGCCGCCGCCGGGACGGGAAAAACGGCCGTCCTGGTGGATCGCGCCATCCGCCTGATCACCGCCGACGGCGTTGACTGCGACCGCTTGCTGGTCGTCACCTTTACCAACGCGGCGGCGGCGGAAATGAAAAACCGCCTCCGGCAGGCGCTGAGCGAACAAATCAGCTTAAACCCCTCCGCAAGCCGCCTGCGCAGCCAGCTGGCCATCCTGGACAGGGCGTTTATCGGCACCATCCACTCTTTTTGCCTGAACCTGATCAAACAGCACTTCTACCTGGCGGAACTTGACCCGCGCTTCCGGGTGGCCTCCGAAGAGGAAACCGCCCTGCTGCGCGCGGCGGCCGTCGAAGAGCTCTTCGAGCGCCGCTACGACGAAGGAGCGGCGGGCTTTGCCGCGCTGCTGGATTGCTACGGAGGGGAACGCGGCTGGCGCGCCCTCCAGGAACTGGTCTTAACCCTTTATACCTACGCCCAAAACTCCCCCGACCCGCAGGGGTGGCTGCGCGCGGCCGCCGGGCGCTTTTTTTTGCCCGGCGACGCCGCCCTCGAAGCGCAGCCCTGGTTTGCTGACCTGAAAAAACACATCGCCCTTACGCTGCAGGCGGCCCGGGAACTGCTCCGGGAAGGCATTGCGCTGGCCGCCCGGACGGACGGCCCGGCCGCCTACCTGGACGTCTTCCGGGCCGACCTGGCCCTCCTGGAGCACCTCGCCTCCTCCTGTGCGGGAACCTGGGAAGAGATGACAGGCGCCTTTGCCCGGGCGGAGTTCCCCAGGTTAAAGGCGCTGCGCCGGGACACCGGCGAAGATTTAAAGGAGCAGGCCAAAAATTGCCGGGAGGCGGCCAAAAGAAAAATTTCCGGCCTGCGCGAGGAGCTTTTTTCCAGAAGCGCGTCCCAATATTTAGACGAGCTCAGGAAATGCGCCCCTTTGCTGCAGGAACTGGTTGCGCTGGCGCTCGATTTCAGCGAAATTTACCGGCAGGTCAAAAATTCCCACGGCGCGGTGGACTTTTCCGATCTGGAGCACCTCGCGCTTAAAATTCTCACCGCCCCGGGCGCCGGACCAAGCCATTTAACTCCTTCGGAAGTTGCCCGGCAGCTGCAAAATTATTTTGCGGAAATCCTGGTGGACGAGTACCAGGACATCAACCCCGTCCAGGAAGCAATCTTATCCCTGGTCGCCAGAAACAACCTGTTCATGGTCGGCGACGCGAAGCAAAGCATTTACCGCTTCCGGCTGACCGAACCGGGGATCTTCCTGGCCAAATACCAGAGCTACGCGCCGGTCGGCAAGCCCTCCCGGCAGCGAAAAGTAAGCCTGGTCCGTAACTTCCGCTGCCGCGAAAACCTTGTGGGCGCCGTCAACCTCCTCTTTCGCCGGATCATGACGCCCGGAGTCGGTGAGCTTGCTTACGAAGAGCTGGTTTACGGGGCAAGCTACCCCCCGCTGCCGGGAGCGGGTCACGCCGCCGATCATTTAGCGGAGCTGCACCTGCTGGAAAAAAGTGCGCTTGAAAACGAAAACGGGGCCAAAAGAAGCCCCCCGGACGGGGAACCGGCCGGGGAAGAAAGCGAAGCCGACGGGCTTTTTGATCCGGAAGGGCCGGAGGAACTGGCAGCGGCCCAGCGCGAAGCGCGGTTGATCGCCCGGCAAATTATCGAGCTGGTGCACGGCGACCCGCCTCTTTTAGTGTGGGACGCGGAGGCTCGCGCCTGCCGGCCGGCGACTTACCGGGATGTAGTCGTTCTCATGCGCAGCGCAATTAACGACGCCCCCGTTTTCCTGGAAGAATTCACCAGAATGGGGGTCCCCGCCTGGACAGACGCCGGCGCGGGATACTTTGCGGCCACCGAAATAGAAACGATGCTTTCCCTGCTGAAAATCATCGCCAACCCCCGCCAGGATATTCCGCTGGCCGGGGTGCTGCGTTCCCCGCTGGTCGGCCTGACCCTGGACGAACTGGCCAGAATCCGCCTTTGCCGGCCCGCGGGAGATTTTTACGATGCCGTCCTGGCCGCCGCCTCAGGAACGGAAGGGGAGGAGCAAGAACAAGGGGACGGCGGGGGGAGCAGGCCGGGCGGGACCGGCGTAACCGGCGGGAAGGCGGGCCCCGATAGGCCGGCCGCAAAGCTTCAAGCCTTCCTAGGGCGGCTCGAACGGTGGCGCACCATCTCCCGGCAAAAGCCCCTTGCTTTGCTCATCTGGGATATTTACCGCCAGACGGGCTACTACGATTTTGTCGGCGGCCTGCCGGGAGGGCGGGAGCGCCAGGCCAATTTGCGCGCCCTCTTCAACCGCG
>JBFLZY010000191.1:0-2422 GCA_040755975.1 Bacillota bacterium | reverse complement strand
TTCAGCTTAAAGTACATTTACGAGCTGTTCCCCTCCGGCCCAGCCAAAGGCGCCTGTAAAATTGCCGGTTTGCCAAAGCCCACCGGCTGCGTATAATCCGTAAAGAAGGCAACCACAAGAAGGTTCGGTGGTTATTTGCGCCCGTCCCTGTAAAGCCAAAAAGGGACGGGTTCTATTTTAGAGTTGCCAAAGGCACAATGGCATAGAGGCACAAAGAGGAAAATCGCCGACACTAAGAAAACATGTTAAACTATTTACTTTGTGCCTTTGTGCCTGTACACTTTGTGCCTGTTTTTTAAGGCAGCTGCAGTTTTTGCAGCGAGTCTGGCGGAAAAACTGTTTGTTGGAGTGAAGATGATGCGCTCTCTACCGCGCCTGGTGATCGGAGCGCCCCACGGGCGATCGGGCAAGACGACAGTTGCCATCGGGCTTTTGGCTTCCCTGGCCGGCGAAAAGGGGCTGGCTGTGCAGCCTTTTAAAAAGGGCCCCGATTTTATCGATCCCGGCTGGCTTTCCCGGGTGGCGGGCAGGGAATGCCGGAACCTGGACAGCTTTTTAATGGGCGCAGAAAAAATTTTGGCCTCTTTTCTTACTTATACCGCCGGAGCCGGCGTGGGCGTTGTGGAAGGGGCCATGGGCCTGTACGACGGGGCGGATCTCCAGGGCAGCGGGAGCACGGCGGAGATCGCGAAAATTTTAAAAGCCCCGGTGATTTTGGTGGTTGACTGCACGCGCCTGACCAGGAGCGTGGCGGCTGTGGTGATGGGCTTTTTGCATTTTGATCCGGGCGTAAACATTGCCGGGGTGATTTTAAATAAAGTGGCCCGCCCCCGCCACGAGGAAATGCTCCGGGCGGCCCTGGAAACGTACTGCGGCATACCTGTGCTGGGGGCCATCCCCAAGGGGGAAAGGCTCTGCATCCCCGACCGCCACCTGGGCCTGATCCCGGTGGCGGAGGACGATGAACTGGCCCAAAAAATCCGGGAGATCGGGCGGGCCGCCAGTAAATACCTCGATCTGGACGGTCTTTTAAAAATAGCCGGGGAAGCGCCTCTGCTGGCGGGAGAGAGTTTGTCTTTTGACCCTCCCGTTGCCGGGAAAAAGATCAAAATCGGCATTTTTAGAGACCGCGCCTTTACTTTTTATTATCCGGAGAACCTTGAAGCGCTCGTTGCCTGCGGGGCAGAAATAGTGGTAATTGATTCGCTCCGTGATTCGTTCTTGCCGGCGGTGGACGCCCTGTACCTGGGCGGCGGGTTTCCAGAAATTTTTGCCGCGGAGCTGGAGGCTAACACGGGCTTGCGGAACGCCGTCAGGAAAGCGGTGGAAGAGGGGTTGCCGGTTTACGCCGAGTGCGGCGGGCTGATGTACCTGGGCCGGGAATTAAACTGGGAGGGCAGGGTATATAAAATGTCCGGTGCTTTGCCCTTTGCCGTGGTTTTGAACGAAAGGCCCCAGGGACACGGCTACGAGATCATCGAAACAGTTGGTGAAAACCCCTTTGTTCCGGTGGGGGCAACGATCAAGGCCCACGAGTTTCACCATTCCCGGGTGGTCAATCTCGACCATTCCCGGGTGCGCTTTGCTTTCCGGGTGCGGCGCGGTTGGGGAATCGACGGCCAAAACGACGGCCTGGTGTACAAAAATGTGCTGGCCGCCTACGCCCACGTCCACGCCCTGGCGGCGCCCGACTGGGCCCGCTGGCTGGTCGCGAAAGCAGCCGGGTAACGCCACCTGGATTCCCCTTGTTTATGCTCACCCTTTCGACCACGTAGTTTTCCGGCGGATAGCGGCGGTCGATAAACTCCAGGGCCTTTTTTCCGGCCTGGTCGGCGGTAATCTTCCCGCCCGTCAGCTCCTTTGGTCCCCTTTTTTCGAGGTGGTCGGAAAACGGACCGTCGTAGATCAGGGTGGGCGTGCCCTTCATGTGTTCCTCCACCGTTTGAAAGTTCCGGCTGGCCAGCTTCGGTTCCTGGCGCTGAAAAACCCGGCCCGTGTTAGTTTTTTAACTTTACCGGCCTTCCTATAGTTTGCCTTAAGTTTCGCTTGAATATGTATTTGCCGCTTTTTTATTGCCGACGCCAACCTCTTGTTTGCGCACGTCAAAGACGGTGCGCAAGGCCGCCCAAGAACGCCAACCGCTTCCGCCGCGACTGCGCAAGGCTGAATATTTAAACTTTAACCGTAATGGGGTGTTGACCCAGAAAAGTCAGCACCTCCTGGTTGAACTCGGCTGCTTTTTCGATAAAGAAGAGATGTCCCTGTCCAGGAAATTCCACCAGCCTGGACCCGGCGATCATTTGGGCGATTTTCCGGGAGTTTTCGGCCGGGACCACCCGATCGTTTGTCCCGGTCATAATTAAAGTAGGCGCGGTAATCTTTTTTGTGTCCTCTTCCAGATCGGCCCTGGCCACGGCGTTCC
>JBFLZY010000190.1:0-2543 GCA_040755975.1 Bacillota bacterium | reverse complement strand
GGGGGCAGGATGGAAGAATTGGTTGCCCTGGCCAGGGAATACAAAGCCGACGGGATCATCCACTGTTCGCTAACCTTTTGCGATCCGTACATGATCGAAGCCAACCGGGTTGAAAAGGTTCTGGAGGAACACGAGATCCCCTTTTTGGAGATCGAAACCGATTATGGCCAGGGAGACATAGGCCAGCTCAAAACGCGGATCGAAGCCTTTCTGGAGATGGTCAGGGCAAGGAAAAGACATGTTTAAGGAATTCAGCAGGGAATAGATATCTTCAGATCAGGTGTTGTTTCCAGGAAATAACGGGAGCCGGCGGTCCCCGGTCCTGGTTCCGGACGCCCAGATCCCCGTTTTTTACCTTGGCCATGGGCGTCGACGAGTCTCGTTCTGGCGACCAATTTAATCCCAGTGCGCCATTAAAGCTCTCCTTTCGCCACAGGCAGGATAACGGTAAACCGGCCCCCTTCACCGGGCCGGCTCTGCACCTCAATCCGCCCTCCGTGGGCGGCAACGATTTCTTTGGCCAGGCCAGGCCCAGGCCGAAACCCTTTCCCTGGCCGCGGTCCCGGTCGGAGCGGTAAAAGCGTTCGAAGACCGGGGCAGTTCTCCTGCCGGAATGCCAGGGCCGGTATCTTGCACGCTAAAGAAAGCCAGCGGTGAGCTGAGTGTCGTCCAGATCGACGTGATTGTGGGCGCCGTTGGCTTTTTCCTCGCCGGCGGCAAATTTTTTGGACGCTTGCTTTAAATATAATTATCACAGACAGTTTACGGAAACAGTAACGAGGACTACATAGTTTATTTGAAAAGCGAAATTATGTCCCTACGTAAGTAAAGAGGGAAAACAGCGCTAAATCTACGCGTGCCGTTGACATAAGCCAACCGGGTGATGGCTGGGGTTTCCGCCATCAATTCGTCGTGTCAAAGTCGGGTAGGGAATATGTGTGAAAGCTAATCATTGTTTTCCTCTCCTTCCAGGATTCAGAAAATAACTAACTGGGTTGACCTCTTTTTCTTCCGGGAGTAAGATTATCGATATAACCCCTGCTGATCTCCTCCTGGTTAACTTCCGCCCCGGCGAATATCCCCCGGAGGTACAGTCAGTTTATTGAGGTGTGCTCAATGATGAAAAGAACGGCTGTTCCGGATTTCCCTGCCGCGCGCCTGATCAACGGCGGCGGCCGGCATCACAGATATGCCTTTTTTGCGGTGGCCTCCCTGGCTTTATTCATGTCCTCGACCAGCGCCACCATTGTCGCCACCGCCCTGCCGGCCATTCAACGCAGCCTGGCGGCGGACCTGGTTTGGACCGGCTGGATCATCACCGTCTACCAGCTCATGACCCTGACGATGATGCCCCTGGTGGGCCGGATCAGCGACGAGTGGGGGAAGAAAACGGGTCTTTCTGGGCTGCGTGGCAATTTTCACCCTTGGCTCCCTGTTCTGCGCCCTTTCCCCGAATATTTACTGGCTGATTGTTTCCCGCTTTTTCCAGGCCCTTGGCGGAGGCGGGTTCATGCCTTCGGCCATGGGGATCGTGGGCGACCCGGCAAATTAACCTGCCGGCGCCCATGGAAAGAAAAGACCCGGCACCGACAATAAAAGCAATTACCAGGTTGATCAAGGCCGGCAAAGATATTTTTCCGGCCCCGTAGAAAAAGCCCACGATTAAATTATCAAAATTAGAGGACAGCGCCAGCAACCAAACCGCGAGAGAATGCTTCATGCCCGGAACCCCCTGCAAAAATTCATTCCCTGTCACTTTATGACGCGGTCCAGGGTTTGGTTCCAGGCAATTTATGTTATGCTCCGGCCCATGGCGGGAAAGTGCCCCTGAAAAGAGAAGACCCCGGGTAATGATGGCTACCCGGGACCTCATCATGGAGGTGTTGCGCTGTCTAATTCGTCCTCCGCTGGTTTTTGCCGGAAGGGCCTCCACCAGTTAACTACATTCTGCCGCCACGGAAGCAAATCCAGAGAAATTTTCCTGTTTTCCACTGCTACCGGCATTTCCACACTTCCCCCGCTAAGCGCCTTTCCCGGTACCCCACTATCCCATGCGACCATAGATCATTCTACCGGAAACGCCTGTCTAACGCCTATCTAATGTAGATTTTACTGCGGTTTTGATCATCGAACAGGGGTAATCTCCTGGCCATTATTTTTCAAGATGAGGTAATAAAAATTTTCACTTTCCGGTTTTCGATAGGTAATCAACACTTCCTTGCCCTGACCGCGGGAAGAATCGACCAATTTAACCGGCAGAACCTGGTGTCCGCGGAGAGGATACGCATATTTTAAATCCCACTGGTCATTTGCGCGAAAGCCGACAAACACAATAAAATGATCCAGGCCTTCAATCCGCCAGATGCTGACCACTTCTTCAGGACCCTGCCCGTCCAGGTCGATATACCTGGTCTCTACGGGCAGCATTTTTAATTCCGCAGGAGGTTTCTGCCTTGCGGCCGGCAGACGCCACCAGAAGATACCCAGCAAAATCAGCACGGACGCAGCGATCCCGGCAATCCTTCCGAAGCTTTTCTTTCGCC
>JBFLZY010000189.1:0-2545 GCA_040755975.1 Bacillota bacterium | reverse complement strand
AGGGCGAGGCGGACATCCTCATCGGCACCCAGATGATCGCCAAGGGGCTGGACATCCCGTCCGTTACGCTGGTGGGGGTGGTGAACGCGGACGTCAGCCTGCACATGCCGGACTTCCGGGCCAGTGAACGGACCTTTCAGCTGCTTACCCAGGTGGCGGGCCGGGCCGGCCGCAGCGATTTGGGCGGGGAGGCGATCATCCAGACCCACCAGCCGGAGCATTACGCCGTCCAGGCCGCCCGCGCCCACGATTACGAGGGGTTTTACCAAAAAGAAAGCGAGTACCGCCGGTCTTTGGACTACCCTCCCTTCAGCCACCTGGGCAGGCTTTTGGTCACGGGCACGCGGGCCGACGAAGTGGAAGGGGCGGCCGGCCTTTTATACAGCAAACTGAGAGAATTTGCCGGCGCCCTTGAGGTCCGCTTTCTGGGCCCCGCCCCGGCCCCCTTGAGCCGGGTCAAGGATTATTACCGCTGGCACCTGGTGCTGAAATCCCCCCGGGAGGAAGCGCTGCGTGCGGCCGCCGCCGCGGGCCTGCGGGAGGCCGATCGTTTTACATCCCGGCGCCTGCGCGTTATTATAGATATGGAGCCCCAAAATTTAATTTAGGAAAAATTTCCGGACGAGAAGGGTTGAGTTAATTTGGCCGTTTTTCGCATTATTCGCTACGGCGAAGACGAGGTGCTCAGGGAGAAGGCAAAACCGGTCGGCAGCATCAACGCCAGAGTCCACAAGCTGCTGGACAACCTGCGGGACACCATGTACAGCAACAAGGGGGTGGGGCTGGCCGCCCCCCAGATCGGCGTTTCCAAACGGGCCATCGTGGTGGATGCGGGGGAAGGCTTGATCGAACTGATTAACCCGGAGATCATTTGGCTTTCCGGAAAAGAAACGGACGTGGAGGGGTGCCTGAGCATCCCCGGCGTGCTGGGCGAAGTGGAGCGCGCGGCGGAAGTGGTGGTGAAGGGTTTGAACCGGGAGGGCCGGGAGGTGCAGGTGACGGCCAGCGGCTTTTGCGCCCGCGCCCTGCAGCACGAGATTGATCACCTGGACGGCATTTTGTTTATCGACCGGGCCGTGAAAATTCGCCGGGCCGACGGCGAGCGGGGGCAGGAAAGAAGTTGAGGGGCAAAGGCACAAAGGATAAAGTAAAACTATGTGCCTTTGTGCCTGCGAACTTTGTTCCTGCCCGGAAAGTAAATTGATGCGATAACAGATATGCTGGTGTTTTTTACAGGAGGGTGCGATGCGAGTCGTCTTTATGGGCACGCCGCACTTCGCGGTGCCCGTGCTGGAGGCAATTATAGACGCCGGTTACCAGGTGGTGGGGGTGGTCACCCGGCCCGACCGGCCGAAGGGACGGGGCCGGAAAATCCACCCTTCGCCGGTCAAGGAGGCGGCCGTGGACCGCGGCCTGGCCGTTTTTCAGCCGCCGCGGCTGAGCGAGCCGGAATTCCTGGCGGAGCTGGACAACCTGCTGCCCGACGTGATCGTCGTGGCCGCCTACGGCCGGATTCTGCCCCCCGCCGTTTTGCATTTGCCCAAACACGGGTGCATCAACGTGCACGCCTCGCTGCTGCCCAAATACCGCGGGGCGGCGCCCATCCACCGGGCAATCATCAACGGCGAGAAAGAAACGGGGATCACCACCATGCTCATGGACGAGGGCCTGGATACGGGTGACATCCTCCTCCAGGAAGCGCTGCCCATCACGGACGAAGACACCGCCGGCACCCTTCACGACCGCCTGGCGCGGCTGGGGGCCGGGGTGCTGGTGAAAACCCTGGATTTCCTGGCGGCGGGGATGTGTCCGCGCCGCCAGCAGGAGCACGCCCTGGCCACCTACGCCCCGCCGCTTGCCCGGGAAGACGAACTGATCGCCTGGAACGCCGGCGCCCGGGCCGTCTTCAACCAGGTGCGGGGCTTAAACCCCTGGCCCGGCGCCGCCACCTTCTGGAACGGCCGGGTCTTGAAAATCTGGCGGGTGGAGGTGGCGCAGGAAGAGTCCCTTTTGGCGGGGACGCTGCCCGGGCAGGTAAGGGCGGCGGACCCCGGGGAGGGACTGCTCGTCCAGGCCAACCCCGGCCTGGTGCGCGTCACGGAGCTGCAGCTCCAGGGCGGCCGGCGCCTGAGCGCGCAAGACTTCCTGCGCGGCCACGCAGTCGCCGTAGGGACGATTTTTGATCAAGGAACGAAGGAACGGGGGAACGAGGAACGGGGGAACGGCAGGGAAGAACGCCGCCGGGCGTGAGAAAATAAGTTAAGTGCCAGGCACTTAACTTATTGGCGGCAAAGCTATTTTTGAAGGAGTTACCCATGAGAACGTTCGTTATCACCATAAAGTATAAAAATGAGGGCTGGAATTTGTCCGGGCGAGCGACATATGCGAAGGGTCGGGAACCAGACTTAAGCCGCAGCCGCGGCAAGCGAACCGGCAGCGCGAAACGCGCAGATAACACTATGCAAAAGTGCTAACAATAATCGCTGGTTAGACCGGCAAGGCTAAAACACTAACGTTTCATGCGCATTTTGCAGCGCTGCCTGGT
>JBFLZY010000188.1:0-2545 GCA_040755975.1 Bacillota bacterium | reverse complement strand
GCGTTACGCGGTGGATCGTTCCTTCAACATGGTCACCATCGACGGAGACACCAGCACCAACGACATGGTCCTGGCGCTGGCCAACGGCCGGGCCGGCAACCCGCCAATCACCGAAGAAAATGAGGATTACTATATCCTCCGCGAGCAAATCACCCAAATCTGCGTCCACCTGGCCAAAGCCGTTGCCCGGGATGGGGAAGGAGCCACCAAACTGCTGGAGGTGCAGGTAATCAACGCTCCGACGGAAAACGACGCCCGGCTGGCGGCCCGGGCCATTGCCCGTTCCAACCTGGTGAAAACGGCCGTATTCGGCCAGGACGCCAACTGGGGACGGATCCTGTGCGCCGCCGGCTACTCCGGCGCCGAATTCGACCCGCACCGGGTGGATATTTTTTTAAACGGCATCCAGGTGGCCGGGGACGGCTGCGCTTTGCCCTTTCCCGAAGAAGCAGCCGCCCGGGCGCTGGCCGCCGGAACCGTGGAAATCCTGGTGGATTTGAAAACCGGCCCCCACCGGGCCACAGCCTGGGGCTGCGACCTCACCTACGACTACGTGCGGATCAACGCCCACTACCGGACGTGATTGGCCGTCAGTCGTCGGAAGTCGGAAGACTATTGTAAGAAAACCGGACAAATTCCAGCCCGATGGAAATGACGGCGGAAACTATTTTCGAGGGGGGAAGCCTGTTGCTCAGTGCACAGGAAAAGGCGGGCATCCTGGTGGAGGCCCTGCCCTACATCAAAAAGTTCTCCGGCAAAACGGTGGTCATCAAATACGGCGGCCACGCCATGACCGACCCTGGCTTGAAAAAGGCGGTCCTTACCGACGTGGTGTTAATGAAATACGTCGGCATCCATCCCGTCCTCGTCCACGGCGGCGGACCCGAAATCACCGGCCTGCTGAAGAGGCTCAACATCGAATCGCACTTCGTCAACGGCCTGCGCGTCACCGACCGGGAAACGATGGCAGTCGTCGAAATGACCCTGGCCGGCAAAATCAACAAAGAACTGGTGGCTTTCTTAAACGGTATCGGGGGTAAAGCCGTCGGCCTTTGCGGAAAAGACGCCGGACTGTTTGTGGCCAGGCGCAAGACCGGGCAGGTCAGACAGCCGGACGGAACCGTCAGTACGGTGGACATCGGGTTCGTCGGCGACATTGCGAAGGTAAACCCGGAAATTGTCGACACGTTAATCAAGGAAAGCTACATCCCGGTCATCGCTCCCGTAGCGGCGGGCCCGGAGGGGGAAAGTTACAACATCAACGCCGACCACGCCGCCGGCGAACTGGCCGTGGCGCTGGGCGCCGAAAAGCTGGTGATCTTAACCGATGTAGAGGGTATTCTTAGAAACCGCCGGGATAAAGATTCCCTGATTTCGGTGGTTAAAGCGGACGAAGTCCCCGGGTTAATTGCTGAGGGAATTATTGAAGACGGCATGATCCCCAAGGTGGAATGCTGCCTGGCCGCCCTTTCCGGCGGGGTCAAAACCACCCACATCCTGGACGGCCGCGTCCCCCATTCAATCTTGCTGGAAGTATTTACGGACAAAGGAATCGGTACCATGGTAGTCCGGTAGAAGAACAGATGTTATGTAGACCACTAAGTCCAATGACCGCCCGGAAAATAACCTTTTGCCCGCCGTTCGCTTTTCTGTTCCTTAAAAAGCTCCGGGCTGACCCGGCACTGATCCGTCAGGTGCCGTTTATGCTTCCACCGGTACACCTGGTATAAGCTTGTGCCGGGTGCGCCGGGGGCTGGTTCGTAATTTTTCACTCTTTGTTGGTGTCGTAAAAACGTTCCCAAATCTTTTCTTTGAAGGGGGTTAATTTAATTGACTGGCCAAGAAATTATGGAATTATCCCATCAATATGTAATGAATACTTACAGCCGCATTCCGCTGGCCCCGGTGAAAGGGTCCGGCGCCCGGCTCTGGGACGCGGACGGCAAGGAATATCTGGACTTCGTGGCCGGCATCGCCGTCTGCGCACTGGGGCACGGCCACCCCGCCGTGGCGGAAGCCGTCGCGGAGCAGGTCCGCCGCCTGATGCACGTCTCCAACCTCTACTACATCGAGCCGCAGGCCCTGCTGGCGCGGCTGCTGGCGGAGAATTCCTGCGGCGACCGGGTGTTCTTTTGCAACAGCGGGGCGGAAGCCAACGAGGCGGCCATCAAGCTGGCCCGCAAGTACGCCAAACTCCACGACGGGCCGGAAAAATACGAAATCATCACGGCTTTAAAATCCTTCCACGGGCGCACCCTGGCCACCATCACCGCCACCGGCCAGCCCAAGTATCAAAAGGGTTTTGAGCCTTTGCCGCCCGGGTTTCAATACGTCCCCTTCAACGACCTGGACGCCCTGGAAGCGGCCGTCGGCCCGTATACCTGCGCGGTGATGCTGGAGGCCGTCCAGGGGGAAGGAGGAGTCCACGTCGCCCGGAAAGATTATCTGGAAGGCGTCCGGGAATTATGCACCCGCCGCAACCTCCTCCTCATTTTTGACGAGGTCCAGTGCGGCCTGGGGCGCACGGGAAAATTCCTGGCCTACC
>JBFLZY010000187.1:0-2563 GCA_040755975.1 Bacillota bacterium | reverse complement strand
CCGCCGCCCTGCCCCGCAAGAAGAAGAACAGGAGAACTCCCAGCCCGACTCCGCCGGCAAGTAAAACAAAGCCGGCCGCACCGGGCCCGGCGGCAAGTAAACCGGCCAGACCGAAGAGCGCCGCGGCGGCGGCAAGCCACCAGGGTTCTTTTAAGCGTGCTGCATTTCGAAGGCTGTTTTCCGCGAAGTCCTTTCTTAAACGCAGGTCATCGCACCTTTCCTGCTTCCCCTCCCTGTTCAGCCGCAATTGTTCGCGGCGCTGCCAATCCTGTTCCAATCCCTCCAGGGCGGCCAGGCGCTCGCGCAAAGGCCGGGGATCTTGTTGAACTGCCGGCAGGGCGGACATTTTCCCGGCAACTTCCGCAAGGGCGGTCCTTTTTTCGTCAACCTCTTTCTGACAGGATTCCCGGAGGTGGCGGAATTTATTTACGTTCTCTTCCTGCCGGCGCAGAGCGCGGGCGTAATCCTCCACCCGCCGGCGGACGGCAAGGGAAAGATCGAGCGCCAGCACCGCCCCGGCGTCCCAGGCCGGGCCCAGATCGGCCAGCTGCTCCTGGACCTGCTCCTCTAACTGCTCCATCCTGGCTTCTGCTTCGTTTAATCTCTGCCGCTTCTCCAGGTAGAGGGAAAGCTCTCCATCCAGGCTTTTAATGGCCGCGCTTTGTTCTAAAACGGCGGCGTCCACCGGAAACGAGTTCAGCTTTCCCTGCAGGTTTTCCACCGCCAGCGCGTACTTGCGCAACGCGGCCAGCTTTTCTTCCTTCCGCTCCGCCAGCCTCTCCAGCCGGGAAACGCCGTCTTCCGGAAAATTTTCGACCGGTTCCGCGGCCGCCAGCAGCGCGCTCAGGCTTTGCTGCTTCACCCACGGCTCCCGGGCTTTGCGCAGGTTTTCCAGGCGCCGGAGGCGCTCACGCAAGCCCCGGAATTCTTCCAGGAGGGCGTCGTGCCTTTTCGCCAACTCCGCCTGGGCGGCCTTAAGCTGCCGGTACTGCGCAGGCTGCTGCTCAAGTTGCCGGATCTGCCGGTCGAGCCTGTCCAGTTCGCTGAGGAGCCGGTTTATTTCCGGTTTCTGGGCGCGCCTGTCCGGGTTGAACAGGTCCAGTAGGGAGGAACGCAGGAGGGCGGTCGCCTGGGCGAGCTTTTCCGGCCTTACTCCCGTACCGGCCCCGTAAATGTAAGAATTCACTTCTTCTTTTTTTAAGTCGTCGACTTTTCTCAGCTCTTCGATTCCGATGGCGAAAACATTTTTAAAAAAAGTGGGGCTGACGCCGTGGAGAAGGCGGTCGCGCAGGAAAGCTTCCCCTGCCTGTGTGCCGTCCGGCAGCTCCACGACCACCTTGCCGTCCCCTTTGCCGGACCTGAAGACGCGGAAAACTTCGCCTTCGTCCTCCAGAAGCAGCCACCCTCCGGGGAGGGTTGCCGCCACCGGTTCGGCTTTACTTCCCTCCCCTTTAAAACCAAAGAGGGTGCCGCGCACAAAAGAAATCAGTGTCGACTTGCCCGCTTCGTTTAAGCCGTAGAGAACCACCGGCGTCCCGCCGAGGTCTTCCGGGGAAAGCGTCAAATCGTGAAGGATGCCGTAAGCATTGACGTGCAGGCCGGCCAGGCGCATCATTCTTCCTCCTCCCACAGCAAATCAACGGCCAGCTCCTCGGCGGCGCCCAGCAATTCCGCAAATTCCTCGTCCCCCGGCGGCAAAAGGCGCCTCACCGCCCTTTCTTCCAGGGGGGACAGGCTTTGCCGGAGCCGGTTGCGCAGTTCAACATCGGCCAGCGCCTCTTGACTCAAAAGAAGGAGGTCCCCCAGCAGCGTCCGGCTCCTGCGGACGGCTTCCCTGTCAACGGAAATGCCTGTGCGGCAGCGGATTGCCTCCGGCCACAAGAAATTTCCCTGCGCAGGAGCAAAACGGGCGCGCAATTCGCCAAGGAGGTCGCCGGCAGTCCCTTTATTTTGCAGTCGCCTGTGCAAAGGGCCGCGGCCCTCCAGCCCGATCCGCACCACCACCGAGCGGCCGGGGTGCTCCTCCCGGATCTCCTGAAGCCGGGTTTCCAGGCAGCTTAACAAATCATCTTCACTGTTCATCCCGGCAATGGAAACGGGCAATTCCACCCATCTGACGGTATCTACGGGCAAAAATTCCAGGGTGACCAGGCCGTTTTCGGCCACCCTCACCAGGTAACAGCCCCTTTCCGTCCCTTCCCGCGGGTTCCGCCCCTGCGGGCTGCCCGGGTAAACGATGGCCGGGTCGGCGTCCTGGAAGACGCGCCGCCCGTGAACGTGCCCCAGCGCCCAGTAATCAAACCGGCTTTTGCGGAGGTCGTCCAGCTGGCAGGGAGCGTAGTTTTCATGCTCGGGGATGCCTCCCACGTTGCAGTGCAAAACCGCGACGGAAAAGGGGGCGTCCGGGTGGCGTTGAAAAAGCCGGGCGTAGTTTTCGGTGACCTCCCGCCGGGGGTAGCTGATCCCGTGGACGCGGGCAATCTCCCTGCCCCGGCGCACCACAGGGCAGGCTTCCACTTCGCCGGGGGAAAAGAAATGGACGTTTTCCGGCCAGGTTAGCTGC
>JBFLZY010000186.1:0-2632 GCA_040755975.1 Bacillota bacterium | reverse complement strand
TGGACAACCTTTCCGAGGGGATTGTGGCCCACGACCTCTACCGCCGGATCTTTTACTTTAACAGCGGCGCCGAGAAGATTACCGGCTACCGCCGGGAGGAAGTGCTGGGCCGGGATTGCCACGAGGTGTTCCCGGGCGGTTTTTGCGGGGGCAAGTGCTCCTTTGCCGAGAAGGGCGTGTGCAGGGCGCGGCGCCTTAACTACACCCTGGACTTTACCTCCCGGGAGGGGGAAAGAAAGTACCTGGAGGTGTCCGTGGTGCCCATTAAAGACAACGCCGGCGAGATGGTGGGGATTCTGGCCTCTTACCGCGATCAGACGCGCCTTCTGGAGCTGGAAAGGCGTCTGGGGGAAATCCAGCAGTTCGCCGGCATTATCGGCCGGGACCACAAGATGTTGCAGATTTTTGAGCTGATCCGCGACGTAGCCGACAGCAGCGCCCCCGTGCTCATCCAGGGCGAGACGGGGACGGGTAAAGAGCTGGTGGCCGCCGCCCTTCACAACGAGAGCATCCGGGCGGGCAAGCCCTTTGTGGCGGTGAACTGCGGCGCCCTGCCGCAAGGGACGCTGGAAAGCGAACTGTTCGGGCACGTGAAGGGCGCCTTTACCGGGGCCATCCGCGATAAAAAGGGCCGCTTCGAGCTGGCCGACGGCGGCACCGTCTTTTTGGACGAAGTGGGCGAATTGCCCCCGGCCACGCAGGTAAAACTTTTGCGCGTGCTGCAGGAAGGGACTTTCGAGCGCGTGGGCGGCGAGCGGACGATCAGGGTCAACGTACGGGTGATCAGCGCCACGAACCGCGATTTAAAGGAGATGATCAGACAGGGGAAATTCCGGGAAGATCTCTACTACCGCCTCTGCGTGGTGCCGATCACCCTGCCTCCCTTGCGGGAGCACCGAAACGACATCCCTTTGCTGGCGCAGCATTTTTTGCAAAGGCTGGCGGCCGAGGCCGGCCGGGAAGTCTTCTTGTCCGCCGAAGCCCTGGAGGTTCTGATGGGTTACGCCTGGCCCGGCAACGTCCGGCAGTTGCAAAACGCCATCCAGTTTGCCCTGATCAAGTGCCGGGGCAAATCCGTCAAGCCGGAGCACCTCCCGCCGGAAATCGTCAAGGCCGCGGAAAGCCCGGAGGAAAAACCGGAAAGACAGGTCAAGCAGGAAAAGCCGGCCGGCCCGGCCGGGAAACCCGGGCGCAAGCCCAAGCTGGACAGAGAAAAGGTGCAAAAAGCCCTGCGCGAGGCCGGAGGCAACAAGGCCAGGGCGGCCCGCCTCCTGGGTGTGGGCCGGGCCACTTTATACCGTTTCCTTTCCTGAATGTCCCGGGAACTCCCGGGCGGCATTAATTTAATTATTGACGAAAATTTTAAGGTCATGTTAGAATAACGTCAGTTAAAGCTCGCTTAAATAAATCGCGATATGCCTCATCTCCCCCTGGAGGTGAGGTAGAGGCGCAGGTCGGCATGAGTACCTTTGCCCGAGCTTCCCGGTTGAAGCGATGAGGCGAACGGGAAGGGGCTGCCTGCCGAAGTCCGGGAAGATTGCCGGGGCTCCCGGGCTGGGCCGGCGTCGAACAGGCGCCGGACTGTCACCGCGGCAATAACTCCGTTGCCCGGTGGAGCGCTATCTCACGGTGGGAGGAGGGGTTTGTTCTTCGGGTAACGAGGACAGGCGGCCTTCCCCGGAAAAGCTTAAGGCCGCTTTAATTTTTATTAACGCGGAGCGAACGCGTAAGTTAAGTGTCAGGCACTTAACTTATTTTCGAGGAGGAAAAGATGATGAAGCTTCACGGCACAATGCGCATCAACGATCGCGGCCACCTGGAAATCGGCGGGTGCGACACCGTCGAACTGGCCCGCCGGTTCGGCACCCCCCTCTACGTCCTTGACGAACAACTATTCCGGCAGAACTGCCGGGATTACTACGCAGCGTTTACCTTAAAATACGGCGCCGGCGTCATTTACGCGGCCAAAGCCCTTTTGAACATGGCCGTCTGCCGCCTGGTGGAAGAAGAAGGCCTGGGCCTGGACCTGGTTTCCGGAGGCGAGCTCTACACCGCCGGGCAGGCCCGGTTTCCCATGGGGCGGGTCTATTTCCACGGCAATAACAAATCTCCCGAAGAACTGGCCCTGGCCCTGGAATACAAAGTAGGGCGCATCGTGGTCGACAATTTTTATGAACTCGAGCTTTTGAACCGCCTGGCCGGAGAAAAGCACGCCACGGCGGAGATAATCATCCGGTTGACCCCGGGAATTGAGGCCCATACCCACGAATACATTAAAACCGGCCAGATCGACAGCAAGTTCGGGCTGGTCATCGAAAACGGCCAGGCGCGCGCGGCCATTAAAAGGGCCCTGGAAATGAAAAATGTCAGGCTTCACGGGTTCCACTGCCACATCGGCTCCCAGATTTTCGAGCTGGCGTCCTACGCCCACTGCGCCCGCGTGATGATGGACTTTGTCGCCCGGGTGCATCAGGAAACGGGCTGGCTGGCCGGTGAGTTGAACCTGGGCGGAGGATTGGGCATTTATTACGCCGCCGGCGACCGGCCCCCGACCGTCCAGGAGTACGCGGACACGCTCGTCGGCGCCGTCGTTGCGGCGGCGGCGGAGCTGGAAATAAAAGCGCCCCGCGTC
>JBFLZY010000185.1:0-2670 GCA_040755975.1 Bacillota bacterium | reverse complement strand
TTGCTGTTGCTTATTTGCTTACCAGCTGGATTTTCGCCTATTCAGCCAAATCTTTTTTCTGTTGGTCCTTTCCGAATTTCGCCACCACCTCGGGGATCAGCCCGGCCAGTTTTTCCAGGGTGCCTTTTTGCCCCAGGGAGTAGACTTTTACTTCCCCCTCCTGGATGACAACCAGAGCGGTGGGGTTGATCCTGGCGCCCGCTCCGCCGCCGCCGCCTTTGCCCGCCCCTTTGCCAGGGTCGCTGCCTTCCCCGCTGCCGGTGCCGAAGCCGAAGCAGGCGGACATAACGGGAATAATGGTGATGTTGCCGCTGACAATAGGATCGCCCACGATGGTTTTGGTAGTGATCAGGTTTTCCAGCCTGGAAACGATGGCCTCAATGTTTTCTTTGAGCATTTATGAACAGCCTCCTTGTTAGTTTTGGTTTTATAATCCCGGACCACCAGAGCCGCCGGACCGGGGCGGCCAGCAAGAAGCCGCCGGTGTGCAGCAAAAGCCCGGCCGGAACCACCCGGCAGCGGAATTCTCCCCGGAGGTCCAGGAAGGCTTCCTTAAAGTTGGGGCGCAAAGATAAATCTCTGCTCTCACTGTTTAAGGCCGCCAGCGCTGCCGTCAGGTAACCGGTCAGCGCCGGGTCGCCGGTTCCGTATTCCCCTTCCAGCCGGAGCTTGAGATGAAGGGAGCGGAAAAGGCGGCGCAGGAAGGAAACCGTCTTGCCGATCAGCCGGCGGTCAACAAACGGAGCGATTGATTTCCATCCGGAAACCGGCCGAAACCCGTCCCGCTTGCGTTGTTTCCCCTTCCCGGAGTGGCGGGATTTTCGGGGCTTTTCGCCTTTGTCCCGCCCGCTCCGGCGGCGCGGACGGCCGTTGAAGGGGCCCAGCCGCCAGGAAAAGTCCGGCTTCCCCTCCCGGATCCCCAGCCGGGCGGCGGCCAGGCCCCCCGCCCAGGCCAACTCCCCCTCGCCGCTTACTTTTTCGGCCAGGTGGATTCTCCCGGCAAAGGCCACCGGCAGGCACAAGACGGCGATCAAGAGGAAAACGGCTCCAAGTAAAACCAGCAGAATGACGCTCACCGCCGGCCCCGTCCTTTCCCCCTGGCGCGCCGCATCCGCCACAGGCGCCTGGTAATGGCCAGGGAACCGAGCAGCAGGCCCGGCAGTTCCCGTCCGGCGGCTTTGACCAGTTCCTTAACTTCCCCCGATCCGGGCAGGTAGGCGGTGGTTAGGCTTAAGGGGCGCCAGGCCAGCTTCTGGATATCCCAGAAACCGGGCCTTCCTTTTTCCGGTCTCCGAGGCACCGGACGGGCAGCCGCGATCGCCTGCTGCCGGAGGTAGGGCAGCTCAGGGGGGAGGGGAATTGCTTCCGGCTGGCCCAGCTCCAGCCACAAAAGCTTCAGGCGGGAAAGCTCCCGGCGGCAGGCCCGGCACGCGGCCAGGTGCTCTTTTACTTCCCGGGCTTTTTGTTCTGCCAGTTCACGGTCGAGATAAGCCTGAAGAAGTTCGTTTTCACATCTCACCGCTGGCCCTCCTCCCAGCCATAAATTTCGCTGAATACCTGCCGGAGCAGGTTGCGGGCGCGGAAAAGGTAAGTTTTCACGGTGCCCAGGGGCAGTCCGGTAGCGGCGGCAATTTCCTGGTAGCTCAGCTCTTCCTGGTGGCGCAAGGCAAGCACCAGGCGCCAGAGGGGCGGCAGGCGCTCCAACGCCGCCCGGAGCGCTTCTCTGGTTTCAACCCATTCCAGCCGGACCTGCGGGTCATCCCCGCTGCCGGCGGCCAGGGTGTCGGCCAGGAAGAAATTCTCGCCGGCGGGCTGGTCCAGCGAGAGCGTTTCCGGGGTGCGCCGGCGTAAGTAATTCAGGCAAACGTTGACGACCACCTGCCGGAGCCAGGGCTTAAAGGGGCGGTTGACCTGAAAACCGGGCAGGCCGGTGACCACTTTGAGAAAAGCTTCCTGGGACAGCTCCAGGGCGTCTTCCCGCTGGCCGGTCAACCGGTAGCACAGACTGTAAATATAACCCTCGTACCGGGAAAGGAGCTGGCGATAAGCTTCTTCCCGGCCCTCCCGGCACATGAGCACCAGTTGGCGGTCGTCGGCGTCCAAAAAAATCTCCCCTTTTCTCCCCTGTCCATTATCCTAATTACACCTGTTCCCAAGAAAAAGTTTCAGCCCCCGGAGTGATTTTATTCCGGGGGTTGATGTTTCGGGCATCCGGCTGAACCAGAGGAGCACCCCCAGCACGGTACCCGCCAGAGCCACAGCCAGAAAAGGGGCGGCGTAACCGGCAGTAAAAGGCGCCCCCCAGGGCCGGACCGATAATGGTCCCAATGCCGCCACTGGTCATCATGATGCCCATTCTTTGGCCCAGCCGGCGGGACGGGTAAAGGGCGGCCACCACGGCCATCGCAGCGGTCCAGGTAACTGCCCCGGCGATCCCCTGGGCCAGGCGGCTGGCCGCCAGAAGCCAGATCCGCCCGGAAAAAGCAAAGGCAACCGTGGCCAGGGTCAACCCGGCCATCCCCAGCACCAGCGGCGGTTTATAACCATACCGGTCGCAGGCGATGCCGGCGGGGATGTCGAACAGCAGAAGGCCGGCCGAATAAGCGGCAAAAATCACCCCCACCTGGGCAGGGGAGGCACCTAATGCCGTGGCGTAATGAGGAACCACGG
>JBFLZY010000184.1:0-2679 GCA_040755975.1 Bacillota bacterium | reverse complement strand
ATAGACCTGTTTTACCGGTTCTACAATGAGGGGCTGCAGCTGGAAGCCAGCGCAAAAGAGCGGAAAAAAACCGGGAAGCCGGTGGAATTAACCGAAAGGGAAAAAACAATCCTATACCATTTGCCGAAGCTTAAGAAGGCAGCCAAAGAACTGAGCGAGATCAGAAAACAGATCCGGGCCGTTCAGGAAAGCCCGAAGTACACCCCCGAACAGAAAAGAAGCATCATCAACGGGCTGGAAATACGGGAAATAAACATCGCCAGGAAAGCGATAGGAAGGGCACAATAGAAACGAAAAGCCGGGCATTTGCCCGGCTCATCATTATCTTCCGAAGAAAATGTAATCTATATCCCTGTCTTCCGGCGGCGTTTCTCTTTCGGCTACTTCCAGGAACCGGGGCAGGCAGTCCTTCAGGTATCGTTCCTTATCCGGCCAGACCCGGCGGAGCTTTTCGTCCCTCGTCCAGATGTGCGACATAACCTTTTCCGCAAATTCCTCATCGTCTTCCGATTCTTCGTAAAGCGCACTGATGACCCTTTCGTGTTCGCTATCAGTATGCGAAATTGCTTCTGCCATCTTCCCTGCCCTCCCTTTTAGCTTTATGTTTGCGTATTAAATCATCTAACCCCGCAAGAAATTCAGCGTCCCGTTTTTTCTCCTCTTCTACGTTCTTGCTTATCTCCTTCCATTTTTCCTCTGCCCGACGCAAATGCTCCTGTAGTTCTTCCGGACTAGCCGCCAGCGCGGAGTTGACCCACAGCGCCGCCCTTTCAGCATAGCCGTTTTCATAGCAAATACAAAAAAGTGGCTTCTCGTAGTAATCACAGACAACGACTTTTACCATTCCCTGCATTTTTACTCTTTAACCCCCCTTTGTTTTTTTCGATAATACCACGCCCTGGACTTTCAGGTAAAACGCTAAAAACATAAACAAAGTCATTTTTTCTTCGTTTTTCTTCGCCTTATTTCTCCTATGTTTTTAATTAGTAATTTTGGAATTTTCTGTTCAATACGGCAGGAAACCGGGCGGTAACCAAAGTTAGTATCTCTGATACCAGGGGACGACGAGCTTCATCCCTGGTTTTTTCGTCTTAAACCGGCTGCGCCGCTTGCCGCCGCTTCCCTTCTTCCTGCCGGCGGAAGGCGCCATTAACCGGCGGACCTCTTTTTCCACCCGTTCAACGTAAGGCCATACACTGACCTTGCAGGGGACGCATATCCAGCAGCCTTCCTGCTTGTTAAAGGCCATTTCATTCCCGCAGAAAGAACAAAAAACTCGCTTCTCCATGTTTAGAGTGTATCACAATTATTTCAAATATGATACACTTTTTAGGGGTGGTTATATGCTATCCAAAGAGGAATTCCGGGAACTGTTTCTGGCCGACCTCCGGGAGAAGGCAAAAGCAAGGTCAAAGCAGACTGTTGCCAAAAAGAAACCCCGGATGATTGTTACCCCTTCTGACTTCAAGAAGTATACCCCCTGGTGGAGGACGGCCCCTCCCGTTGTCTGGGTGAACATCCTCACCGGCCAGGTGCTGGTTAACCGGTGGCCGCTGGAGTGAGGAACCATGCCCGCAATACCTCTACCCCTGGCGAAATTTCAAAAGCAGGAGGCCCTCTGCTGGTCTTGCTTAAACGCGACCACCGGGTGCCCCTTCTTCTTCTTCAAGGACCCCCTGGCCGGACTTGAAGCTGCCGGTGCGACCGCCTACATCCTGGAAACGAAAGATGGGATCCTCTTTAAGGTGGTCCGGTGCCCAAACTTCACAAAAGGCAGAAAGCGCCCCAGACGCAAAATTAAGGCCCGTATTCCCATTGAAACTGCCGGGTGAGGGTTATCCGCTTACCCCTCCCCTAAACCCCCCGAAAATGGCCTTCTATTCCTTCCAGCGGACGCAGGAAGGGTTATCTTTCCTGGCTAATGGTTTTATATCTGCCCACGTTTAGACCGGCCAAAATTCGCCTGTAAATGCGCCCTGTCCAGGCTAGTCCTTCTATCCCCAATGCCCTAAGTTGGACATAAAGATCCGGCGGCTATCCCCTGGGGATAATTTGGGGATAGTCATTTCAAAATTATCCCCAAAACTTCCCAACGTTTACCAACGGCAAAGAGAAAAAGTCCAGCAATATCAAGCATTTCCGCATGTTCACCAAAGGAACAAAAGGATATTTTTCGGACTTCTAATCCGTCGGTCGGGGGTTCGAATCCCTCCCGGGACGCCAGGAATATCAAGGACTCCGGAATTTTATTCCGGAGTTTTATTTTTAAGTTTGCCGCCCAATTGTCGCCCAAACTAAAATTGCTTGACAGTCCACGCACCGAAAAACGGCGGGCAGGCCATCTGGGAGTTCGGTAGGTTTCGGACATGGGAGATCACCTGGGGAAATTATAGCACAAGGGGGAGGGGGAATGGGGAAGATGTTTTTTGCGGGTATTCGTAGAATGTAAAAAATCGTAATAAATATTAGTCGGAGGGTAACCACAAACCTCCGTGAGCAATTGCTCTTCTCCCGTTATTTTTCAGCGCATTAAGCGACGGGGTGGTTTTATGAATTACACTTAGGACATTTGTCCGGTTAAAAAACTCCATGTATCGCAGTATTTCTTTGTTTTTTGGGCATCCCCCCTTAGGTTGGTTTAAATATTTCTGTTGGTTAGAGGTTGCCGGTATAGCGGGA
>JBFLZY010000183.1:0-2765 GCA_040755975.1 Bacillota bacterium | reverse complement strand
CCTGCTCATCGGCCGGGATGCCTTCCGGATAGCCTTCGCCGTCCAGCACGCAGCCGTCCCGGTACACTTTGCCAAACTTTACACAGACCTGGTTATAGTCGCAATACGCCCGGCAATCCTCTTCGGCCAAAAATTTCACGGCCTCCTTTGCCTCCTTTCTTTCTTAAAATTTACAAAAAAAGCATCACCTCCTCAAAAACCCAAAATCCCCTTCCCCCGGCCCTTAGTCTTTAATTTCCGGCTCGTCTGGGGGCCGGGGAGGGGATTCCTCGCAGGGGTAAAGCTCGAAATTTACGCCCAGCGCTTTGCCGATTCTTTCAATGTTTTCCTGGTGAAAACGCTGCTTGCCCTTAAACAAGACGCGCAGGTACTCATAGCTGTAGCCGGTCAACTCGGCAAGCTTTCTTAACGTGATGTTCCTTTTTTTCATTTCGTTTTCAATAACGTCTTTCCACATTTCCATTCACCAAGAATAAGATACATTATATAGCTGCATTTGTAAATCTTAAACTACAGCGATTTGTTGTATTTATATTTAAATACAACTATATATTGTAATTTATCTTTAATTATCTTCAAATCTACAATGTATTATTGCTTGCCGGGATGCAACAATGTATTGTATAATAATGCGGGAGAAGGGGAGGCAAAAACAGTGAGAATCAAAGAGGCAAGAAAGATGAGAAATATTTCGGGGCCGGTCCTGGCGGAAAAAATCGGGATCACTTCGCAATTTCTCTACGACATCGAAAACGGCAAGTGCCGGGCGCGGGTCGATCTTTTGGAGAAAATAGCCAACGAACTCAACGTAAGCCTGGATTACCTGGTCGGCCGCACCGACGATCCCCGACCTCTGCCGAATCCAGACGATCTCAAAAAACTTGAGGAATTAAGAGAAACTATCGAACTGGCCTTTCAGCAATTTAGGGAAATCATGGAAAAATATTCAACTCCAAAAAATGTCGATTGATAGTGTTTTTTTTGTTAATTCGGGCATAGGATTTTTAATATCGGCGGCGAATTAACTATTTAAGAGATAAATAAGCCGGCCATAAACGGGGGGGTATAAGGTGCGGGCGTTGTATATTGGTTTTCTGGAAGGGCTGTCGGAAGAATATTATTATTACAACGGACTCCTCCTGATTAACGCATCTTTAACTGTCGATAGAGTTGTCGAAATAATTAAAATTTATTTGGAGGAATTCCACCGGGAAAAAGCAGCCGTCGGCTAAATAAAAAGCCTGACCTTCGCGTTTTACGAAAAGCAGGCCAGCCATTCCATGAAATTGAGCTTTCCTTCGCAGGATAGTTCCCTTCGGGTTCGTTTTTAAGTTTTGCTTCCCGATAATAATTGCTGCTTCTACTTCATCTTAACTTCTTCTTTATTCCTTTTGGACTTCTTTCCTACTTCTTCCCTTTCTTCAAACTGTCCCGCGCGATCACGATCATCTGGATGTCCGAAGTCCCCGCCGACGGAATGAGCACCTGGGCGTCGCGGTAGAGCCGCTGGGCCGCGAACTCCATCATGACCCCGTAGCCGCCGTAAATGTCCACGGTTTTCTTGGCGCACTGGACGGCGGCCTCCGTGGCGTAATACTTGGCAATAGCGTACTCCACGTCGCAGCGCATCCCCCGGTCTTTGAGCCAGGCCGCCCGGTAGGTCAGCAGCCGGCTGCTTTCCAGGGCAATGCGGATGTCGGCGATCCGGGATTGAATGGCCTGGTGCACGCTGATCGGCTTGCCCCCCAGGACGCGCTCGTTGGCAAACTTAACCGCCTCTTCCAGGCAGCTGGCCAGAATCCCCAGGGCCACCCCGGCCATGCCGCCGCGTCCCGTTTCGCTGATGGCCTTGAGGGCGATTCTCAAACCGTCCCCTTCCTTGCCGACCAGGTTTTCCGCCGGTACGGCGCAGTTTTCGAAAATCAGCTCGCCGGTGGTGCAGCCGTGGAAGCCCATTTTATTTTCCTTGCGGCCGGGTTTAAAGCCGGGCATACCCTTTTCCACGATAAACGCGCTGAACTGCGGAGGATCTTCGCCGGTGCGGGCTACCACGGTGATTAAATCCGCTTCGTGGGAGTTGGTGATGAAAATCTTTCGCCCGTTCAAGATGTAATTATTTCCTTCCTTTTTCGCCTCCGTCACAATCCCGGTGGGGTCGGAGCCGCCGGTGGCCTCGGTAACCGCCACGGTAGCCAGCTTTTCGCCCTTAGCCAGCGCGGGGAGGTACTTTTGCTGCTGCTCCGCGGACGCCCCTTCCAAAAAGGGCGCGATCCCCAGGTAGAAGACCTGCGTGGCCATGCCCACCGCCGCCGATACCCGGCTGATCTCCTCCACCACGATCGTCCGCCCGAGGGCGCCCATCTCCAGGCCGCCGAATTGTTTGGGGATGCCGGCGGCAAAGAAGCCGTTTTGCCCCATCGCTTTGTAAATACCCAGCGGGGCTTCTTTCGTTTCCTCCATTTCCTGCACCCGGGGGGCGATCACCTTTTCGGCAAATTCCCGTACTCCCTTGCACAAAAGCTCCTGTTCCGGGGTAAAACCAAAATCCATTCCTGACGACCTCCTTTATTTCTTTGCCTGGGCATTTTTTGCCTGCGCAACGGCTGCGCAGAGCAGCGGGACCATTTCCTGATAATCGGCGACGATGCCGTAATCGGCCATTTTAAAGATGGGCGCCTTGGGGTTGGCGTTGATCGCCACGATTTTTTGCGCGTCCTGGATGCCCACGGTATGCTGGATGTCGCCGGAGATCCCGATGCCGATAT
>JBFLZY010000182.1:0-2771 GCA_040755975.1 Bacillota bacterium | reverse complement strand
CTAGACCGGCGGCGTCGTCGGCCATCATTTCAATGCTGTAGGGTACGTCGGGTTTGTCGCTTTCTCCCACACCCCGGTTGTCAAAAACGATGAGCTGGTAATGTTTGCTCAGTTCGGGCACCTGCCTGTACCACATCCAGGAGGAATACCCGAAGCCTTCAATTAAAAGCAAGGGTTCTCCGCTGCCGTGGATCTCGCAGTAAAGATTGATGCCGTTGACATTAATTTTCATCCGCGTCTCCTCCCTTCTTTTCATTATACACCGGCCGGGTTGCAGGACAGTTACCCCTGCCGTTTTTCGCGGCACCGGCAGCGGATGAAAATTGGCGGTCCGCCGTTCGATTTGCCCGCAGCGTTGGGGCGACGGCAAACGAACGGTGGGCAAGTGAGCCGGCTGGCAACTGCAGTGTAACTGAGTAGTTTTAAAATTAAAAAAATCAGGTAGCAGGGTCAGGAGGTGACTGACTGGAGAGAATTTAATATTTTTGCAAGAAGATTATGAATACCGGAAAGGAGGAAAACAATTGGGAAAAAAGTGGGTTTCAGGTTTTGTTGCGGCGGCGCTGGCGTTTCTTTTGGCGGCCTGCGGCGGCGGGGGAGAGAAAGCGAAAGAGAAAGCGACGGAAGCAAAAAAACCGATTAAGATCGGGATTGCGACCAGCCTGACCGGGGCTTTGGAAAGTTACGGCAAACAGACGATCAATGGTTTTGAACTGGGATTGGATTACGCCACGCAGGGCAAAAAAGAAGTTGCCGGGCGGCCCCTGCAGGTGGTGATCGAAGATACCACCACCAAGCCCGACGTGGCTAAACAAAAGGCTTTAAAACTATTGGAAGAGGATAAGGTCGACATTCTGGTAGGGAGCGCCAGTTCTGCCGACGCCCTGGCCATCCTGCCGCTGGCCCAGGAGTACAAGCGCGTGATGGTGGTGGAGCCGGCGGTGGCGGACAGCATCACCGGCGCCCAGTGGAACAAGTACATTTTCCGCACCGGCAGAAACTCCTCCCAGGATGCCCTGGCCGTGGCGGCGGCCATTGCGGCCAGCAAGGCGGGTGCCACCGTGGCCGTGCTGGCCCAGGACTACGCCTTTGGCCGGGACGGGGCGGCGGCCTTCGTTAAGGCCGGGGAGCAGAAGGGGCTCAAAACGATTCTCCAGGAGTTCGCCCCCATGAACGCCACCGATTTTACGGCCCACATCCAGCGCATCATCAACGCCAAGCCGGATTATCTGTACGTCATCTGGGCCGGCAGCGCCAATACCCCCTGGAAGCAGATTATGGACATGAAGGTTCCCGCCAGGGGAATCAAAATCATGACCGGAGCGCCGGACCTGGCCGCCTTGAAGGCGATGTGGGGAATGGAAGGCCAGGAAGGCTACTGTGTGTACTATTACGGCCTGCCGAAAAATAAGGTTAACGACTGGCTGGTGGAAGAACACAAGAAACGCTTTAACGGCCAGTCTCCGGACCTCTTCACCCCGGGCGGTTTTGCCGCCGCGGCGGCCATCGTCCAGGCGCTAACGAAGACCGGCGGCGATACCGATGCCGAGAAGCTGATCGCAGCGATGGAAGGAATGAGCTTTGAAACGCCGAAAGGAACCATGACCTTCCGCAAAGAGGATCACCAGGCCCTTCAGGCCCTTTACCACATCAAATTCGAAAAGAAGGATGGCTTTGATTATCCGGTGCCCACCCTGATCCGGGAGATCAAGCCCGAAGAAACCGTTCCTCCCGTTATGAACAAGCGCTAGCTAGCTGCGCTTGGGGCCGGAAACCTGCCGCTTAAAAGGTCCGCGGCAGGTTTCCTCCTCCCGTTTTTTCTTTGCAGGAGATAAGGTAACGCCGCAGAGAAATACTGCGGCGCTAATTATAAATTGCTTTTTTATGCACGGGTTTTCGACAGAAAAGGAGGAATTCCGACATGCCGGGATCTTTGCTGGAAGCCTTTGTCAGAGTGGCTCCCTACCTCTGTGGACTTTTTGCCCAGGATACCGCCGTTTCGGTGCTGGACCGGGAAAAGGTGCTGATCTACGTTCCCGGCAGGAAACTGGACCAGAAGGTAAAGCCGGGGGACCCGTTTGTCCCCTCCGCGCTGGTCTGCCGGGCCATTACCGAGGGCAGGCGGATGGTCGGCCGGGTCGGCAGGGAGGTTTTTGGCGTCCCTTACGTGGGCAGGGCCATCCCCATCGTGGAAGAGGGGCGGATAGTAGGCGGGATCAGCGTTTCGGAAAGCATTGAAAACGAAGAATTTCTTTTGGAAATAGCTGGCCGGCTGTCCGGAAACGTGCAGGACGTAACGGCGGCGGGCGAGCAGCTGGCGGCGGCCACCCAGCAGCTGGCTGCTGCGGCGGCCACCTTGAGCAGGCTTGCCGAGAACGCCGCCAAAGACGTCGGCCGGGGTGATCAGGTATTGGAGTTCATCGAGGAGATTGCCGTCAACACCAATTTGCTGGGAATTAACGCGGCCATCGAGGCGGCGCACATTGGGCACCTCGGGGCGGGATTCAACGTGGTGGCCCGCGAAATCAGGGCCCTGGCGGATAAAACGGCCAGATACGCCAAAGAGGCGGGCGAGGTCATCGGTAGCATAAACAAGATCATCGAGGATATCCGCAAGCACCTTCAAGACGTTTCGCGCCAGGCCCAGGAGCAGTCCCAGACCACCCAGTCCATGGCGGGGAACCTCATGGAAATCAACAGGCTGGCGGAAGAACTTGTCTCCCTGGCCGCGCGCCTGAAAGGACAGGATGGGGAAGACAACGTTTTTTCCC
>JBFLZY010000181.1:0-2785 GCA_040755975.1 Bacillota bacterium | reverse complement strand
CAGTTCCAGGTGGGGCAGCTGATCTTCCCCTACCGGGACGGCGTCGGCCCGGTACATGAGGATGTCCGCCGCCTGCAAAAGGGGGTAGCCGAGAAACCCGTAGGTCATGATGTCTTTGCCCTGTTCTTTAAATTGCTGCACCTGGTCTTTATAAGTGGGTACCCTTTCCAGCCAGGAAAGAGGCGTAAACATGGAAAAAATGAGGTGGAGCTCCGCGTGTTCGGGAATGTCGGATTGGACGAAAATAACGCTTTTCTGCGGGTCGAGCCCCACGGCCAGCCAGTCGGCCACCATTTCCAGCGTATTTTCTTTAATCGCTCCCGGGTCGTCAAAGGCCGTGGTCAGGGCGTGCAGGTCGGCCACGAAATAAAAGCACTCGTATTCGTCCTGCAGCTTAAGCCAGTTCTCCAACACGCTTAAATGGCCGATGTGCAGCCGCCCGGAGGCCCGCATGCCGCTTAAGATTCTTCCCTTTTTGCTCATGAACGGTGTCCCTTCTCCCTTCCTGCTTGCTTAATTTCTTCGGCGCAAAATACCCCCTGCCCGCCGTTCGTTTGCCGTCGCTCCGATGCTTCGGGCCGACGAGACATCGGCTTGGTTCGGAGCGAACCAGGCAATTGAGAGGTGAGAAGCGGGAGGTGAGAGGTGAGATTTTAAAATTCCCACCTCCAACTTCTCACATCCCACTTCTCAATTGCGCTGCCGGTTCGCTGACCTCACCTGCGCCGTGTCTCGTTACCGGCCCTACGCATATGTCGCTCCTGGCAAATCGAACGGCGGGCCGGAAATTTTCATCCTCTGTTGGTGCCGCCCCACAAAGCGGTATGGTAGTCCAACTCTTTTCTAACGTCTTTTAAACCTCCCTGGGTGCTCCAGAAACGCCTTCTTTAAAACCCGAGTCTGGAAATCCCCGTGGCGATCTCGATGAGTAGCCGGTAAAGGGGAGAAATAATGAAGCCCAGCACTCTCCCGATGATCCCGGTGAACAGCAGCACCAGAAGGATAATCACGCCGTAGTTTTCCAAAGTATACAGCCACTCCTGCCGGCCCGGGAGGAGGCCGGCCAGGATTTTGGAGCCGTCCAGGGGCGGAACGGGCAAAAGGTTGAAAACGGCCAGCACCACGTTTATGCGGATGATCGCCATGAAAATCTCCCGCCACAAAGGAACCTGCCAGAGCCCCAGGCCTAAAGCAACGGCGCCCGCCAGGGCCAAAACCATGTTGGCGGCGGGTCCGGCCAGCGAGACCAGCAGCATGCTGCGGCGCATTTCTCCCCGCAGGTTCAAGGGGTTGACGGGCACCGGTTTAGCCCAGCCGAACCCGGCGATAAACAGCATGATCAGGCCGATCACGTCGATGTGGGCGGCGGGGTTTAAAGTCAACCGGCCCTGGTAGCGCGCCGTCGGGTCGCCCAGGCGGTCGGCCGTCCAGCCGTGGGCGAATTCGTGAAACGTCAGTCCCAGGACGATGGCCGGAACCATCAAGAGCATTTCGTAAGGACTGGGAAGATGAAACACCTATACAACACCTGCTTCTTTTCGTTCATTATATCATCAGTTTTCTTTCTGCCGCAAATACTCTTTGACAAACTCCATCTCCGCTTCTTTCGTCTCGATCCAGCCTTCCAGCCGGGCCTGCCGGACGGCGTCCAGGACTTCCCGGAAAACGGGGCCGGGCTGGTAACCCAGGCTTTTGATAAATTCGCCGTCGACCAGCGGGCGGCTGTTCCGCAGAAGGGCGAGGAGGCGGCGGAAGCGCTCCTGCTCCGGGGGCTCCGTCAGCAGGGCCAGCAGCAGCGGGTAGGCTTCCCGGGGGACGGCCAGCAAAAGGCGGGCCAGCGCGCCGGCGGCTTTCGGCCCCTTTTCCTCTCCCTCTCCTTCCCGGAGCCGGGCAATGATTTCCCGCCAGTGCAAAACCGTCTTGGTCACTTTCTCCGTTTGCCGTTTGTTGAGGTGGTATTTTGCGCACAACTTTTCGGCATCCTCGATAGAAAGAATATATGTGACGGCCAGGATGTAATTCAGCCATTGTTCGCCCGGGTGGGGAAAACCCCAGCTCCGCAGCAATTCCCGCGAACCGCGCAGCTTTTTAAGCGCCGGCGCCACTTCCGGGTAGGCGACCCCGGGGAAAAGATCCGGCCAGATCTGGAGTTCCTGCAGGCGGGCCAGCATTTCCCCGGCCTTTGGCTCGGCCAGGATGTGTTTTAATTCTTCCCAGATCCGCTCGTTGGATACCCGGGTTAAAACCCGCTGGCGCACGGCCTCGGCCAGAAATTTTTTCGTCTGCGCCTCGATCTGAAAGCCGTAGCGCTGCTCGAACCGGACCGCCCTTAAGATGCGCGTAGGGTCTTCAATAAAGCTCAGGTTGTACAAAACGCGCACCAGGCCGTCGGCCAGATCCTGCCGGCCCCCGAAATAATCGATCAGCTCGCCGAACCGCTCGCCGTTTAAGGCGACGGCCATGGCGTTGATGGTGAAATCCCGCCGGTAGAGATCCTGGCGCAAAGAGGAGCTTTCCACCTGAGGCAGTGCAGCCGGGTACTCGTAAAATTCCACCCGGGCGGTGGCCACGTCCACTTTGAAACGGTCAAAAACGACTTCGGCCGTACCGAATTGTTCGTGGGCGCGCACGCGGACGCCGTAAAAGCCGCCCAGCGCGCTGGCCAGGGCGATGGCGTCCCCCTCCACCACCAGGTCCAGGTCCAGGTTTTCCGCCCCCAGCAGGATGTCCCGCACGACTCCTCCCGCCGCGTATACCCGGCAGCCGAGCCGCTGCGCGGTTTCGC
>JBFLZY010000180.1:0-2894 GCA_040755975.1 Bacillota bacterium | reverse complement strand
ACAACATCTTCTGGAGCCTGGCGCTGGTGGACTGGGTGCCCATGCCCGGCGGCCCCGAGGAAGCATACCAATCGGTGATGAACAACCTCCACAACGGCGCGCTCATTCTTTTGCACGCCGTATCCAAAGACAATACGGAGGCGCTGGAAAGGATTCTCAAGGACGTAAAGGCCCAGGGGTACAGCTTTAAAACCCTGGACGACCTGGTGAAGAAAGGCGGAACCACCCGGGAATAGCTTTGTCCGCTCTACTTATCGGTAATGTTCAAAACGGCCATAAACGCTTCCTGGGGTATTTCCACGTTCCCCACCTGCTTCATGCGCTTTTTCCCTTCTTTTTGTTTTTCCAGCAGCTTGCGTTTGCGGGTGACGTCGCCGCCGTAGCACTTGGCGAGGACGTCCTTGCGCCGGGCCTTGATGGTTTCCCGGGCAATCACCCGGTTGCCGACGGCCGCCTGCACCGGCACGTCAAACAACTGGCGGGGAATAAGGCTGCGTAGCCTTTCCACCAGTTGCCGCCCGCGGGTGTAGGCTTTCTCCCGGTGCACGATGCAGGTCAGGGCGTCCACGGGCTCGCCGTTCACCAGGATGTCCAGCCTGACCAGGTCGCTTTCCCGGTAACCCGCCAGTTCGTAATCCAGGGAAGCGTACCCGCGGGTGCGCGATTTCAGCTGGTCGAAAAAGTCGTAAATAATCTCGCTTAAAGGCAGCTCATAAGTAAGCATGACGCGGTTTTCGCCCAGGTACTCCATATTTTTGAAAATCCCGCGCCGCTCCTGGCAGAGCTCTATCACCGCCCCGATGTAATCCTTTGGGAGCATGATCGTCGCCGCCACAAAAGGCTCCTCCATTTTTTCTATTTTCACCGGCGGCGGTAGTTTCGTGGGGTTTTCGATGAAGAGCGCCTCCCCGGCCGTGGTCGTCACCTTGTATACCACGTTGGGCGCGGTGGTAATCAGATTCAGCTTATATTCCCTTTCCAGTCGCTCCTGGACGATTTCCATGTGCAGGAGACCCAGAAAACCGCACCGGAAGCCGAAGCCCAAAGCTCCCGAGGTCTCCGGCTCAAAAACCAGGGAGGCGTCGTTGAGCTGAAGCTTTTCCAGAGCTTCGCGCAAATCTTCGTAATTGATCGTCTCTACGGGGTAAAGGCCGCAGTACACCATCGGCGTCGCCCGCCGGTAGCCGGGCAAAGGTTTGGCGGCCGGGCAGCCAGCCTCGGTGATCGTATCTCCCACGCGGGCGTCCTTGACGTTCTTAATTCCCGCCGCGATAAACCCCACTTCGCCGGCCCGCAGCTCGGCAACCGCCGCCATGGCCGGGCGGAACACCCCGACCTCGCTGACTTCAAATTCCTTTCCGGAAGCCATCATTTTGATGATCATTCCCGGCCGAAAGCAGCCGTCCATCACGCGCACGTAGGCAATGACACCCTTATAATGGTCGTAGTGGGAGTCGAAAATCAGCGCCTTTAAGGGGGCCGCCGCGTCGCCCCGCGGCGGCGGGATCCGGGCGACAATACTCTCCAGGATCTCCTCTACCCCGGTGCCCAGCTTGGCCGAAGCCGGAATGGCCCCGGCGGCGTCCAGGCCCAGCACGTCTTCGATTTCTTTTTTCACGCGTTCCGGTTCAGCATTGGGAAGGTCAATTTTGTTGATCACCGGGATCAGTTCCAGATCATTTTCCATGGCCAGGTAGGTGTTGGCCAGGGTCTGCGCCTCCACCCCCTGGGCGGCGTCCACCACCAGCAGAGCCCCCTCGCAGGCGGCCAGACTCCGGGATACCTCGTAGGAAAAATCAACATGCCCGGGGGTGTCGATCAGGTTCAACTGGTACTCCCGGCCGTCTTTAGCCCGGTAGGCAAGGCGCACCGCCTTGGCTTTGATGGTGATCCCGCGCTCGCGCTCTAAGTCCATCTGGTCCAGAACCTGTTCCACCATTTCCCTTTGGGTCAGCGCGCCGGTAAATTCCAAAAGCCGGTCGGCCAGGGTCGATTTCCCGTGGTCGATGTGGGCAATAATGCAAAAGTTGCGGATTAATTGCTGATTTCCACTCATCGCCTGATTCCTTTTCTCTCCCAATCCATTATAACATTTACAAACAGGCCCTTCAAGCAAAATAACCGGCCAGGCGCCCGGCCCTCAACATGCTATCCATCAGATGTCTTTTTCCGCATCCTTCCTTCCAAAGGAAACGTTCCGGAAAAGACATCAGTAAACAATGAGTTGAGTGCCGGGCGCCTGGCCGCTTCTACCCGCATTTCCGGCGCCGATCCTGGTTTATCTTCCCCGAAAATAGTGTCATCGGGCTGGAATTTGTCCAGCTCGCTCCGATGCTCCGGGTCGACCAGACATCAGCTTGCCTTAGGACGAGAACCAGGCAGCGCTGCAAAATTGCGCGCGAGACGTTAGTTTTTTAGCTATGCCGGTCCAACCAGCGATTATTGTCAGCCCTTTTGCACAGTGTTATCGGCGCGTTTCGCGCTGCCGGTTCGCTTGCTGCGGCTGCGGCTTAAGTCTGGTTCCCGACCCTGCGCATATGTCGCTCGCCCGGACAAATTCCAGCCCTCTTTTCATCCTTTATGGAGAGGACGGCAGTCTTCATGAGCAACTACTCTGAAAGTACTCCTTTGCCCGCCGTTCGTTTGCCGTCGCGCCAACGCTCCGGGCAAATCGAACGGCGGACCGCCAATTTTCATCCGCTGCCGGTGCCGCGAAAAACGGCAGGGGTAACTGTCCTGCAACCCGGCCGGTGTATAATAAAAAGCAAGGCAGGTGCCCGAACTGAGCAAACATTACCAGCTCATCGTTTTTGACAACCGGGGTGTGGGAGAAAGCGACAAACCCGACGTACCCTACAGCATTGAAATGATGGCCGACGACGCCGCCGGTCTAG
>JBFLZY010000179.1:0-2898 GCA_040755975.1 Bacillota bacterium | reverse complement strand
CCGCCGGAAAGTTCACCCCGGAAAAGGTTACCGAGATGTTGAAGAATTCGGGTATTGCCGAGAAGGTCAAGCACCGCAAGGTGATTATCCCGGGCGGCGTGGCCGTTTTGAGCGGCAAGCTGCAGGAACTCTCCGGCTGGGAAGTCATTGTGGGGCCGCGGGAATCTTCGGCGATTCCTTCGTTCATCAAGCAGCGCTGGAGCGCATAATGGGGGTTGGAGGTCAGAAGTCGGAAGTCGGAAACCGGAGGTCAGAGGTCGGCTGCCGGAAGTCGGAAATTGAACTTCGGTTTTGGAATGCCGGCTATTTGAATCGGAACCGGGGTAAAGAGATGGATTACCGGGGGTTATTTGACCGAAAGTTCCGTTGGGGTTTAAATGATCTGCGGCCCGCCTGAAGAAAATAATAAGGCTGGAAAATAGAGTCGGGGAAGTGATTGTGATGGCAATAACCTTAGCTATTGCCGGTAAGGGCGGGACGGGCAAAACGACGCTGGCGGCCCTGCTGATCAGGCAGTTAATCCGGGCGAAAAAAGGCCCCGTGCTGGCCGTGGACGCCGACGCCAACGCCAACTTGAACGAGGCGCTGGGGATTCCCGTGGAAGATACCATCGCCGAAATGCTGGCCCGGATCAACAATAACCTGGAACCCCTGCCGGCCGGCATGACCAAGGACCAGTACGTATCTTACCGGGTGCACCAATCCCTGGCCGAAGGGGACGACTTCGACCTGCTGGTCATGGGCGGCCCGGAAGGGCCCGGTTGCTACTGCTACGCCAACAACTTGTTAAAGGGTTTTATCCAGCAGCTGGCGGATAATTACCCTTACGTGGTGATGGATAACGAAGCCGGGCTGGAGCACTTGAGCCGGCGCACCACGAGCAATGTGGACATCCTTTTTGTCACCAGCGACCCGGCAGCCCGGGGGGTCCGTTCCGCCGGGAGAATTAAACACCTGGTAGAAAGTTTAAACCTGGACGTCAAAAAGATGTTCCTGGTGTTGAGTAAAGCGGCCAACGGGTCGGCGGAGGCGCTGGCGGACGAAATTAAGCGCACAGGGCTGGAGTTAATCGGCACCATTCCCCTGGATGAGCAGGTTGCGGAATACGACTTAAAAAGCAAACCTTTGCTCACTTTGCCCGACGATTCGCCGGCCGTGGCGGCTGTGACCGGGATCATGCGCAAGGCAGCAATTCTTTAACCAGGTGCATTAATTTTGGAAGGGAGAGATAATCGTGGCAGTAACCATTGCGAAAGAAAAGTGGACCAGCCAGGTAAACGAGCTGGTAATTGGTACGGAACCAAATGTGGTGAAAGTGGGCGGCGAAACCACCCTGCCCTTTCTGCACTTTGAAGGCCGGATCCCGAATAAACCGGTAGTGGCCCTGGAAGTATGGGATATGGAACCGGTGGGCTGGCCGGAAGTGCTTACCTCCGCCTTTGCCGGGGTGTTAAACAACCCCGTCGCCTGGGCCAAAAAGTGCGAAGAATACGGGGCGGATTTGATCTGCTTGACCCTGATGAGCGCGCATCCGGACAACAAAAACAGCAGCCCGGCAGAGTGCGCCGCAACCGCGAAGGCCGTGGCGGAAGCTGTGCAGACCCCCTTAGTCGTTGTCGGTTGCGGCGTAGAAGCCAGGGACGCAGAGGTGATCGAAGCGGTTGGCGAGGCCTTAAGCGGGAAAAATTGCCTGCTCGGCTGCGCCAAACTGGAAAATTACAAAACAATCACGGCCACCTGCATGGTTCACGGCCATAACATCATCGCTTCTTCGCCCCTGGACATCAACCTGGCCAAGCAGCTAAACATTTTAATTACGGAAATGAACCTGCCGGCCAACCGCATCGCCATTGACCCGCTGGTGGGGGCTTTGGGCTACGGCCTGGAGTACGCTTATTCCATTATGGAGCGGGCCAGAATAGGCGCCCTGACGGGGGATAAAATGCTGGCCATGCCGGTAATCTGCTTTGTCGGCCAGGAGGCCTGGAAGAGCAAAGAGGCCAAGAGCACGACCGAAGAGGTTCCGGAGTGGGGCGACCTGGCACGCCGGGCCATCCTCTGGGAAACCTTGACGGCCACCACCTTTGCCCAGGCCGGCGGCGCCATCATGGTGTTGCGGCATCCGGAATCCATGACACAGTTCCGGGCGCACGTCGCGAAAATGATGGAGCCGAACGTGTATTAGGAGGCACAAAGGGACGAAGGCACAAAGTAGAAAGGTAGAGGTAAAAAGAGACGGAAGTTAATCCAGATCTGCCCTATTTAGTGGCATGTACGTAAAATTAAGTTAAAGGGGGCTTAGTCTAATGCTTTTAATTGGCGAACGAATCAACGGAATGTTTAAAGATATCCGGGAAGCCATTTTAAACCGCGATCCGGAGCCCGTCCGGTACTGGGCAAAACGTCAGTTTGAGCGGTGCGCCGCTTTTCTGGACATCAATACCGGCCCCACGGTCGACGCCAAGGATCAGCCGGCTGTCATGGAATGGCTGGTGAAAATCGCCCAGGAAACGGTCGACCTGCCTTGCTGCCTCGATTCCACCAACCCGGAGGCCATCGAAGCAGGCCTGGCGGTGCATAAAGGAAAGGCGCTGATTAATTCCACCACCGCCGACCAGTGGAAGATGGACATCTACATGCCCATGGCGGCCAGGTACGGGGCGGCCATCATCGGCCTGGCGATGAACGAAAAGGGCGTGCCCAAGAGCGCCGCCGACCGCGCCGCCCTGGCCATGGAAATTGTCGTCAACGCCGACGCCAACGGGATTCCCATGGAAGATCTTTTCATCGATCCGCTGGTCCTCCCCTGCAACGTGGGCCAGGAGCACGGCCCGGAAGTGCTGGAGGCCCTGCGGCAGATTAAGATGCTGGCCGATCCCCCGCCCAAGACGACCATGG
>JBFLZY010000178.1:0-2980 GCA_040755975.1 Bacillota bacterium | reverse complement strand
AGGTTTTCCAAAGCCTGCTCGAAATCGGCGCAAATTACCTGCCGGGCTTCCGGAAACCGCTCCCGGGAGGCGAACTCCGGCCGGTCGTCCACCACCGTAACCGCGTAACCGAGCATTGCCGCCACCTTCACCAGCGGCCGGGCGATATTTCCGCCGCCCAGGATAACCAGCTCTTCGGAAGTAAAGAAAGGCTCGGCAACGAGCGTGCAGCGCCCGGCGGCCCCGGCGGGGGAAGGAACCTGCACTTTTTCCATCACTCCGCTTTGCAGCGCCCGGGCGGCCAGATCAAGGGCCGCCCGGTCCAGCCAGTCGCTCCCCAGGCTGCCGGCGACCGCCCTCCGGGACCAAAACAATTTACTTCCCGGCCGCAGAAAAACGCCTTCGCCCTCCCCGGCGACGTCCACCAGGGTGACCAGCGCCGCCCTTTCCCCGGCCGACAGAGCATTCAAAACGTATTCATAAATAAACTTCATGGCCAACCCTCCTGTGATCTCTCGAGCCTCGTTCGGCACCGGGGCCATTCCCGGCGCCGGCCAGGCCAAAGCTGCACCGCGGGTAGCGGCACTCCGGGCAGCCGCGGCACAAGCCCCCGTGGGCCAGAGCCACGATGTCCCGGCGGGTGAGGCGCTCACCGGTCAACAGGCGGGGCAGCACCAGATCGAGAACAGTGATCCGGAAAAACATCCCGCAGGCCGGCACCCCCAGAACGGGCACGTCGCCGTGATAGGCCAGCAAAAACATCGCCCCGGGCAGAACGGGCGATCCGTATTTTTCAATGGCGGCGCCGCTTAAGCGAATCCCCTGGGGGGTCACATCGTCCGGGTCCACCGACATACCGCCGCTGACCAGCACCAGCCGGGCGCCCCGGGCAATTAAACTGTCGATCAGCCGGGCAATGGCCGGCGCGTCGTCGGGAGCGTGCTCCACCGCCAAAACCGTACAACCGAACGACTCTACCTTTTGCCCCAGGACCGGGCCGAAGTCATCTTTAATCCGCCCGTAATATACTTCGTTGCCGGTGACGACAATTCCTACCGCCAGAGGTTGAAAGGGCTCCACCCGGACAATCCCGCCGCAGGCCGCGCCGATCTCCTCCGCCGCCTTCACCACCGCTTCTTTCACCACCAGCGGAATCACCTTTGTCCCGGCTACCATTTCCCCCGGCGCCACCGGCGTGTTGTTGGGCAGGGTGGATAAAATCACCTCCGGCAGCCCGTTGACAGCCTCCAGGGCGGGGATGTTAATTTTCAGCAGCCCCGCGCGGTCCGCGAAAAGATTCACCCGGCTTTCCTTGGGCGCCGAGCAGGTGACCCCGGGTCCGGCCGCGGCCCGTCCCAGGCGCACACCCGCCTCGTCTTCGTGGACTTCGTCCCCTTCCAGCTCCAGCACGTAAACCTTATCCTTGCCCAGCTTCAACAGTTCCCCTACGTCGTCTTCCGTAATCACGTGCCCTTTCCGGAAGGCCGGCCCCTTAAATTCCCCCCGGATGATTTTCGTGACGTCGTGGGACAAAACCTTTCCCACGGCGTCCGCAACGTCAATTGTTTTGGCCCGCATAATGCTCAAAACCTCCTTCCGGTGCCAATCACTTATCAATGCCTAACCTACAATGTACATATTCATTTAACCCGCCGGGGCATGGCGTTGTCCCCACCCCCAGCTAGTGGTTTCATTGAACATTTAGCCGATAACCGACCAGCACCAGTCTTTAAACCGTTCGCCCAAATACATCCCGCCGCTTTTCCGCCCCTCCCGGGGCCATTCCAGCGAAACCGCCCGCTTTTTCATCCGGCACCAGCGCTGCGCTATCTTTGCTCAAGTATAACGTTAGCAAAAATAACTTTCAATGATTCACTTACATCACTTACCGTTTCCTAAGAACATCCCCTGAAAATGTTTTTCGTACAGTTGCGCGAGGGTATTTTGAACATCTTCCCGCAGGGCTCCGTATCGCTCCATCAGCCGGCGGCCCTGCGGCGTCACCTGCGAACCCCCGCCGGCCGTTCCGCCCACCTGGCGGACCAGCAGCGGAAAGCCCAGCCTGCCTTCCAGCGCCCGGATCAACCGCCAGGCCTTGTTGTAGGACATCCTCATCTCGGCGGCCGCCCTGTTCAAGGAGCCCGTTTTCTCCACCCGCGCCAGCAGCTCGTAGGGCCCTTCTCCGAAGGCCTTCCCGTTGTTATCCAGCCAGATTTTATAGGCCAGGCGCACGACTCTCTCTCTCCTTTGTTTCCCTTTTCTTCGGTAACAATATTATATCAAGAGCAGGCCGGGGACGTGGACCTGGCCGTTCTCCTGAAAGCTCCCGGGCGAGGGATAGTGAATCCTTATATGGATCTTACCCCCGGCTGAGCGAAATATTTGCGCCCCTGGAGGTAGATCTCCTGTTTTTAAATTCCGCTTCTCTTCCGGTATGCTTTGAAACAATCAAGACCGGCATGGTCGTTTATTCTGCAGATGGGCGGCAGCCCCCGCCCCGCCACCCGGCCCCGCTCCAGGTAAACCACCCGGTCTCCCAGGAAGGCCGCTTCCTCCAGGTCATGGGTAACCAGGATAAAGGGGATGCCCCAGCGCGGCTGCAGGGACTTCAGCTCCCCCCGCACTTTGAGCCGGGTTTCGTAATCCAGGGCGGAAAGGGGTTCGTCTAAAAGCAGCAGTTCCGGTCCGGCCAGCAGCGCCCGGGCCAGGGCGGTGCGCTGCCGCTCGCCTCCGGAGATCTGCCCGGGGTAGCGCCGGGCAAGGTGGCTGATCTGCAGCATTTCCAGCACTTCCTGGAGCCCCAGGCCGCCGTCCCGGTTGCCCTTCATCCCGTAGGCGGCGTTTTGCTCCACCGTCAGATGAGGAAACAGGGCATAGTCCTGGAACACGTAGCCCACCCGGCGCAGGCGGGGCGGCAGGTTCACCCGGGCGGCGCTGCTGTAGAGCACCCGGCCGTTTAAGACAATCTCCCCCCGCCGGGGTTTTTGCAGGCCGGACAGAC
>JBFLZY010000177.1:0-3025 GCA_040755975.1 Bacillota bacterium | reverse complement strand
TCCCTGGCGATAGGCAGGGTCATCCCCGCCACGCCCCCCTTGGAAGCGCTGTACGCCGCCTGGCCGATCTGTCCCTCGTAAGCCGCCACCGAAGCGGTGTTGACAATAACTCCCCGCTCGCCATCTTCATTGGGCTCGTTCTGAGCTATCTTTTCCGCCGCCAGGCGGATCACGTTGAACGTGCCCACCAGGTTGACCTGGATTACCCGGTTGAAATTCTCCAGGGGCATGGGACCTTTTTTTCCCAAGACCTTTTCGGCTACGCCAATCCCGGCGCAGTTGACCACAACGTGAACGCCCCCGAAGGCTTCCACTACCCGGTCGACGGCATTTTGCACGCTTTCGCCGTCGACAACGTTGGTCTTTACAAAGATTACCCCTTCACCCAATTCGGCAGCCAGCTTATTTCCAGCTTCTTCGGCCAGATCAAAAATTGCCGCCTTGCCTCCTTGCGCCACCAGGTGGCGAACTGTGGCTTCCCCAAGGCCCGACGCCCCGCCTGTAACCACCGCTACCAAATTCCCAATCTCCATATTTTTCTCCCCTTCCTCTGGTATATATTCTATAATTCTTTAGATCACTTTCGATTTGTGGCCAAGACACTCAGGATTTGTTCTTTGCTTACCCCCGTCACCCGCACCAGCTTATTTCTTCCGCTGTGCCCGCTGAGTATTTCTATGCTGGATTTCGGGACCGCCAGCACTTTCGCCAAAAGGGCCCGGCAGGCTTCGTTGGCCGCCCCTTCCACCGGCGGAGCTTTCACCCGGACGCGTAAAGCACCATCATAAAAGCCGGCCACTTCATTTTTGGAAGCCTTCGGCTGAACGTGCATTTTAAAAAGCACCGCCTTACCCTCCGGGTGAACGTCTAACATAATTGCTCAGCCTCTAGATAAGTTTGAACAGCGCCTAAAAATTCACCGGCGCTACGAAGTATCTCCCCGGCATCTTCTGATTCAATTTCAACCATTTCTCCGTAGTCTCCCTGCTGACGCACTTCGAAAGCATAGTGAAGAGTTTTACTATGCTCTTTAGAAAATATCCCGGTTTTCACAAAATGCAGGTCAAAAAGTGAAATAACTCCGCTATGCCTGGAAGAACCTTTCCCAATGGTCAGCAGAAGAGCCTGTACCGCGTAAAACATGGCATAGTAAGCCCGGTTTGCTATACTTCTTGGACTACCCTGGTGTTCGGCTAATTTCTTAGCGTCTTCCAACGATTCTTTTGCCTGGGTAAGCCTGTAACTAATCAGCGGTGCTTTATTTTCTTCGTAGTTCACACCAGGATACCTTCCTTCTGAATAACCTTATACAATGGTGAGGCCGATAAGGGTCCCTTTTGAACAGCCTCATGAGAAAATACTACCGGTGCAATTACTATATTGTGTTGAAAACCCACCTCCCAGGCCGTTTCACTGATCAACCGCCGTTCCCGGCGCGTTAAGGAACCAACTTCAATATATATATCTAAATCGGAATCATGCTGGGCGTTACCCCTGGCCCGGGAACCGAAGACACGCATTTCGTAAAGCGGTATTTTTCCTTTTAGCTTTTTCTTTAACCTGCGGGCAACAGCAAGATCTTTTTTATTCATAAACCTCTCATTCCCTATCTTATAACGGGAAGTAAGCAAGGTCTAAAGATATGCTTCATTTGCTATTGTCTACTTCTCCGCAGCAATCAACGCCGCTCCGTAGGCCCCCATGAGTTGGGGCTTCCCGGGGACGTGCACGGCCTGTCCCAGATGGCGGCTTAAGATTTCCACAATGGCGCTGTTAAGGGCGACGCCACCCGTCATGGCTACTTCTGGCGCAATTCCCACGCGGCGGGCCATCCCCTCCAGACGATCGACCACCGCTTCAAAAAGCCCCCGGATAATCTCGTCCCTGGGCCGCCCCTGCGCAAGGTGGGAAATTACTTCCGACTCGGCAAAAACAGTACAGGTGCTGCTGATGGACACCGCCCCCCGCGCTTTTCGAGCCAGGGTCACTATCTCACGCAGGTCGGTTTCCAACGCCCGCGCCATCACTTCTAAAAAACGGCCGGTGCCTGCCGCACATTTATCGTTCATTACAAAATCAACCACCCGGCCGTGTTCGTCCAAACGGATAACCTTGCTGTCCTGTCCGCCCACATCAATGACGGTGCGCACCTGCGGGAGCGAAGCGTGGGCGCCGCGGCCATGGCAGCTGATTTCGGTCACCTGTTTGTGGGCAAAGGGAATATTGGCCCGCCCGTATCCGGTCGCCACAATCTTTGCCACCTTCTCCCCCGGCACACCGGCCCGGGCAAGGGCTTTGGCCAAAGCCTCCTCGGCGCTGGCCCGGTTATTCGTGCCGGTCAACAACAGGGCCTCCCCCCGCCATTCACCATCTACAAGCACTACCGCTTTGGTGGTGGTGGAACCAACGTCAATCCCTGCCGTGATCAAAGCTCCTCGCTACCTCCTGGAACAATTGCCGGCCAGCAAGCGCCTTAAAGCCGGCAGTCGAAAAACCGGAAATAGTGGCGCCGCTTCCCTGAAAAAGTCTTTCAACTTCAGTCCTCGCCGCCCCTCATAACCAATTTGGCAAAATCTTTTTACCTGTTTCTTTCCTAAATCCCCGCGGCGCGCAACAAGGCCAGAACCAGTTGCCGCAAGATCTCCAGGGCAAAAAAAGCCACGATCGGCGAGAAATCAATCATGCCCACCGGGGGGATAAACCGCCGGAAGATCCCCAGCCAGGGTTCGGTTACCTCGTAAATAAACCTGATTAAAGGCTGGTAAGGATTATGCCTGATAAACGATAAAATAATGCGGATAAAGATCAGCCAGTAATAAACCTGAAACAACACGTTAATAATCCGGTAAATGTCCATGCTCCACCCCGTTTTTACTTTAATCTGGCCGATATTTCGGAAGCCCGGCGGGTTGCTTCGCTTACCGCTTTCATCAAGGTGCGCCGCAAGCCCCCTTCCTCCAGGGCAAAAATTCCCTCTATGGTGGTCCCGGCGGGAGTGGTCACCATATCTTTAAGCTTTGCCGGG
>JBFLZY010000176.1:0-3106 GCA_040755975.1 Bacillota bacterium | reverse complement strand
CTGGCCGGCGCCGCCCGCGAAGAAGCCGAAGCCGCTTTGAGAAAGGCGCTGGTGGCCATTGATAAAGCGGTGACGAAGGGGATTTTACATAAAAACACCGCCGCCCGGAAAAAGTCCCGGCTCACCCGGCGCTTTAACCAGCAAGCAAGCTGAGCACGAGCTGCTCCATGGCGGGGTAAAAGTCCTGCCTGCCGCTTTTAATCGCCACGTCAAAAGCGAGCAACTGCTCTAAGGTTTGTTCCAATTGCGCAAAGCTAAAGTTTTTGCTTTGGGCGCTTATTTTTTTCGCCACAAAAGGCGGCACCCCCAATTGCTTGCTGATTTCAGCGGGCTGGCCGCCTTTGGCCGCCAGTTCCTTGACCTGCAAAAGCAGGCGAAACTGCCTGGCCACCATGGCCAAAATAACCGGAGGCGGCTCACCGGCGGCCAAAAGATCCCGAATGCCGGCCAGCGCCTTTTTAGCCCGGCGTTCACCCAGGGCGTCCACGACCGCGAAAATGTTTTCTTCGACGAGACGGGGCGTTACCTGGCGAACGTCTTCCCTCGTGATTACGCTGTTTTCTCCGGTATAGGCAATTAATTTTTGCAGCTCGTTACTCAGGAGCGTCATGCTTTGCCCGACGCGGCTGATAATTAATTCAGCCGTCCCCGGCGCCATTTTTTTCTGTGCCCGGGCGGCCTGCTTGAGCAGCCACCTGTTCAGGTCCTCGTTTTTCAGGTGCGCAAATTCGATTGCCTGGCCTGCTTTTTGCACTGCCTTAAAGATTTTTTTCCGCTGGTCAACGGGGTGGCCGGTTTCCAGGACCAGGCAGGTGGTGGCCGCGGGATTATGCAAGTAGGCCAGGAAGGCTTTTTCTTCCGGTTTTTCTTTTGGTTCTTCCTCCGCAGGAGTGTCCGCACCCACCGTCCCTGCCAGACCCACCGCGCCCGCCTTTTTCCCGCGCCCGGCGAAATACGGTGCGTGGCGCACCACCACCAGCCTCCGGGAGGATAAAAACGGGGGGGTCTGGGCCAGGGAGATAACCTGTTCCAGGGAGGTTTCTTCCCCGTCCAGGAGATCAAAGTTAAATTGGGCGGCTTCCCCCGGCAAAAGGCGCCGGGTCAGCTCACTAACGGCCTGCCGGCGCAGGTAGTCCTCTTCGCCGTAAAACAAATAAACGGGGGCGACCTGCCCCTGTTCAAGTTTCTTTAGGAAATTTATGTAGTCCTGCATGGTGTTACTTTCCTTCCTAAAAAAAGTTATTGCTCCCGTACCTTCTCCCCGGCACACCAGGAACAAGCCCGCACCGGCAATGTTTTTACTATCCCTTTATCCCTCTGTGCCTTTGTGCCTTTACGCTTCTGCGCCCCTACTCCTTGTCCGCCAGCTTTTCCTCGACCGCGGCCACTTTGCCCGCCATGGTCAGGGGCTTGTCCCGCCGGTCGTCAATCTTAATGGTCGTCACCACCCGGTCAACGCCCGCGGCAAAAGGATGCTCGTGCATTTTTAAGACCAGAGGCAAAATCACCGCCAGTTCTCCTTCGATAATCGTGCCCATGGAAGTCAGCTGGTATTTGATCCCCGGCGCGTTCTGCAAAATGCTCACACAGCCGGCCACGTAGCGGCTTAAGCTGGCGGTGGCGGTACCGATGGGAACAACGCTCACTTCGATGACGGCCATTCGTAATCACTCCCTCTTGCTACTTTTGACCAGACCCGGCAAAAAAAGCTTCTCAAGCAAATTCACCACTCCGGAAGCGTCGCCGGGGTCAAAACAGGGCACCTTTGGCTTGCTTGCGGGACGGCCCACCAGACAAATTAAGTTTTCCCGGCCCGACAGCGTCTCCCCTTGCGGGGCGAGAACCTCGATCCGGGGCCTGTCGGCGCTCTTATAACCTTCCGCCAAAACAATATCCACATCGTTCATCAGGGAGATGATTTCATCCAAGGACAACTCCCTTTCGATTTTCTTGATCAGGGCTGCTTTGCCCGGGGCAGAAATGCACACCGCATCGGCCCCGGCCCGGGCAAAACGCCAGGAGTCTTTCCCCGGGTGATCAATCTCAAAATCGCCGTGATAGTGCTTGACTGTCCCCACCCGGTAGCCGCGCCGCTTAAACTCCGCGATGAGCTTCTCCAGAAAAGTGGTTTTCCCGGTGTTGCTCTGCCCCACTATACAGATCAAAGGCGGTGCGTTGCTCATCCTGTTAATCCCCTTTAGAAACTGCTTTAGCAGTCACATACTTATCGTAAAGAAAATCCGGGCAAAAATCCGCTCCGTTGTCCCATACAATAGTACCCAAGCTTTTATCTACCCTGAAATTGCGAAACCTTTTTATTTCTTTTAAAGGCGCGAAGACCTCGCCATACAAATATTCGCTTAGATCGACAACCGCTTTTTCGCCATCGTCAAATTCTATTTCCAGGATGTATCTCTTAATGTGCTTTGCCCGAGTGATCCTGTGCATCCTTTTGAACCCCCTTACTCCAACGGCTCTATCCAAAGTAAAGATTTATGCTCTTTAGCCAGCTTCCAATTCCTTTCCAGTTCCTTGCGATGAAAAAACGCCCACTCCAGTACCAATGAAATTGCTCTCCTGGGTAAACTGCCCTCAATCATTTGAAGGTTTTTTATCGCAAATGTCCCGGAATGCTCTCCATAAATAGCATGGAAATGCGAGGGTTCATGATCATTATAATAAATTGCGATAACTATGCCAAAAAAATTCACTAATTTTTGGCATTAACTTAAAAACCTTTTAAAATTTCGATCTTGTCGCCGATCTTAACCGGTCCGCCTTTGGTGATGCGCACGAAGATCCCTTCCCGGGGCATAATACAGTCGCCCGTTTCCCGGCGTACGGCGCATTGCGTGTGGCACTCTTTGCCGATCTGAGTAACTTCCGCTTCCGCCTGGGGACCGATTTTCAGTCTGGTGCCGATGGGCAGGCGGACGAGATCAAGCCCCTCGACGGTGAGGTTCTCCGCAAAATCGCCGGCCTGCACGGCCAGGCCTTTTTCGCGCATTTTCGCAATGCTTTCCACGGCCAAAAGGCTCACCTGGCGGTGCCAGGGGCCGGCGTGGGCGTCCCCTTCCAGGCCGTGGCCGGCAATCAGCACACCTTT
>JBFLZY010000175.1:0-3139 GCA_040755975.1 Bacillota bacterium | reverse complement strand
TGGTGGTCGGCGCGGCTACCCGCGAGGTGGTCGGCGAACGGGAGCGGATTGCCAGGGACGCGGCGGCCGCCGTGCAGGCCGCGCTGAAAGGGGGCGTTGTGCCCGGCGGCGGCGCTTTGGAGGTGGCCGTCGCCCGCGAGGTGGAAAAGCTGCGTGCGGAGATGCGCGGGATGGCTGCCTACGGCGTAGATTGTGTGGTGGAGGCCCTCAAGCGCCCCCTGGCCCAAATCGTGACCAACGCCGGCTTTAACGCCCTGGAAAAAATCGGTGACGTGATTGCCGCTCAGGTAGAGACCAACAACGATGCCCTGGCCGTCGACTGCGACACGGGCGAAGTTTGCGACATGCGTCAGGCGGGGGTGGTGGACCCTCTGCTGGTCAAAACTTACGCTTTTAAAGCAGCGGGTGAAGTGGCCGAGGCAATTTTACGTATAGATACAATTATTAAGAAGAAAGAAGAAAAAAGAATAGAAGGGAAAGACGCGGAGGTCAAAACGTAAGGGATCGGGTTTATTAGACCCCCATGCCACTTTCGCTGTACCAACGGAGGATGAAAATGTCCGGCCCGCCGTTCGGTTTGCCAGGAGCGACATATGCGTAGGGCTGGTAACGAAACACGGCGCAGGTGAGGTTAGCGAACCGGCAGCGCGAAACGCGCAGATAATATGATGATTGATAACCGTTAGTAGACGTCATAGAGCTTGCCGGGGCAAGAAAACCAAAGTACCGCGCGCATTTTGCAGCGCTGCCTGGTTCGCTCCGAACCAAGCCGATGTTTCGTCAGCCTGGAGCATCGGAGCGACGGCAAACGAACGGCGGGCGAAGGATAATTTTCATGATAGGCACAAAGGAACAGAGGTACAAAAGGCACAAAGTTTAGAATCTAGATAGAGCACAAAAAATGGCGGCAAGCAAAAACAAGCAGCGCATGAAAAAAAGAGTATACGAAGCCTGGCCAGATTATAGGAACTGTTGTGAGGTGAAGCAGGTGGATGATCGCTTGAATAAAAAAGAATTAAATCCGGAGACTCAGACGGAAAATAACACCGGCGCGCAGCCGCAGGACAATCAACCGGGTCTCGTCCAGCAGGAGGCTGGTTCGGAGGAAACTTCCCGGCAAGTTTCTCCGGACATTCCGGGAGAAGAACAAAAAGCGCAGTCGGTTGAAGGAGAAAAGCCAGCCGCCAGGCAAGTTGAAGAATTGGCGGCCAGGGTTGCCGAACTGGAAGGCCGTTTGGCCGAGGCCGAAACCCGCGCCCAGGAATACTGGAACCGCCTGGTCAGGCTCCAGGCGGATTTTGAAAATTACCGGAAGCGTTCCGCAAGGGAGAGAGAAGAATTTGGCAAGTTTGCCGCCGAGCAATTGATCACTGAATTGCTTCCGGTGGTGGACAACTTTGAACGGGCGCTGGCCGCCGGGCGGGAGAATCCAAGCGGTTTTTACGAAGGCGTGGAGATGATTTACCGCCAGTTCGCCGATTTGCTGAAAAGCCAGGGGCTGACAGCGGTTCCCGCGGTGGGGGAAAAGTTCGATCCCTGCCGGCACGAAGCTGTCGCCTGGGAAGAAACAAACGAAGAAAGTGCGGATAATATAATCTTAAAAGAGTTCCGGAAGGGCTATTGTCTTAAAGATAAAATAATTCGACCGGCCATGGTCGTTGTAGCGCGCGTGAAGCAAAACGAAGTTCAGGAGGGTGAGGAAGTAGATGGCTAAAGTTATCGGTATTGATCTGGGCACAACGAACTCTTGCGTGGCTGTAATGGAAGGCGGCGAAGCCGTGGTTATCCCCAACGCGGAAGGCGGCCGCACCACTCCTTCTGTGGTGGGTTTTTCTAAAACAGGCGAGCGCCTGGTGGGCCAGGTGGCCAAACGCCAGGCCGTCAGCAACCCCGAGCGCACCGTCACTTCCATTAAAAGGCAGATGGGTTCAAATTACAAAGTAAATATAGACGGCAAGGAATATACTCCTCAGGAAATCTCGGCGATGATTTTGCAAAAATTAAAGACCGACGCCGAAAGCTACCTGGGGGAAAAAATAGAAAAGGCGGTGATTACCGTCCCCGCCTACTTTACCGATTCCCAGCGGCAGGCCACCAAGGACGCCGGAAAGATCGCCGGGCTGGACGTGTTGCGCATCATCAACGAGCCCACGGCGGCGGCCCTGGCTTACGGCCTGGATAAAGAAGAGGACCAGACCATTCTGGTTTTTGACCTGGGCGGCGGAACTTTTGACGTCTCGATCCTGGAACTGGGGGACGGCGTCTTTGAGGTAAAAGCCACCAGCGGGAACAACCGCCTGGGCGGCGACGACTTCGACCAGCGCATCATCGACTGGCTGGTCACGGAATTCAAGAAGGAAACCGGCATCGACCTGCGCAACGACCGGATGGCCATGCAGCGTTTGAAAGAGGCCGCCGAGAAGGCGAAAATTGAGCTCAGCACGCTGGCCACGACCAACATCAACCTTCCCTTTATCACCGCCGATGCGCAGGGGCCCAAGCATCTGGACATGAACCTGACCAGGGCGAAGTTTGAAGAGATGACCGCCGACCTGATCGAAAAAACCATGGGTCCTACCCGGCAGGCGCTGGCCGATGCCGGACTGGAGCCTAAGGACATCCACAAGGTCCTGCTGGTGGGCGGCGCCACCAGGATGCCGGCCGTCCAGGAGGCCGTACGCCGCTACCTGGGCAAGGAGCCGTACAAAGGAATCAACCCCGACGAGTGCGTGGCCATCGGGGCGGCCATCCAGGCCGGTGTGCTGGCCGGGGAAGTCAAAGACGTTCTCCTTTTGGACGTCACCCCGTTATCCCTGGGCATTGAAACCCTGGGCGGCGTGTTTACCAAATTGATCGAACGCAACACCACCATTCCCACGTCCAAAAGCCAGATCTTTTCTACGGCGGCCGACGGGCAGACCACGGTGGAAATCCACGTGCTCCAGGGCGAGCGGCCGATGGCGGCGGACAACAAAACCCTGGGCCGGTTCCAGCTGACGGGCATCCCCCCGGCCCCGCGCGGCGTGCCGCAGATCGAAGTGAAGTTCGACATCGACGTCAACGGCATCGTGCACGTTTCCGCCAAAGACCTGGGCACCGGGAAGGAACAGAGCATCACCATCACCGGCGGAAGCGGTTT
>JBFLZY010000174.1:0-3175 GCA_040755975.1 Bacillota bacterium | reverse complement strand
CTTCAAAGGATCCCCCCGGCTGGAATTGGTGTTTAAATTTAAATTAGTGGGGGGATCCTTATTTTCCTTCTTTTCTCTCTCAGTTTCTCGCCCTTCCTCTTCTTTAGAACTGGGGATCCCTCAGCTTATTTAATTAGCTGCTCAGGAAATTGTTAACTCAGGCGCCATGCGCGGCCTTATTTTTTGCGCAATTGCACGGCGCAGGTATTCCCTTCCGCCCCGGTGAGCAGGTGAAATGAGCTGCGCGGCGAGTTATAACCCAGCACAACCACGCCGGGTGGCACATCCTCCGTGATCCGGGCGGGAATTTCGATTTCCCCGCGTCTGGAGACGACCTGGATCTCCTCTCCGTCACCGATTTCAAAATCAGCGGCGTCCTTAGGATTTACCTCCAGGTATTCCGCCGGCGCCAGGCTCGCCAGCCCGGCCACCCGGTGGGCGCACGCGCCGGAGTAGAGAGCGTTTCTCCTGGTGGTCAAAATCAACGGGTATTCAAGATCGGGCTGTTCTAAGGGGCCCCTGTATTCCAAAGGGGTAAATTTCCCCTTTCCCCCGGGAGTAAGGAAGGCGTCCTGGTGAAGAAGGGATTTTCCCCCCGGCCAGACGAAGGCGCCTTTTTCCAGACACCCGGTAGAAACACCCTGATAAATGGAGACAAGGGAAGCGATCTCGGCCATGACTTCAGCAGGATGATAATAAAAATCGGCCGCGCCCATCTGCCGGGCAATTCTAGAAACAATCTCCCCGTCCGGGAGCGACTGGCCAACCGGGTTGATTGCCTGCCGGACTTTCTGCACCCGCCGGTCGGCGCTGGTAAAAGTGCCTTCTTTCTCGGCAAAACTCGCCGCCGGCAGAACTACGTCGGCATAATCCGCCGTCTCGCTCCAGAACAAGTCCTGGACAACAAGAAATTCGACCTTTCCCAGGCATTCCCGGATCTTCCGGGTGTCGGGCAGATCTCTGGCCGGGTTGGCGCCGATGACGTATAAGCACTTCACTTTGCCCTCCAGGATGGCCTCCCCCAGATTGGCCAGGGAAAAACCTGCCTCGTGATTTAAATCTGCCCGCCAGGCGGTTTCGAGCCTTTTCCTGGCTTCCTCGTCGGCCACCGGGTGATATCCGGGGTAAAAACCGGGCAGGCAACCCATGTCGCTAACACCCTGGGCATTATTCTGCTCCCCAAGGGGGTAGAGGCCCGCAGACGCCCTGCCCACGTTGCCGGTCAACAGGGCCAGGTCGATCAGGGCCTGGACGGCATCCCGGCCGTTAGCGTACCGGGTAATGCCCGTAGACCACAAAATGCTTGCCGGTTTGGCGGCGGCGAAAACCCTGGCCGCTTCCGCGATCATTTCCCGGGGGACGCCGGTAATTCTTTCTACTCTCCCCGGCGGGAAATCGGCCAGGGACTCCCGAAACTCCGCAAAGTTTGTGCATTTGTCTTCAATAAACCCGGCATCCAGCAAACCTTCTTCGACAATCACCCCGGCCATGCCCATCAGCAAGGCCAGATCCGTTCCCGGGTAAGGTTTGAGCCAGAGATGAGCATAACGGTAAAGGTCGTTCTCCACGGGATCGATCACAATAAGCTTACTTCCCCGGGCGGCCGCCTTTTTCACCTTCCGGGCGACCAGCGGGCTGGTTCTGGCCAGATTGGCCCCGGCCAGCAAGATGCCCGCCGCATTTTCAATCTGGGCAAAGGAGTTGGTGGCCGCGCCGGCGCCCGTGGCTTCCCAAAGGGCCGGTAAACTGTCCCCCAGGGTCAGGCGGGCCGTGTTGTCGATATTGTTCGTGCCCATCACCTTGCGGGCGAATTTCTGGATGAGGTAGGCTTCTTCGTTGGTAACTCTGGCTGTTACAACCAGGGCAAACTCCTCGCCCTTGTATTGCGACAGCTTCCCGGCGACCAGCCGAACAGCCTCCTCCCAGGAAGTTTCCCGGAACTCCCCGTTCTTTTTCACTGCCGGAGCAGTCAACCTGTCCGGCGCGTAAACGTAACGCCACCCAAAACGGCCCCGGGCGCACAACGGGCTCCCCCGGACGCCGACAATTCGCCCGTCCCGCAGGCCCAGCGCCAGATTGCAACCGGTGCCGCAGTACGCGCAAACGGTCGCCACGTACTCCTTCGGCCGCCGGTATTCCGTGTAAAACAGGGCGCCCACCGGACACCTTTCCACGCACTCCCCGCAGGATTCACAACTGGACCGGGCAAGCGGCCCCCCGCCTAAAGGAGCCACCCTGCTCCAGCAGCCCCGGCCAACGATGCTGATGGCGTCGATGTGCATCAGCTCCCCGCAGGTGCGGACGCATCTGCCGCAAAGCACGCACTTGTTCGGATCCAGAACGAAGAAGGGGTTGGAGGTATCGCGGGCGGTTTCTTCCCCGGCCGGCCTAAGCCGCCCCGCCTTCTTTCTATCCAGGCGCAGGTAGGCGATAATCCTTTGCAGTTCGCACCTGCCCGTCTTCGGGCAGTTCCGGCAATCTTCGTGGTGGTCGGCCACCAGCAGCTCCACAATGCCGCGGCGCAAGGCGTCGAGCTCCGGGGTCCTCGTCTTTACGGCCATCCCCTGTTCGGCGGGCAGCCGGCAGGAAAGAACGGTGCCTTTCCCTGCCACGTCCACATAGCAAAGCCGGCAGACGCCTGCGGGGGCGAGCTCCGGGTGGTGGCATAAATGCGGGATATAAATGTTGTTTTGCAGCGCCGCTTCTAAAATGGTCAGCCCCTTTCGCACAGTCAATTCCTTGCCGTCGACCAAAAGGGTAATTTGTTCCATTGTCCTCCCTCACATCTGACAGACGCCGGCCGGACACCGGCGCTCGTTTATGTGGGCCGCGTATTCCTCGCTAAAGTAACGGATGGTGGTCAGCACCGGGTTGGGAGCAGTTTTTCCCAAACCGCAAAGCGAACTTTTGGCAATCATTTCCCCGAGTTCGCTGAGCAGCTCTATATCTCCGGGCCTTCCCGCGCCTTTCGTAATATCGTCGAGAATGGCGAACATTTGCTTTGTACCCAGGCGGCAGGGTATGCACTGGCCGCAGGATTCTCTTTGGGTAAAATCCAAAAAATAGCGGGCCAGGTCGACCATGCAGGTATCTTCATCCACCACCACCATCCCCCCGGAGCCCATCATGGAACCGGCGGCGGCCAGAGAGTCAAAGTCAACGGGCAGGTCAAGCA
>JBFLZY010000173.1:0-3278 GCA_040755975.1 Bacillota bacterium | reverse complement strand
TTGCGCGCCGCGCAGGTAAAGCAGGTACTTGCCGGTCGACAACCCCGCTTCCTGAGCCTGCCGGCGCACCTGCGGCGGCGCCTCGACCACCACCACTTCCGCCCCGGCCCCGGACGCGCGCAAGGCATTTTCGATATACCTGGAGATCTGCTGTTCAGCGGGCATTTCCCTCTTTTCATCCTTTGCCGCCGTCACGGTTGTCAAAACCACGTTTTCCCGGGCGGGGTCAAGATACCGGGCGGTAACGGCTTCGGCAAGCAGGGCCGCAATTGCCTTCTCCAGGGGCAGACCGCGGACGGCCGCCTTCTGCAGCAGGGCCGCCCCTTCCGCATCCAGACTGCCGGCCTGGCAGACCAGCTGGCGCCGGTTCAGGCCCAGTTCTACACTGGGGTTAATGTCCAGACCAACGTAGGCGACGGCCTCGTTGGACCAGCCGGAATAAAGAAAGCCGGCCCACAGCAAAAGGAACACGCCGGCAGCCGCCAAAAGAGGTTTCCACCATGCCGGAATTTTTGCCGGCGCAGCAGAGGTAATTTCGTCCCCCAGGCGCACATTTCCGGAAGGGAGGGCAACTTCCCGGAACTCTCCCCCGGGGGTGAGGATAATGCAGGTTTTCCCCTTTATTTCTACCACCATGCCGGTATCTTTGTTCATCTTTCTCCCTCTTCTCCCCCCGCCGGCTTTAAGTAGCTGCACAGATAGAGAAAGTCCTCGCAATGGTACCAGATTAAAGCTACGGCAATAATATATTTCCGCCCCCGCTCGAGGGTCTTCGGATGAACTCCGGTTAATTTTGCCAGCTCCAGGACAGGCAGTCTTTTGGTGCGCAATAAATTGCCCATCAGGTCCTGGTGGGCGGATAAGCGCCTGGCCGCCTGCAAAAGGGCCCGGCGCGTATCGCCGTGCTTCGGGGAACACTTCACCAGATCCGCAAAACTTATGCCATAACTATTTAACAAGCGATTAAATTCTTTTATTTCCTCTTCCCTTTCGAGCGCCGCTTCGTGGGCCCAGTGCTCCTCCCGGGCGCGGGCGATTTCCGCGCCCGCCGCCGCTTCTTCACCATCCAGAAAAACGGGCTCGCGGGCCTGCCGGCGCAAGTAATCGGTGAGGCGGCTTTTCACGAGCAGGCGGGCAAAGGCCAGAAAAGGCACCCGCCGTTCTTCCCGGTAGCGGTCGATGGCTTCGTTTAAGGCCATTAAGCCGATGCTCAACTCGTCGTCCCGGCCCCACTCCAGCCGCCTCCGGCAAACGCGCGAAACCACTTGCAGCACGAACTGGCGCAGCTCTTCTAAAATCTTTTCGCGGGCGGCCGGGTCCCCCGCGCGCGCTTTCCGCAACTCCTTTTCCAGGTCGGCAAAGGGAAGCATTGTCCTACTCCTTTGGGCAGCCCTCCAAAAACCACCTTCCCCCAACAAACAGGAATTCGGCGTTTGCTATCCATATTATTTATTACGTGGGGAAGCTGCTTTTTTAAGGGGTGCTCTCCTATTATTTATTTCGCTCCGGGCATCGGTCGCATGACGGATTGCTTTGTTCGTTGCACCCCCGCCACTTTATGCAGATCGTACACACCCGGCAGTCATCGTCCTGTCGCTGGCAGGGCTCGGGATGGATGAGCACCTGTACACCGGCGAGGTTCTTTTGGAGGGATTCTTCGATCCGCTCGCAAAGATCGTGCACGAGGCCAATGGGGCGCCGGCAGGGGACGACCAGGTGCAAATCCACGTGCCTTTCGGCGCCGGCCTTGCGGGTGCGCAGGTTGTGGAAATCGACAAATTCGCCCGCGTAAAGCGTCAGCACGTCGCGAATGATCTTTTCTTCCGCTTCCGGCAGGCGCACATCCAGAATACTTTGCAGCGACTCCCGCAAAAGATCGCCGGCCGCCTTAAAAATCAACAAAGTTACCCCCAGGGCAAGGAGGGGGTCAAGGATCGTCAGGCCGGTCAGGCGGATGGCCAGAATGCCGGCAAAAACGCCTAAAGACGTATAAACATCCGTGCGCAGGTGCCAGGCGTCGGCTGCCAGGGCAGGAGAGTCCGTCTTTTTCGCCGTGCGCATGAGCATGGTGGAAACCACAAAATTAACCGCTGCGGAGATCCCCATTACGGCCGCGCCCAGCCCCAGGGAATGGATCTGGTGGCCCCCTTTGAGCTTCGGCACAGCCTGGGCAATAATTAAAACCCCGGCGCCGATAATCAACAAAGCTTCGAGGATCGCGGCTACATTTTCAAACTTCCCGTGGCCGTAGTGATGCCTTTCGTCGGCCGGCTGGCCGGAAATCCAGACGGCTCCGTAAGCAATTAAAGCCGCCAGGAGATCCAGGCCGGAATGAACCGCCTCGGAGACCACGCTGATGGAATTCATGGCCAGGCCGACCGCCAGTTTGCCGGCCGTGAGAACGGCACCGGCGAATATGGATAAGCGGGCCGCCCCTAACTTGGTTTTCTGCAAAAAACTTACCTCCAGAGTGGTCGTTGGTGGTTAGTGGTTGGTGGTTGGGAGACAATAATTGGTGCCCATTATTTTGTTTATAACACAGGAGGCTTGTTCGGGGCAAGGAGAAGATCGCTTTGTCCGGCGCCGGTGCTTTTCCTTTTTACAAGAGCAAGAAGCCCCTGATGATCTCCACCAGGGGCTTTAAGATTTCCTTTTACATTTTCAACGCTTTGCGCACCAGCGCCATGGTGGCGGCCGCCTCACGCCGCGCTTTTTGGGCGCCTTCGGCAATCACTTCGGCAACGTAGCGTTCCGTAATTTTCTCCCTTCTGGCGCGAATCGGGGCCAGCAACGCGTCAATTTTTTCAGCCAGGGCGCGCTTGCAGGCCACGCAGCCGACGCGCCCCGCCCGGCAATCTTCTTCAATGGCGGCAATCCTGTCCGCGCTGTAGTAGTCGTGGTACTTGTGCACTACGCACACCTCGGGGTGGCCGGGATCGTTTTTGCGGATGCGCGCCGGGTCGGTAATCATGGCGTTTACCTGCTCTTTTATTTCGTCAAAAGAAGCCGTTAAGGAAATGTCGTTGGCGTAGCTTTTGCTCATCTTCCGGCCGTCCACCCCGGGCAGCATGGCCACCCGCGCCAGTTCGGCCCGGGGTTCCGGAAAGATCTTTTCGTACAGGTGGTTGAAGCGGCGGGCAACTTCCCGGCACAGTTCCAGGTGGGGCAGCTGATCTTCCCCTACCGGGACGGCGTCGGCCCGGTACATGAGGATGTCCGCCGCCTGCAAAAGGGGGTAGCCGAGAAACCCGTAGGTCATGATGTCTTTGCCCTGTTCT
>JBFLZY010000172.1:0-3284 GCA_040755975.1 Bacillota bacterium | reverse complement strand
TGGAAATGGTCATGCCGGGCGACAACATCCGCCTGACCATCAAGCTGATCACCCCCATCGCCATCGAAGAGGGACTGCGCTTCGCCATCCGCGAAGGCGGCCGGACGGTGGGCGCCGGGGTGGTTACAGGGATTATCGAATAGTTTGTAGTACTCTGGGGCAAGCGCCGGGTGGGCCCGGTGCGTCAGCCGATTCCGGCGTAAGCAATTATCCGGCGTCCGACGTCCGACGACCGACGACCGACAAAGGAGGTAGGCCATGAAAAGTCAAAAAATCAGAATCCGGCTGAAGGCCTTTGATCACCAGTCCCTGGATCAATCGGCCCAAAAGATAGTCGAAACGGCAAAAAGAACGGGCGCCAGCGTGGCCGGCCCCATTCCCTTGCCGACGGAAAAAAACATTTACACTATTTTGCGTTCTCCCCATAAAGACAAGGATTCCCGGGAGCAGTTTGAATTGCGCACGCACAAGCGTTTGATCGATATTCTCGACCCTACGCCGAAGACGGTGGACGCCCTGATGCGCCTGGACTTGCCGGCCGGCGTAGATATCGAAATTAAGTTGTAGGTGGTGAGTGGTTAGTGGTGGGTGATGATAGATCGGGTCAAGTGGTGTTTGATTCAACTGGGGCGGTCGAGTGCGCGGCTGCTTGAATTAAGAATCCCCACCACCCACCACCCACGACCAAAAGGAGGTTTACACGTGCCGAAAGGTATTCTGGGCAGAAAAGTGGGCATGACGCAGCTTTTTACCGATACCGGGGTAGCCGTCCCGGTTACGGTAATCAAGGCGGGCCCGTGCGTGGTGGTAGATAAAAAAACCGCCGGGCGGAACGGATATACCGCCATCCAGCTGGGCTTTGAAGAAGCCAAGGAATTTCGCGTGAATAAACCCCTCAAGGGTCATTTTGCCAGGGCGGGCGTAAAGCCCATGCGCATTTTAAGGGAAATAAGGGTGGAGAACCCGGATTTCTACGAAATCGGGCAGCAAATCAAAGCGGACATTTTTCAGCCGGGAGAAAAGGTAGACGTTGTCGGCACGTCGAAAGGGCGCGGCTTTGCCGGGGGGATCAAGCGGCACGGTTTCAAACGCGGCCCGATGGCCCACGGTTCCAAGTATCACCGGCGCCCCGGCGCCCTGGCCGCCAAAGGCCCGGCGCGTGTTTTTAAAGGCCGGAAGCTGCCGGGCCGTTACGGAACAGAAAGAGTTACCGCCCTGAATCTGGAAGTGGTCCGGGTGGACCCGGAGAAAGACCTTTTGGCCGTTAAAGGGGCCGTCCCGGGACCGCGCGGCGGCCTTGTTTTAATCAAGAACAGCGTCAAGGCCCGGGAACACAGGAAAGGATGAACTGACATGCCCCAGGTTGCCTTGTATAACGTTAACGGTGAACAGGTAGGGGAAGTAGAGTTAAATCAGGACGTTTTCGGTCCAATCAATAAGTTTGTCTTGCACGACGCGGTGGTTAAACACCTGGCCGGCCGCCGGCGGGGCACGCACGATACCAAGACGCGCGCCGAGGTGCGCGGCGGCGGGCGCAAGCCCTGGCGCCAGAAAGGCACCGGGCGGGCGCGCCACGGCAGCATCCGCTCGCCCATCTGGCGCGGCGGCGGCATCGTTTTTGGCCCGCACCCGCGGGACTACAGCTATGCTTTGCCGAAAAAAGTCCGCCGGCTGGCCCTGCGCTCGGCCCTTTCCGCCAAGCTCGCGGGGGGCAGGCTGGTGGTCCTGGACGAGTTAAAACTGGCCGCCCCGCGGACAAAGGAAATGCGCCGGATCATGGCTAATTTAGGAATCGCGGGCCCGGTGCTGCTGGTAACGGCCGTCAGGGATGAAAATGCCTTTAAGTCGGCACGCAATCTCCCCGGGGTGAAAACGGTTACCGTGGAGGGCCTGACCACCTACGATCTATTGGCTTACGACACGCTTTTGATCACCAAAGACGCCCTGGCTGAATTAGAGGTCAGAGGTTAGAGGTGAGGAGGTGCTTGGACGGTGAAAAATCCCCGGGACATTATCGTCAGGCCGGTAATTACCGAAAAGAGCTATTCCCTGGCCGGGCAAAATAAATATACCTTCATCGTCGCTCCGGAAGCCAACAAGGTGGAAATTAAAAAGGCCGTTGAGGAACTTTTTAAGGTAAAAGTGTTGAAGGTCAACACGTTAAATGTGCAAGGCAAGCCCAGAAGGGTCAGGGGAATTGCCGGTTATAAACCCGATTACAAGAAGGCGATCGTTACTTTGCGGCCGGGAGATAAAATCGAAGTCTTTGAGAGTTAGCGAAGGAGGTGGCAAATAATGGCGGTAAAAGAGTTCAAACCGACTTCTCCGGGGCGGAGATTCGTTACCGTCTCGACTTTTGAAGAGATAACCAGGGATAAACCCGAAAAATCCCTGCTGAGGCCCCTGAAAAAGACCGGCGGGCGCAATTTCCGGGGGAAGATCACCGTCCGCCACCGCGGCGGCGGGCACAAGCGGATGTACCGGATCATTGATTTTAAGCGCAACAAAGACGGCGTTCCGGCGAAAGTCGCCGCCATCGAATACGACCCGAACAGGGCAGCCAGGATTGCCCTGCTGCACTATGCCGACGGCGAAAAGCGTTACATTATCGCCCCGCTCGGCCTGGAAGTGGGCATGACCGTGGTTTCGGGGCCGGCTGCCGACATCAAGACGGGCAACGCGCTGCCCTTAAAAAATATCCCGCTGGGCACGCTGGTGCATAATATCGAACTGTACCCCGGCGCCGGCGGGCAACTGGTTCGTTCGGCCGGCGGAGCCGCCCAGGTAATGGCCAAAGAAGGCCGGTACGTAACCTTGCGGATGCCCTCGGGAGAAATGCGCCTGGTTCTGGAGGACTGCCGGGCGACCATCGGCCAGGTGGGCAACGTCGAGCACGAGAACATTACCATCGGTAAAGCCGGCCGGGCCCGCTGGCTGGGCATCCGGCCGACCACCCGCGGCGTGGTGATGAACCCTGTCGATCACCCGCACGGCGGCGGGGAAGGCAAATCACCCATCGGCCGCAACCCCGTTACGCCCTGGGGCAAACCGGCGCTGGGCGCCCGGACGCGCAAGAAAAAGCCCGGCGATCGCCTGATTATCAAGCGAAGGGCGTAGAAAGGAAATTTTTGATTGCGAAAGGGGGCGCATGACGGAGTGGGCCGTTCATTAAAAAAGGGACCGTACTGCGACGAAAAGCTCTTGAAAAAAATCGAAGAAATGAACGCCAAAGGCGAAAAGCGCGTAATCAAAACGTGGTCCCGCCGGTCAACCATCTTTCCCCA
>JBFLZY010000171.1:0-3292 GCA_040755975.1 Bacillota bacterium | reverse complement strand
GTTTAACAGCCTGGCTCCTTTGATGATCAGGTCGGCGGGTTCTTTCCCGAGCGCCACGTTTCCCAGGCGCCGGCGCAGTTCCGCTTTGAATTCCAGTCTCATTGCAAACAAGCACCTCGTTCTTAAATTAAAGATTAGGCACAAAGCTTTATTCTTGATTCTTCTCGGCTTTGCCGCGCACTTTCTTTCTCCCGGCCATAGCTATAATATAGGATAAATTTTGACCGCCCGTCAAGGCGTTGAAAAGCAAAAAGTGGAAAGCAGCAGCAAAGCCTTTCTTGACGGGCCGGGCGGGACGGAATAAAATGATGGTATTAAAAAAGGGCAGGGGCGGTGAAAGCGGTGCTCGAAAAGATGGCGCGCGTCCGGAACATCACTTTTGCTTTTGACGGTGCGGTGGTGGCTTTTTCGGGGGGCGTGGACAGCACGCTGGTTTTAAAAGTGGCCGCGGACGTACTGGGCGCCCGCGTGGTCGCTGCGACCGTCGATTCGTCCCTGGCTGTGCCCGGAGAACTGGACCGGGCGAAGCGGCTGGCCGCTTTGCTGGGCGTGCGGCACGTTACGATAACCGGGAATGCGCTGGCTGATCCCGAATTCCGGCAGAACCCCCCCGAGCGCTGTTATCTTTGTAAGCGTCATGTCTACGCGGCCATGGGTGAATTGGGCCGGGAAGCGGGATGCGGAGTTGTCCTGGACGGGGCCAACGCCGACGACGCCGGCGATTTTCGCCCGGGCCTGCGGGCCGCCCGGGAGATGGGCGTGCGCAGCCCTTTGCTGGAAGCCGGCCTGACAAAGGAGGAGATCCGCCGCCTGGCCCGGGAACTGGGCCTGCCCAACTGGAACCAGCCGGCCCAGCCCTGCCTGGCCACCCGGATTCCTTACGGAGAATTAATTACCGGGGAAAAACTGCAACAAATCGCCCGTGCCGAAGAGTTTCTTGCCGAACGCGGTTTTTCTCCGGCGCGCGTCCGCCACCACGGACCGGTGGCCCGTCTGGAACTGCCGCCTGAGCAAATCGGCCGGCTCAACGATCCGTTTCTCCGGGAGGAGATTGATCAAGCTTTAAAGCTGCTCGGGTTCCTTTACGTGAGCGTGGATTTGGCCGGTTTGCGGAGCGGCAGTTTAAACGATCTTCTGGCGAGGAGAGGGCAGGAAAGAAATGGACCAACAAAGGCTTAAAGATTTGTTAAACAGCCTTGTGCAAAGGGAGATCAGCGTTGACGAGGTCCTTGCGGAATTGAAAAATCTTCCCTACCAGGACCTGGGTTTTGCCAAGATAGACCACCACCGGAGCATCCGCTGCGGGTTTCCGGAGGTAATTTTTTGCGCCGGAAAAAAGCCGGAGCAGGTAGCCGAAATTTTTCAACGGCTGGCCGGCGTCCACCGGACGGTTTTGGGCACCAGGGCAAGCAAGCGGGCCTACCTGGCTGTACGCGAGCTTTGCCCGGACGTTCAATATTACCCGGCTGCCCGCTGTCTGGTCTCCGGCATGCCGGATAAACCTGCGTTTCCCGGTAAGGTGTTGGTCATCAGCGCCGGGACGGCGGATCTCCCCGTAGCCGAAGAAGCGGTTGTTTGCGCCCGGGCCATGGGCAATTCCGTGGAGACCCTGTTTGACGTAGGCGTTGCCGGCCTGCACCGCTTGCTGGATCACCAGGACCTGATCCGTCGGGCGGCTGTGGTTATTGTGGTTGCCGGCATGGAAGGAGCCCTGCCCGGCGTGGTGGGCGGATTAACCGACCGGCCGGTGATTGCCGTGCCGACGAGTGTCGGTTACGGAGCGAGTTTCGGCGGTCTGGCCGCTCTTTTGGGAATGCTCAACAGCTGTGCCGCAGGCGTAGGTGTGGTCAACATCGATAACGGGTTCGGAGCCGCCGCCCTGGCCACGGCGATCAACAGGTTGATCCATCCATTTCAAGGACCCTGACCCTCAATACCTGCACTGAAAACAGGCTTTCGCCCGCCGTTCGTTCGCCGTTGCTGAAGAACTCCCGGCAAATCGAACGGCGAGCCGCCGATTTTCGTTTTCCGATGTCGCTGCGATGAAAAGCGGCATGGCGGCCTAATCCATTTGATTCCTGTTAATGGGAGTGCGTCCTGTGAAAGTACTCTACCTGGACTGTTTCGGGGGGATCAGCGGGGACATGGTTCTGGGCGCCTTAATTGACGCTGGTGTTCCCCTGGCTTCTGTTGCGGAACAATTAAAACGATTAGGGTTAGAAGGGTATTCCTTGAAGGCTTGCCGGGATCAAACGCACGGCTTTACCGGAACGAGGTTTCTGGTGGAACTTACCCGGCAGCACAGCCAGCCCTGCCGGACCTGGGAAGATATTGCGAGGCTCATTGCCGGCAGCGAGCTTGCTCCAAGGATTAAGCAATATTCCCTGGTCATTTTTGAAAAACTGGCCCGGGCGGAAGGAAAGGTGCACGGAACACCTCCGGAGAAAGTGCATTTTCACGAAATAGGCGCGGTGGACTCGATCGTCGACATCGTGGGAACGGTCATCGCCCTGCACGAGGCCGGCATTGAAAAGGTTTATTGTTCGCCTCTTCCCACTGGTTACGGCTGCATCCGCACGGCCCACGGTCCGCTTCCCGTTCCGGCGCCGGCCACCGCGGAACTGCTTAAAGGCATCCCCTTGCGCCCCGTTCAGGTAGAGGGAGAACTGGTTACGCCCACGGGGGCGGCCATTGCGGCGGCCCTGGCCGAAGATTTTGGCCCGGCGCCGGCCATGCGGATTGAGCAAACCGGTTACGGACTGGGGAGCAACGATTACGGGATCCCGAATTTTCTGCGGGTTTTCATCGGCGAAGAACTGGAAGAACTTTCGGAGGAAAAGGACCCGGACAAAAATAAAAACCAATCACCCGGCTTTGAACAGGAGATCTCCGTGCTTCAGACCACCATTGACGATTTGAATCCGGAAATTCTGGCTTATGCAGCGGAAAAGCTGCTGGCCGCGGGCGCCCTGGACGCCTGGATCACGCCCGTCATCATGAAAAAGGGGCGTCCGGGGAGTTTGCTCACCGTGCTTTGTCCTCCGGAAAAAGAAAACGAATTCCGGCAAATCATTTTTGCGGAAACCACCACCCTGGGCGTACGGGCGCGGCGGGAAAAACGGCATTGCTTGCCCCGGCAGCAGATTAGCGTGGAAACTGGTTACGGAGAAGTGCGCGTGAAAATTGCCGCCGCAGGCGACGGGCCGGGGCGCCAAATCAGCCCGGAATACGAGGACTGCCGCCGGCTTGCCCGGGAAAAGGGCGTTCCCTTGAAAAATGTCTACCTGGCTGC
>JBFLZY010000170.1:0-3313 GCA_040755975.1 Bacillota bacterium | reverse complement strand
TGGAAATGGTCATGCCGGGCGACAACATCCGCCTGACCATCAAGCTGATCACCCCCATCGCCATCGAAGAGGGACTGCGCTTCGCCATCCGCGAAGGCGGCCGGACGGTGGGCGCCGGGGTGGTTACGTCGATTGTGGAGTAAACGGCAACTCGAACCGCAAGGGCCCTGGCCGCTTGCGGTTTTTATATGGTTAATCTGCTTGTATTTGACCGGCTTTTGCCGCTATTGACATCAGAAATGGCTTATGGTAAAGTAGTGAAGGTTAAAAACCGGGACAGTAAGCGGCAAGGCAAGCGGTTGATTTGAGAGGGTGAGCGAAAGATGCGCGTGACGGTTACGTTGGCCTGCAGCGAGTGCAAGCGCCGGAATTATACAACGACGAAGAATAAGAAGAACGACCCGGGAAGAATTGAAATGAAGAAGTACTGTAAATTCTGCCATACGCACACCGTGCATAAAGAGACGAGATAAAATTATTTAAGGATGTGGCCGCCAGTGGCGAAGGCAAAAGAGTTTATCGCCGGGACGGATTCCCGGCTGAAGAAGCATGACGCCGATGCAAAAAAACCGGTTCCCAGGATTGACCGCCGGCCGCCGGCAAGGCCGACGGCCAAAAAAGAAAAAATCAACCGCCTGGAAGAAGCCAAAAAATACTTTAAATCTGTTTATAACGAGTTAAAAAAAGTGCACTGGCCCACCCGCCGGGAAGTTTTCATTTATACCGGGGTCGTTCTGGTCTCCGTAGTCATTATCGGAATCATTATCTGGATATTTGATTCGCTGCTCAGCCGGCTCCTGCAGCTCATTTTAATGTAGGTTAAGGTACGGGAGGGCAAGGAGCCGGGAGGCAAGGTGCCGGGAGGAGGTGGGGGGCCTTAAAAAGCAGGCCTCTTTCCATGAGTACGAAGAACTGGTATGTCATTCACACTTACTCGGGATACGAAAACAAAGTCAAGGCCAACCTGGAAAGACGCATTGAGTCGATGAACATGGAAGACAAGATTTTCCGGATCGTCGTCCCCATGGAAGACGAACTGGAAATAAAGGACGGGAAAAAACGGGTCAGCAAAAGAAAAATCTTTCCTGGTTACGTCCTTGTGGAAATGATCCTGAGCGATGACTCCTGGTACGTGGTCCGGAATACGCCCGGCGTAACGGGCTTTGTGGGTTCCGGGTCGAAACCCATCCCGCTGACCGACGAAGAGGCTTATTTGATTATGCGCCAGATGGGCGTGGAAGAGCCCAGAACCCGCCTGGATCTGGCCGTCGGTGAGCATGTGCGGGTCAGGTCGGGCCCCTTTGAAAATTTTGTGGGCGTGATTGAAGAGGTTCACCCGGAAAAAGGCAAGCTGAAAGTAAGGATTTCCATGTTTGGCCGGGAAACCCCGGTGGAATTGGATTTTGCCCAGGTGGAAAAAATAAGTTGAAAATAGCTATAAAATCAATATAATAAGTTGATGGCTGTTGTAATTAGTTGATGGTTGGCACGAGGGGGTGGAAAGAGATGGCGAAGAAGAAAAAGGTTGTGGCGGTAGTAAAATTGCAGGTTCCCGCCGGTAAAGCTACGCCCGCCCCGCCCGTAGGCCCGGCCCTGGGTCAGCACGGGGTGAATATCATGGCGTTTGTCAAAGAATATAACGAACGTACCGCCGCGCAGGCAGGTTTGATTGTTCCGGTGGAGATCACCGTTTACGAGGATAGAAGCTTTACCTTCGTTTGCAAGACGCCGCCGGCGTCGGTGCTGCTGAAAAAAGCGGCCGGCATAGAAAAAGGCTCGGGCGAACCCAACAAGAAGAAGGTGGCGCGGGTGCCGCTTTCCAAGGTTAAAGAAATTGCCGAGACGAAAATGCAGGATCTCAACGCCGGTTCGCTGGAAGCCGCGATCCGCATGGTTAAAGGCACCGCCCGGAGCATGGGCATTGAAGTAGTTGAGGGGTGAAATTATGCCTAGAAGGGGTAAAAAATATCAGGAAGCCTGCAAGCAAATTAATCAAACCGCTACTTATGACCCGGAAGAAGCCCTGGCCTTGGTTAAAAAGCTGGCTACGGCCAGGTTTGACGAGACCGTCGAGGCGGTCGTCAAGCTGGGGGTAGACCCGCGCCACGCCGACCAGCAGGTGCGCGGAGCGGTGGTGCTTCCGCACGGGACGGGCAAAACCAGGACAGTGCTCGTCTTTGCCAGGGGCGACAAGGCTAAAGAAGCGGAGGAAGCCGGCGCCGATTTTGTGGGCGCGGAGGATATGATCGCCAAAATTCAAAACGAAGGCTGGCTGGGCTTCGAGGTGGCCATCGCCACCCCGGATATGATGGGGATGGTCGGCCGGCTGGGAAAAATACTGGGCCCGCGCGGCCTTATGCCCAACCCCAAGACCGGCACCGTCACCTTTGACGTGGCGCAGGCCGTGAAGGAAGTCAAGGCGGGGAAAATCGAATACCGCGTGGACAAGGCCGGGATTATTCACGCCCCCATTGGCAAGGTGTCCTTTGATACCGGGAAACTGGTCGAAAATTTGCGTACTTTAGTGGAGCAATTGATCCGCGTTAAACCGGCCGGAGCCAAGGGGCAGTACATCCGGGGCGTTTACGTTTGCTCCACGATGGGCCCCGGAATTAAAGTAAACGCCCAGAAGGTTTCCGCCTGAAATATAGAAATATAAACGATAAGTGCTGCAGACAGTTGGCGCCATGCCGGCTTAATGGCGAAACGCCGCCAACCGAGGCCTGACGAGATGTGCCAAATGAGCGGTGAGGAGCAGATTTTGGGCTTCTCTTACTTTGCTCCTCAAGCTGACAAAGCGGGCCTTTCGGTTGATCCGGCGAAAGGCCCGTTTAATTTTGGATTTGGTGTTTTTCGGGAAGGGGGGTGTTTTTAAGAGCGTGCCCACGAAGGAAGAAAAGCAAAAAGTGCTCGCGGAACTAAAAGAAAAGTTCCAGGCCAGTACGGTAGCCGTGCTGACCGACTACCGCGGGCTGGATGTGGCGGCGGTGACCGTCTTACGCCGCCGTTTGCGGGATTCCGGAAGCGAGTTGAAAGTGGCCAAGAATACGCTGGCGAAACTTGCCGCCCGGGAGGCAGGCTTGCAGGGCCTGGATGTTTACCTGGAAGGGCCTACGGCGATCGCCTTCGGCTTTGCGGACCCGGTGGCCCCGGTCAAAATCCTTACTGAGTTTATGCGCGATTTCAAGCAGTTAGAAATCAAGGGCGGGATTTTAGAAGGGAAGGCGATTCAGGAAAAGGAAATCCGCCGGTTGGCCGATCTCCCCTCCCGGGAAGTATTAATCGGGAAAGTTCTGGGCGGCATGCAGGCCCC
>JBFLZY010000169.1:0-3375 GCA_040755975.1 Bacillota bacterium | reverse complement strand
CCGCTTTCCTTGGTCACCAGCACCGCCGCCCGGTATTCGCGCAGCAAGGCCCGGTTAAACTCGTAACTGAAGGGCCCCTGCAGGGCAATGAGGTCCGCCGGTTGGAGGCCCAGCGCAAGGCATCCGGCCAGCACGTCCGGAGCGGGCAAAACCCGGGCCACCACCCTCTTGCCGGCCCGCTTCGCCTCGGCCACAAATACAGGCAAAGTTTTGCTTCCCGTCGTTAAAAAGATTGGTTCGCCAAAAGATACGGCCTTTTTGGCGGCCCGGGAAAAATCCCGGACAGCGTGAATGAGCGGGTCTTCCGGCAAATTCGCCATCGGCCGTTCGTAGCGGACGTACGGGACGCCGGCCGCCTTGCAGGCCCGGCGGGCGTTGGCGGATGCCCGCACGGCAAAAGGATGGCTGGCGTCCACCACGGCGTTGATTTTTTTCTCTCTGATGAAAGCCGCCATTTCCGCGGCACCGAGGGCGCGGCTGAAAACCGCACCGCCGGCGCCGTCCGCACCATCCGCGCCATTCGCACCGCCGGCCGGCGCTCGCGCGCCCGCCGTCCGCCCGCCCGCCAAAGCCTGTGCCCCGTAAGCGGTGGTCACCGTCGCCACCACCGGATACCCCTTTTCCTTCAAAAGAGAAAAAATCTCCCTTCCGTCGGCAGTCCCGGCCAGCAGCAGGATCATAGGCGATACCCCCGCGGGGTAATCATATAGGAAGACAGGACAAAAGTCTGCGAGTTGCCGATAATGACGGTGGTCAACATGTCCACCGGGTGCTCACACATTTTCCGCAGGTTGGTGATGACCACTTCTTGGCTCTCCCGGCTCACGTTTTTCACGATCCCCACGGGCGTGGTTTCCTTCCGGCATTTTAAAAAGATCTCCCTGGCCCTGACGATTTGCTCCCGCCTTTTTTTGCTTTGGGGGTTGTAGAGAACCGTAACAAAGTCGCCGGTCGCGGCCGCGGCCAGACGCTTTTCAATCACCGGCCAGGGGGTAAGCAAATCGCTTAAGCTGATCACCGCAAAATCGTGATTTAAAGGCGCGCCCAGCGCCGCCGCGGCGGCGGTGGCCGCGGTCACGCCGGGGATAATTTCCACCGCCAGCCCTCTTTCGCCCAGGACTTCCAGGATCGGTCCGGCCATTCCGTAAACTCCGGGATCACCGCTGGAAACCACCGCCACGCGCTTCCCGGTTAAAGCCAGCCCCACCGCCAGCCGGCAGCGTTCGATTTCCTCGCGCATTTGCGAACGGTGAATTTCTTTGTCCCGGATTAAATCACCCAGCAAATCCAGGTAGGTATCGTAGCCCACGACCGCCTGGGCATCCCGGATCGCCCGCTCGGCCCGCGGGGTGATCTGGTCCCGGCTTCCCGGCCCGATTCCGACCACCGTTAATTTTCCGCCGCGACGGCCACCGTCACCCGGTTGTAAACCGTTTTCGTCACAACCAGCCGGGCGGGCTTCCCCGCCGCCAGCCAGGCCGCCGGTTCGCATACGGCACCAACTCCCGTTATCTTTTTCACGTAAACCGACTCCCGGAATCTCCCGGCGCAGTTCTCAATTTCCGCAACGTCAAAAAATTTAACTTCCACACCCAGCCGCCGCGCGGCCTCCAGCAAACCCGGCTCGTTTTGCTTTAAACTTATGCTGGCCAGCGCCCTCACGCTGGCCGGGGCCAGGCGCGCGCCAGCCAGGGCAAAATAAAGCGCTTCGGTAACCTCCTCCGGTTTAACCCCCTTCTTGCACCCCACCCCGGCCACCAGATTTTTCGGCCGTAAAAACACGTAAGGAAGGTCTCCAAGGGGAGAAACGTCCAGGATTTTATTGGTTATTAAAACCACGGCGGCCGGTCTTTCCCTCGGCTCCTGCAAAAAAGACAAGTTCTCCGGGGAGCGGCCTGCCCCAACCCCCCCTCCCGGTCGGCAAGCAGAGAAAAACGCACCGGCGCGCTCCAGCGGGAAAAGGGCGACGTTTCCGGCGGGTTTAACGCCGGGAAGCGCCCGTTCCGCAAAAATAACCACCTTTTCGCCGTTGGCCAGGGCCGCGTTAATTTTTTTCACGTTGGCAAAGGGCTCGCACACCATACCCCGTTCCTTCGCCAGCAGATCCACGGCCAAGGTTTGTTGCAGATCCGTAGCCGTGGTAATCACCGCCTGCGCCCCGCCCAAGGCAGCCACCTTTCTAGCCAGTTCGTTGGCCCCGCCCAGGTGTCCGGACGCCAGGCTGACGGCAAAGCGCCCCTTTTCGTCCATCACCACCACTGCAGGGTCGGTTCGCTTATCCCGGAGCAAAGGGGCGATTACCCGGACCACAATGCCCGCGGCCATAATGAAGACAAAGCCCGCAAATTCCGGAAAAAGCGCGGCCACCAGCTCCCGGAAAGGGCCGTCAAAAAAGTAAACCCGCCCAGGGTACACTGAATGGCGACCTTCAGGATCGCCCGGAGCAAAAACAAAACGGCCGGCGCCCAAACCGGGGGTTAAACTGCAAGTTAAACCAGAAGTTTGCTTCAGGCAGGATACCGCAATATTTGAAAGCGGCGGCCGGGCCGCTATTTCCGGGAGCAGTTCCCCTGCAAACTTTTCCGGCAGAAACAAACTGACCTCGTCTTTTTCCCCCTCGCCCGCGGTCAAAAACTTTTCGAAAAGAGCAAGGCAAAGGCGCGCTCCCTGTCTGGTGAGGGCAAGCATAGCCGTTCTCACGACCGCTTCCCCCGGTAGCCGTGGGCGAAATCTTGAGCGTAAAGCTGCGAGCGTTTTCCTGCGGCGTCCAAAAAGTCGCCCACCAGGATGAGCGCCGTGCGCTCAATTTTTTCATCCTTCACCAGTTGGGCGATATTTTCCAGCGTCCCGCGCACCACCCGCGCGTCGGGCCAGGAGGCTCTCGCCACCACCGCCACGGGGGTTTGCGGCGGGTAGCCCTTCCTTAACTCCGCCACCACCCGGTCAATCAGGTGGACGCTTAAAAAAATGCACATGCTCGCCCGGTGCGCGGCCAGGGCGGAAAGTTCTTCTTTTTCCGGCACGCCGGTGCGCCCCGCCAGACGGGTGATAATGACCGTCTGGGAAACCTCCGGCAGTGTGTATTCGCGTTTTAGAAGCGCGGCCGCCGCCGCAAAGGAGCTGACGCCGGGAATGACTTCGTAAGCAATGCCCCGCTGCGCAAGCAATTCCATCTGCTCCCCGACGGCTCCGTAAAGGCCGGGATCGCCGCTCTGCAGGCGGGCAACGATTTTCCCTTCCGCCACCGCCTTTTCCACGATCGCGATGATCTCTTCCAGGGTAAGTACGGCGCTGTCGTAAATCCGGGCGGTCTCTTTAGCGTGACGCAACACTTCCCGGTTGACCAGCGAACCGGCGTAAATGATCACGTCCGCC
>JBFLZY010000168.1:0-3388 GCA_040755975.1 Bacillota bacterium | reverse complement strand
ATGAATTACCTTATCCTGTGGTCGGCGGGCCGCCTGAGCAACGCGCGCACTTGCGCTTTCCGGCTGGCGCTGGCCGCGGGCCTGGGCAGCCTGTATTCCTTGTTGACTTTCCTGCCGGGAACCGGTTTATTGTTTAGTCTTCCCTGCAAATTGCTTTTTTCTGTCCTGATGGTGCTGGCTGCCTTCGCCCCCCTGTCCTGGCGGGCCCTGGCCGCCTGCGTGGGCTTCTTTTACGTTTCCTCTTTTGCGCTCGGCGGCATGGTCCTGGGGTTTGCCTACCTGCTGCACACAAATGCCGGTTTTTTCAGGGAAATGAAGGAAATCCCGGCGGTCATCGGCCGCCACTTCTGGTCCGGTGTTTTGCTCGCCCTGCTTTTCGGTTGGACAGCTTATCGCCTGGGCGCGTGGGTGCTCCGGAGGCGTTGGCAGCAGCGGCGTTTCAAGGTCGCCATCAGTTTTTTCGGCCGGCGGGTGGATGTGGATGCTTTGGTGGATACCGGGAACAGCCTGGTTGATCCTTTAACCGGCGATCCGGTAATCGTGGTTGAATACGAAGCGGTGAAGGCGGTTTTGCCGGCGGAAATACAAAAAACTTTTGAGGAAAACCAGCTCGATTACACCCGGCTGCTGGCCGATTTGACCAATACCCCTTGGGCGGCCCGCTTTCGGGTTATTCCGTTTCAATCCCTGGGCCAGCAGCACGGGCTGCTCGCCGGCCTCCGCCCCGACGTGGTGGAAATAGAGCAGGGCTCCCGGAAGATCACCGTCCAAAAGGTAATCGTGGGGATTTACCGGCACCGTTTGCATTCCGGGGAAAATTACCGGGCGCTTCTCCACCCGGCATTATTAGAAGCCGCGTAAAGCAAAGAATTAGACCTCCGTCCCTGTAACGTTGTGTCTTGACTGGCCTGGTTATTATTTTCAGCCGTCCGGTGTCCCACGTCCGACATCTGACGACCGACGACTGATTTGAGGGGGTTTGGGGGAATGCTGAAAATATGGCGGTTGAAATTAATTTTACGCCTTTATGTCCTTAAAATATTGGGGCGGTTGGGCTTTTGTCCGGAAATTCATTACGTCGGCAGCAGCGAAGCCCTGCCGCCGCCCCTTTCCAACGACGAAGAGTGCTATTTAATCGACAAGCTGGAGGCCGGGGACGGCGCCGTGCGCTCGGTGCTGATCGAAAGAAACCTGCGCCTGGTGGTCTACATCGCCCGCAAGTTTGAAAACACCGGGGTGGGCATCGAGGACCTGGTTTCCATCGGCACGATTGGCCTGATCAAGGCGGTCAATACTTTCGATCCGGCGAAAAAAATCAAGCTGGCCACCTATGCCTCCCGGTGCATTGAAAATGAAATTTTGATGTACCTGCGCCGGAACAGCAAAACCCGTTCCGAGGTATCTTTCGACGAGCCGCTCAATACCGACTGGGACGGCAACGAGTTGCTCTTGTCCGACGTGCTGGGCACGGATAACGACGTCACCTACAAATATATTGAAGAGGAAGTGGATAAAAAGCTCCTTTACGTTGCCCTGCAAAAATTAAGCGGACGCGAGCGGCTGATCATGGAGCTCCGTTTCGGCTTAAAGACCGGGGTGGAAAAAACGCAAAAGGAGGTGGCCGACCTGCTGGGGATTTCCCAGTCTTATATTTCCCGCCTGGAGAAGCGGATCATCAAACGGCTGAAGAGGGAAATCCACCGGATGGAATAAAATTTAAAAGGCAAAAAGGCACAGAGGCACAAAGGCACAAGGGGATTGCAAAGACATCAGAATACAGAGGTGAATAGAGAACAGGGGGAGGAACGGAACTATTTTCTTCGTTTTGCCCTCTGCCTGCCCATGTATAAACTGTTTGCCCTGTGGTAATAATGAGACTACGGCAGGCGCATCAAGGAAGGTGGGGGTAATTCCGTGCTGGTCAACAAGGTGGAGATTTGCGGCGTCAACACATCAAAGCTCCCCGTCCTGACCAACGCGCAAATGCGCAAACTCTTCCAGGCCCTGAAAAACGGCGATACCTCTGCCCGGACACAATTAATCAACGGCAATTTGCGCCTGGTTTTAAGCGTCATCCAGCGCTTCGCCAACCGCGGCGAGTACGTGGACGACCTGTTTCAGGTCGGCTGCATCGGCCTCATTAAGGCCATCGATAACTTCGACCTCGCGCAAAACGTAAAGTTTTCCACCTACGCCGTCCCCATGATCATCGGTGAAATCCGCCGCCACCTGCGCGACAACAACCCCTTGCGCGTCAGCCGCTCACTAAGGGATATGGCCTATAAAGCTCTCCAGGTAAGGGAGAACCTCATTAATAAGTATTCCCGGGAGCCGTCCGTTAATGAAATCGCCAACGAATTAAACCTTCCCCGGGAAGAAATTGTTTTTGCCCTGGACGCCATCCAGGACCCCGTTTCTTTGTTTGAGCCCATTTACCACGACGGCGGTGACCCCATTTTTGTCATGGACCAGGTCAGCGACGAAAAGAACCACGACCAGCGCTGGCTGGAAGACATCGCCATTAAAGACGCCCTGAACAAGTTGAGCGAACGGGAAAAGCTCATCCTCACTTTGCGTTTTTACGAAGGGAAGACCCAGATGGAGGTGGCCGAGGAAATCGGCATTTCCCAGGCGCAGGTATCCCGGCTGGAAAAGGCGGCCCTGGCCCACATGCGCAAGTATTTGTGAATGATTAAATCTTTTTCCCATTATTTTTTTCTTTTGCCCGCTTTCCCCGCCGCCGGTCGGAGGAGGGGGCCAGCTGGTACTTCTGGATTTTCCGCACCACCGTGGACTGGTTGATGGCCAGCGCGTCGGCGACTTTGTAGGTGTTTTTCAGGCGGGCGTAGGCCATGGCGACCAGCTGCTTTTCCAGTTCCTCCATGGCATCTTTCAAGGGACAGATATCCAGTACGTAAACCCGGTTGGGGGAGCGGCTTTTTCCTTCGAAGATGTATTCCGGCAGGTGGCCGACGCCGATCTCGCTCCCCTCTGTGGTAACCAAAAGCCTTTCCACCAGGTTCTCCAGCTCCCGGACGTTACCCGGCCAGTGGTAGTTTTTTAAGATTTCCAGGGCTTCGGCAGAAAATTTCTTGCCCGTTTCGTACCTGGCGTTCAGCTGGCCTAAAAAATGCTCGATGAGCGCGGGAATATCCTCCTGCCGGTAGCGCAGCGGCGGGATGATGACCGGGATCACGTTGAGGCGGTAGTACAGGTCTTCGCGAAAAGATCCTTCGGCCACCATGCGCTGAATGTCCCGGTTCGTGGCGGCGACGAAGCGGATGTCCACGTCGACGTACTTGTTTCCCCCGACGCGAATTAACTTTTTCTCCTGGATGACCTGCAGTAACTTAACCTGCAGGCTCAAAGGGAGGTCCGTAATCTCGTC
>JBFLZY010000167.1:0-3391 GCA_040755975.1 Bacillota bacterium | reverse complement strand
AAGAGCATGAAGAATTCTTTTAATATTTCAAAGGGTTTACTTTACATAGGGGTTATCGGTGCGGGGGAATGCACGGAAGAGGAGGCCCGGCTGGCCGAGGAAGTAGGTTGCGAGATAGCCCGCCGGAGGGCCGTGCTCATCTGCGGGGGGCGCCGGGGCGTAATGGAGGCGGCGGCCCGGGGAGCACAGCGGGCCGGGGGGCTGGTGGTGGGCATTCTTCCCGGGTCCAGCCGCCGGGAAGGCAACCCTTACCTGACGGTGGCCCTGCCCACGGGCCTGGGCGATGCCCGCAACGCCGTTATTGCCTGTGCCGCCGATGTTTTCATCGCCATCTCCGGAGGTTACGGCACCCTCTCGGAGATCGCGCTGGCCTTGAAAATGGGCAAGCCCGTTGTAGGTCTTTTTACCTGGGAGTTGACCGGGCGGGAGCGGCCGTTTGCCGTTCACCGGGCCAAAAGCGCCGTTGAGGCAGTAGAGCTTGCTTTTCAGCTGGCTTCATTATAGACTTGCGGCAAATCAATCCCCCGTACCGGGCGGATCCAAAGAGGGGGCATGGAAAATGAGCGGCTACAATGTTCTGGAGGTAAAAACTTCTACGCGCGCGCAGTTTATCGACATTACCGATCAGATCAAGCAGTTGGTGGCCGACGCGGGCATCCGGGAAGGGGTTTGCTACCTTTTTGTACCGCACACTACCGCGGCCGTTACCATTAACGAGAACGCCGATCCCACCGTGGTCCAGGACATTTTAAACCAACTGGAAAAAACAGTACCCTGGCAGGGCGACTACCGGCACACGGAGGGGAATGCCGCCGCGCACATCAAGACCAGCCTGCTGGGGGCCTCCCAAACCATTTTTATCAGCAACGGCCGGCTGGTCCTGGGGACGTGGCAGGGTATCTTCTTTTGCGAATTTGACGGACCCAGGCAGAGGAAGGTCCTGGTGAAAATCATCGCCGGCTAGAAGGCCGGGACAATAAAAAGGCCGCGGCTTAAAAGAAAGCGCGGCGCGCACACGTATTCTTACTTATCCCCGCAAAGTCGCATTCTCTTAACCGCCGGGGTAGCCCTGTGCTCACATGGCTGCCTTATGTTCCCCCTAATCCTTTTTTCCCATCCATCTTCCGCGGGCAGGTTCGTTCAGCTGAAGTAGCGGCGCAGCAGCCCCTCCAGGGCGCGGGCGTGCCGGCCTTCGTCGCGGGATGATTCGTCGAAACAGTCGTGGGCGGGGTCGATACCGTTTTCCCTGGCCTTGACGGCGGCTTCTTTCTTGCCCTTATTGGCGGCCTGCTCACCGGCCAGCATCTTTTGCAGGTTTTCTTTGGTGCTGGCGGAGATCTTGCCGTTTAGCTCGGCAAAATAGGCGGCGTGCCAGGCTTCGTCCAGGGCGATTCGCCCCAGCGCAGCCGCTATTTCCGGGTAGCCTTCCCGCTCCGCCTGGCGGGCCATCGCCAGGTACAGGCCCACTTCCATACATTCACCCCGAAACTCCATGTCCACTGCATCCTCTACCACAGTTCCTTTGGTGACGCCAATCTGATTCTCATTGATCAATTCAACTGCCATGCGAAATCCTCCTTAAACGTAATAATTATTATTAAGTAACTACATTATATTGATTATTATTTTTACTGTCAATAGTTTTTAATCTTGAAAAAAATTTTTGGTAAGCCTTTGCTGGTTATCCTGAATGCGGAACAGTAAAAAGGGATTGCGAACCAAAACGCCGCGGCTAAAGAAAAAGCCGCGGCGTTTGCCGGGAACCCTTTTGTCGGGGGCTAAACGGGTTAGTCCCGGCTGGTCTGTCCAGAAATCCTGGGCGCGATCGCATTACTTCGCCACCATGTTCCAGTTCGGACTGATGGGAGCGCTGGTGTCGGCGTGGCCAAGGATGCTTTCCTGTTTTTGTCCTTCCAGCAAAAACTGAACCTGCTTGATATCTTTTAGCTTGCCTAAAGAATTGACCACCGAAAAAATAGTCATGCTTTCGCCGGCCGTTCCGCCCCAATGCCTGGACTGGAATTCTTTAGAAAAGTTAACGTAGGCTGTTCCATCCTTAACAGTTAGGGACAGTAAAACAGTTCCCTCGGGAATTGTTTTTCTTAATTCCGGGTTTTGCGGCCCCTTGATGAGCTCTTTGATTACCGCTTCCGCAATTGTTCCCTGGTCGACGATTACCTGGCGCTCTTCCGGGACCAGGTACATGGCCTGCTTGTCGGCAAAATACACGGTAACCGGAACCGCTTTTTGTTCCGGCCCCGGCTTTGTTTGTTCAGTTCCGGAAGCAGCTGGCTTTTTCCCGCCGGGACCGGGGGCGGCGCCGGGTTTTTGACCGCATCCCGGCGCGGCCGCAACCAGCAGGACAAAAATCAACACCAGGAATAATTTCTTTTTGCGCGGAAACATTTTTTCCTCCTCCTTAGCTGCTGGTAAAATTTTATCCACTCTTTTTTATTTTTTCCCTTTCTGCTAAATAAGACGCATGAAAAGGCCTTTTTGTTCCCGGAAAAAGAAAAACGCCCATCTTTTCTAGAACAGGCGCGTTTTTAAATAAGCGTTTGTGATTTTACGTTCGCGATGAGCGCTTGAGACGATCCTTTTTGTCGGGCGACTTTAAGCCCGGTACTCCACTTCGCTATGTTCATAAGGTTCGTCAAACAACGCCAGCAAATCGCCAGCCCTGACGATGCCCACCACTTCGCCGTTTTCGACGACAGGCAGAGCACTCACCTTTGCGCTAAGGATGGCCTCGATGGCTTTGTCCGCCGGGTCGTTGGCATGCACACAGACCATTTCCAGACGCGCTATTTCCTGAACGTAAGGGTAAATTCCGGCGCAAAAAACATGTTCTTTCTTTAAAACATAAGGCCTTTCTTTTTCCTGAAGGCTCCATCCGTTTACCGGCTCCATGATTTCGCTTACCATTTTCATCTTTTTGCCGGCCTTTTATCCGGTTCCGGCTTTGAACCAACCGGACGGCCCCTGCGGCCGGTCTTCACGCTCCTTTCCTTGAATTCTCCGTTCTTTTTGAACGGCAAGGGGCCAGAAATAGTTAATTTTGCAGGTGGACGGCAAAGTTTTTATGTGCAATTTGTCACGATACCCGGATGCCTGTTTTTTCCGCTCATTTTTTCGAAAATTCTTTGTAAGCGCCGTTTCAGGTAATCAGAAAACTTTTCTTTGCTTTTTCCGGTCGGTGCTCCGTTCATTCTCCCCCCTCCCCCCAGATGCCGTCTGCAGCCGGCTCTTTTCACTACAATCCACCTTGTGATTGTTCTCTTAATCACAATTATACCTTATTTTTTGTCATTGTCAATTATCCCCGCTAAAGTTCTTTTAATCCAAATATTAATAAGATTATACCGATTTGGAAACGATCCACCTGGATTCG
>JBFLZY010000166.1:2128-3586 GCA_040755975.1 Bacillota bacterium | reverse complement strand
TTTGCTCAAAATAGATCAGTATGCCTACACCAACAAATTGCGTTCCGTCCACCCGGCGGAAAAGCTGGCCTTTGCCCTGGTGGCGCTGGCTTTTTGCCTGGCTTCTTCTTCCCGCCTGACGTTTCTTCTGGTCATCTTCCTGATGGCCGGACTGGTAATTTTGCTGGCCGGGATACCCGCTTTGTTTTATTTCAAACTCATGACTGTGCCCATGTCTTTTCTCGTGGCCGGCGTTTTGACGGTGGCGTTTTCTTTTTCCAGGGACGCCGGCTCGTTTTGGTGGGGGCTGCCCATCGGCAGCTATACGGTGGGCGTTACCGCGGCCGGCCTGGAGATGGCCGCCGGGCTTTTTTTGAAATCCCTGGGGGCGGTCTCGTGCCTTTATTTTCTCTCGCTGACAACACCCGTAGTGGAGATTCTCGCGGTGCTTAAAAAATTAAGGCTGCCCCCGCTGTTCATTGAGCTGATGTCTTTGGTTTACCGTTTTATTTTTGTTCTTTTCGAAACAGCGGGCGACATTTACATGGCGCAGTCCTCCCGCTGGGGATACGCCAGCGTGAGAACGGCGTACTTTTCGCTGGGGCAGCTGGCGGCCAACCTGTTTGCCAAGTCTTATTACAAGTCCCGGATGCTCTTAATCACCCTTGCGGCCCGGGGTTACAACGGAGAATTGAACGTGCTGGCGGAATCCGGCAACTTGTCCCGGAAAAATATTTTTTTGATTATCCTTGCGGGGCTGGCGCTCCTGGGCGTGAGTTTATGGTCGGGGGACGGGAGGTTTTTTGCGGGCGGTGGGTACCGTTGATTGGCGAGCCCATCCTGGAAGCAAAGGAGGTCACCTTTTCCTATCCCGACGGTACGCGGGCGCTGGAGAGCGTCAGCCTGGCTATTCCCAAAGGCAAAAAGACGGCCTTTTTAGGGCCCAACGGCGCCGGGAAAACGACGTTATTTCTGCATTTTAACGGAATCTTAAAGCCGCAGCGGGGAAAGATTTATTTTGCCGGCCGGGAGATTCGCTACAGTCACGGCTCACTTTTGGAACTGCGGAAAAATGTGGGGATAGTCTTTCAGGACCCCGAAACCCAGCTGTTTTCCGCCAGCGTTTACCAGGAGATTTCCTTTGGTCCGCTCAACCTGGGGCTGCCGGAGGACAAAGTGAAGGAGCGCGTCTACGAAGCCATGGCGGCCACCGAAATTCTCGACCTGAAGGACAGGCCCACCCATTTTTTAAGTTACGGCCAGAAAAAGCGGGTCGCTATCGCCGGCATCCTGGCCATGCGGCCCCGGGTGCTGATTTGCGACGAACCCACCGCCTGGCTGGATACGAAGCGTGCGGCGCAAATCATGGAGTTATTCGAGAGGTTCAACGGCGCCGGCGTAACCGTTATCTTTTCCACCCACGACGTGGACCTGGCTTACTCCCGGGCAGATTATGTTTTTCTCATGAAAAACGGCCTG
>JBFLZY010000166.1:0-2028 GCA_040755975.1 Bacillota bacterium | reverse complement strand
AAAGAGTGAGGCGATCTGGTTGATCCCCCGCGTGGTGATTGCCGGTGTGCAGAGCGGTGTGGGCAAAACGACCGTGGCGACCGGCCTGATGGCCGCCCTGGCGAAGAAAGGTTACCGGGTGCAGGGGTTTAAGGTCGGGCCGGATTATATCGATCCCGGCTATCATACCGTGGCCACAGGAAATATTTCCAGGAACCTGGATAGCTGGATGCTGACGGCGCCTGCCATCAGGGAACTGTTTTTCAGGGCGGCTAAAGATGCCGATATAGCCGTGATCGAGGGCGTGATGGGGCTTTATGACGGCGCGGGTGCCGGCTGGCAGGCGGGCAGCACCGCTCAGGTAGCAAAATATTTGCGCGCGCCGGTGATCCTGGTGGTGAACGCGAAGGGAATGGCCCGGAGCGCCGCGGCAATGGTGCTGGGATACAAACAATTTGACCCGGAAGTGTATTTTGGCGGGGTGATCTTTAACAATGTGGGCGGCGAAAAACACTTCCGGATCTTGAAGGAAGCCGTTGAGGGAGCCGTTGGCCTGAAGGCTTTAGGCTACCTGGAAAAGAACGCGGCCTTAAAGACGCCCGAGCGCCACCTGGGCCTGGTTCCCACCGCGGAGAAAAGTGCGCTGGCTTCCTATCTCGACCGCCTGGCCGGGGCGCTGGAAAGTTCGGTGAATCTTGAGGAAATCCTGGCGGTGGCCAGGTCCGCCCCGCCGCTGGACTGCCCCGGGGATTCAATTTTTCCGGACGGGCAAAAGAAGGAAGTAAAAATTGCGGTGGCCAGGGACGCGGCCTTTAATTTTTACTACCAGGATGCCCTCGACCTGCTGGCCGAGCACGGGGCCGAACTGGTTTATTTCAGCCCGCTTCGTGATCGCACCCTTCCCGAAGGCGTTCACGGTATCTATATCGGCGGCGGCTTTCCGGAAATGTTTTTAGAGCCGCTTGCCGCCAACCGGACAATGATCGCCGGCATCGTTTCCGCCCATCGCCGGGGCATGCCGGTTTATGCCGAATGCGGCGGGCTTATGTATCTTTCCGAGGGAATTGTAGATTTTAGCGGCAACTACTACCCGCTGGCCGGGCTGGTCCCGGGCAGAGCCTGCATGCAGGAAAAATTGGCGGCTTTAGGGTATATGACGGCGGAGGTTTTAACCGACAACATCCTGGCCAGAAAAGGGGATATCCTGCGGGGCCACCAGTTTCGCTGGTCAGTGCTGGCGGATGTTCCGCCGGACGCGTGCTACGCCTATAAACTGGCCGGCGCCGACGGCGCCCCGGCGCTCACCGAGGAGGGGTTTGTCCGGGGCAACCTGCTGGCCTCCTACCTGCACCTGCATTTTGCCGCCCACCCGCAGCTGGCGCGTAACTTCGTGGAAAGCTGCCGCCGGTATAAGAGGTGGGAGGTGGGAAGTTGGAAGTGGGAACAAAAAGGAGTTACCGATGAAGAATGCCGTCCTCTTCGTAAAGTATGAAAATGAGGGCTGGAATTTGTCCGGTCGACCCGAAGCATCGGAGCGAGCCGGACAATTCCAGCCCGATGAGGAGGGAAAAGGCGCTTGCTCACCCCGGTTGTGGTCGACGGCAAGAAACTGAGAAGGGGCTATACCACCGGCATGTGCGCGGCCGCGGCGGCCAAGGGAGCCACCATCATGCTTTTTCAGGATGTCTGGCCGGACGAGGTGGACGTGGCCACTCCCGCCGGCCCGGTCCTGCGCTTAAAAATTTGCGGCCGGGAAAAAGACGGGAACCATGCCCGGTGCTGCGTAATCAAAGACGCCGGGGACGATCCGGACGTGACCGACAGGCTGGCCATCTGCGCCGCAGCGCGCAGAACCGCCGCCGGGGTCCGGATCAAAGGCGGCGCCGGCGTTGGCGTCGTAACCAGGCCGGGGCTGGCGGTGGCGCCGGGGCAGCCGGCCATCAACCCGGTTCCCCTGCAGATCATTGAAAGCGAAGTACAAAAGGTTCTTCCGGCCGGCTGCGGGGTGGAAATAACCATTTCCGTGCCCGGCGGGGAAGCGGTGGCGGC
>JBFLZY010000165.1:0-3614 GCA_040755975.1 Bacillota bacterium | reverse complement strand
GCTTATCCGCCGCCTACCAGCTGGCCAAAAAAGGATACTCCGTCACCGTCTTCGAAGCGGCGGAAAAAGCCGGCGGGATGCTGCGCTACGGGATTCCCGCCTACCGTTTGCCCAAAGAATGGGTGGACTTAGAGGTCGCTCTGATCACCCGCTTAGGCGTGGAGATTAAATACAACTCGACCCTGGGCAAAGACTTCACCCTCGATCAGCTGTTTGCCCGGGGGTACGAGGCGGTCTTTATCGCCGTCGGCGCCCACAAGGAAGTCAAGCTGGGCGTTCCCGGCGAGGACCTGGAAGGGATCCTCTATGGGGTTGATTTCCTGCGCAGAGTGAACAAAGGCGAGAAAGTGCCTTTAGGGGAAAAGGTGGCCGTCATCGGCGGCGGGAACACCGCCATGGACGCGGCCCGGACAGCCTTACGCCTGGGCGCTCAAGCAGTCACCATCGTCTACCGGCGAAGCGAACAGGAGATCACCGCCCAGCCCGAAGAAATCGCCCAGGCCAAAGAAGAGGGGATCAACTTCCTGATGCTCACCAGCCCCAAGGCCTTCCACGGGGAAGGGAAGGTAAGCAGGATCGAGTGCCTGCAAAACGAACTGGGCGAGCCCGATGCCTCCGGCCGGCGCCGCCCGGTGCCGGTCCCCGGCAGCGAGTTCTTCCTTGCGGTAGACAACGTCATCGTGGCCATCGGCCAGGCCCCGGACACGGAGCAGATCAACCTGGCCAAAAACAGAAACGGCACCTTCAAGGTGGATCCCCACACCCTGGCCACGGACAAAAAAGGGGTCTTTGCCGGGGGCGACGCGGTCACCGGCCCCGCTTCCGTGGTGGAAGCCGTGGGCGCGGGGAAAAAAGCGGCCGAAGCAATTGACCGCTACCTCCGGGGTCGGGAAGTTAAATTCGAGGAAACCAAAGAAGAGGTTGCTCCGCCCCGCTTTACCCCGGAAGAAGTGGAAACAAAGACCCCCCTGGAACCAAAACACCTTCCCCCGGAAGAAAGAAAAACCAACTTCGCCGAGGCCTGCTTGGGGTACACCGACGAAGCGGCCAAGGCGGAAGCGGACCGTTGCTTGAACTGCGGGGTCTGCTCGGAGTGCGGGGAGTGTGTCCGGGCCTGCTTAAGGCAGGCCATCGACCATAAGATGCCGGACACCGAGCTGGAGATCGAAGTGGGGGCCGTGATTTTAAGCCCCGGCTTCGAGGTCTATAATGCCCGAAACCTGGACTACTACGGCTACGGGGTCTTGCCCAACGTGATCACCTCTTTGGAGTTAGAGCGGATCTTGAGCGCCTCCGGGCCCTACCAGGGGCACCTGGTGCGCCCCTCCGACGGCAAGGAACCCCAAAAGATGGCCTTTATCCAGTGCGTGGGCTCAAGAAACGTCCGGGTGGGCCGCAACTACTGCTCCTCGGCCTGCTGCATGTACACCATCAAAGAGGCGGTCATCGCCAAGGAGCACTCCCCCGGGCCGCTAACCACCAAAGTGTTCTTTATGGACATGCGCACCCACGGCAAAGACTTCGAGCGCTACTACGAGCGGGCCAAAAACGAGTACGGGGTGGAATTTATCCGCTCCCGGATCTACGCCGTGGAGCCCGCCGGCAACGGCGACTTAAAGATTAAATACGCCACCGAAGACGGAACCCTCCACCAGGAGACCTTCGATCTGGTCGTGCTGGCCGTGGGGTTAAACCCGCCCGAAGGAATCCGGGAACTGGCCGAAGCCGCCCGCATTGAGCTCGACCAGTACGGCTTCTGCGCCTCTGCCGAGTTCGACCCCGGGTGCACTACCCGCCCCGGCATCTATGCCGGCGGGGTCTTCAGAGGCCCCAAGGACATCCCGGAGACGGTAATGGAGGCCAGCGCGGCCTGCGGGTACGCCGCGCAGCTTTTGGGGGACGTGCGCGGCACCCTGACGAAGGCCAGGGAGTTTCCCGCCGAGCGGGATATTTCGGATCAGGAGCCGCGGATCGGCGTGTTTATCTGTAACTGCGGAATCAACATCGGGGGTGTGGTAGACGTTTCCCGGCTGGTGGAATACGCCAAAAAGCTGCCGCACGTGGTCTACGCCGATCAATTCCTGTTTACCTGCTCCCAGGACAGCATCGAAAGGATCAAACAGGCTATTGCGGAGCACACCATCAACCGGGTGGTGGTCGCCTCCTGCAGCCCGCGGACGCATAAGCCCCTTTTCCAGGAAACGATCCGCGAAGCGGGCTTAAACCGCCACCTGTTCGAAATGGCCAACATCCGCGACCAGTGCTCCTGGGTGCACATGCACGAGCCGGAGAAAGCCACGGAAAAGGCCATCGACCTGCTGAAAATGACGGTGGCCAAGGCGGCCCTGCTGGAGCCCATTACCCAGGTTTCCAGCCGGGTGACCAAAATTGCGCTGGTGGTCGGCGGCGGGGTCGCGGGGATGAATTCTGCTTTAACCCTGGCCGAACAAGGGTACCAGGTGCATCTGGTGGAAAAAGAAGACAGCTTAGGCGGCCTGGCCAGGCGCCTGCGGCAGGGTTTAAAAGGCGGCGACGTGCGGGGCTACCTGGCGGACTTAGTTGCCCGGGTCAACGCCAACCCGCTGATCAGAGTGCATACCGGCAATGAGATCAGAGAGGTTTCCGGTTACGTAGGCAATTACGTGACGATTTTGACCTCGGGCCTGGTGATTCGCCACGGGGTGGCCGTGATCGCCACGGGCGCGCAGGAGTACAGGCCCGCGGAATATTGTTACGGCCGGGACGACCGCGTCCTGACCCAACTGGAACTGGAAGAGGCCATCGCCGGCGATGATCCCCGGGTCAGGGAAGCGAAAAACGTCGTCCTCATCCAGTGCGTGGGTTCGCGGGAGAAAAAGCGGCCTTACTGCAGCCGGGTATGCTGCAGTAAGTCAGTCAAGCTGGCCTTGAAAATAAAGGGGCTTAATCCAAAGGCCAACGTCTTTGTTCTCTACCGGGATATGCGGACCTATTCCTTCTTCGAAGAGTATTACCAGGAAGCCAGAGAAAAGGGAGTTATCTTTGTCCGTTTTGAGGACGACCGCAAGCCGGTTGTGGAAGTGGAGAACGGACGGTTGACCGTGAAGACGGCCGACCATATTTTGGGCGTGCCGCTGGAGATTAACGCCGATCTGATCGGCCTGGCCGCGGCCATTGTGCCTTCGGAAACTAACGGGAAAATATCCCAGTTCTTTAAGATTCCTTTGAACCAGGACGGCTTCTTCCTGGAGGCCCACATGAAACTGCGCCCCGTGGACTTCGCCACCGAGGGAATTTTCATGGCGGGCACGGCCCACGGCCCCAAGAACCTGGAGGAGTGCATCGCCCAGGCGAAGGCGGCGGCGGGCCGGGCGGCGACCATTTTGAGCAAGGACGTCCTGGAGTCCCACGGGATCACTGCCCAGGTGCGGCCGGAAAAGTGCGAAGCCTGCCTCACCTGCGTCCGGCTTTGCCCCTACGGTGCACCCAGGGTCAAGAACAACCGGGTGGAAATCGAAGCCGTCGTCTGCCAGGGCTGCGGCACCTGCGCCGGCGAGTGCCCGAACAAGGCCATCCAGCTGCAGGGCTACAAGGACCGCATGCTCATGGCCATGTCCAAAGGTCTTTTTGCGGAG
>JBFLZY010000164.1:0-3694 GCA_040755975.1 Bacillota bacterium | reverse complement strand
AATTTACGCCGCTCCCCCTTAAATTCGGCCCGCTCAGGCTGTAGTTGATCGCTTTTTCCGGCGGGATGACGCCCACGAACTTGGTGCGCGCCTGGAAAATTTCGTTGCCGGTAATCAGGCCGTCGTATTCGTCACACAAGGCCGGGAAGTCGGCGAGGAATTTTTGGAGCAAAGGAATGAACCCCTCCGGTAAATCGTCGGCCACGCCGCCAATCCGGAAGTAGCTGACGGTCATGCGGGAGCCGGTAAGCATTTCAAAAAGGTCCAGGATCCGCTCACGGTCCCGGAAGGTATATAAAAAGCCGGTCAAGCCGCCGATGTCCCCCGCGTAGGAGCCGATGGCCATCAGATGGCTGGCGATCCGGGAAAGCTCACCCACGATCACCCGGATGTACTGGGCCCTTTCCGGCACCTCAATGCCCATTAGTTTTTCGACCGCTTCCACGTACCCCCAGTTCATCAGCATGTTGGCCAGGTAATCCATCCGGTCCGTATACGGGATCACCTGGGTATAGGTGCGCGCTTCGGCCAGCTTTTCCACTCCCCGGTGCAGGTAGCCCGGCACCGGAATGGCCCGCACCACCACTTCCCCGTCCAGTTCCAGAATTACCCGGAAAACTCCGTGCGTACTGGGGTGCTGCGGTCCCAGGTTCAAAAAATACGTTTGCGTTTGGATTGACATTCTTCCACCTCTCCCATATAAAAACAGGAATTAGGAATCAGGGATTAGGGCTCTCGACCACCCTCCCATTGAAAATCTTTGCGCAACGGGTGCCCCTGGAAGCCGTCGTCCAGCAGGATGCGCGTCGGGTGGCCCGGGTACCCGGTAAAGTTAATCCCCAGCAAGTCGTAGACTTCCCTTTCCTGCCAGGCGGCCCCCGCCCACAGCGGGCAAAGGGAAGGAACTTCAGGATTTTCTTTGTCCGGAAGGGGCACCTTAACCATCAGCGGGCAGCCGTTCGTCAGGGAAATCAGGTTGTACACCATCTCAAAACGATCCGCGTAGTCGGCTGCCGTAACGTTGGTTAAAAAATCAAAGCCGTAAGCATCCTTTAACTCCTGCATCAAGGCGAACAGATCCCCGGCCGGCGCGATAATCACCTGATCGCCGGTAATTTCGAGGGCCGGAAACTTTTCTTTCAGTTGTTCGAGCAGTTCTGCGGGCAACTGGTAATTAACCACGGGCCAGCTCCACCACCTTCGGGTTTTTAATCTTGTCCCGCAACATTAAATAACCCTCGATCACCGCCTCCGGGCGCGGGGGACAGCCCGGGATGTAAACGTCCACCGGAATAAGCTTGTCTACGCCCGGCACCACGTAATAGGAATCGACGAAGGGTCCGCCGGAAATGGCGCAACTGCCCATGGCAATCACCCACTTGGGCTCCGCCATCTGTTCGTAGAGCTTCACCACGAAGGGAGCTGCTTTTTTAGTCACCGTTCCGGCCACCAGCATGACGTCGGCCTGCCGCGGGGTGGCGCGCATCACTTCGTAACCGAACCTGGACAGGTCAAAGCGCGACATATTGGCCGCCATCAGCCCTTCGATGGCGCAGCAGGCCAGCCCGAAACCCAGGGGCCAGAGGGAGTGGGCACGGGCCAGATTGAAAAGCTTTTCCAGCGGGGCAATGTGGATCAGGCGCTTTAATTCGCCGGCGACCACCGGATCTTTGGTCAGGGACTCCACCGGATGAGCATCTTTTCTTACTTCCATTCTAACGCTCCTTCCTTCCACGCGTACCACAGGCCGATCACCAAAAGAAAGATGAAGATGATCATCTCAATGAAGGCAAACAAACCCAGTTTTTGAAACTGCACAGCCCATGGATACAGGAAAATTGTTTCCACGTCAAAGATTACAAAGAGCAGGGCGTATAAAAAATAACTGGTCTTAAACTGGACCCAGGTGGGGCCGATGGTATCCACGCCGCACTCGTACGTTTCGTACTTCTGCGCAAACTTCCGGCGCGGGTTGAGTAAAAGGTTAACGGCCACCCCACCTATGCCGACGCCAAGACCAACGATCAGAAAAATAAGCACTGCTCCCCAATCCGAAAGCAATCCTCTCCCCTCCTTTCCGAACATGTGAATTTAATAACCTGATTAGCCACTATCTGGTGCCCTATAGTTTCTTTTTTCTTTAATATCTGCGGGCAACCGGCTTTTTCGTATGCTGAGTTGCTTCATTTGGGCAATCTTTTAACTGGTTGAAAACCTGCTCTGTGCAACGGGCACGGACCAAAAACAGCCAACTTTTCCAGGTGCAGGGCCGTAGCGTAGCCTTTATGCCTGGCAAAACCATAATCAGGATAAATATGCTGGAAAAGTTGCATTAAATGGTCCCTGGTCACTTTCGCCAAAATAGAAGCAGCTGCGATGGAAGCGCTTAACCCATCCCCCCCTGTAACGGCATACTGCGTCAGCGCCAGGTCAGGGATTAAAAAACGGCCATCCACGATTACGCAGTGGGGAACGGTCGCCAACGATTGCACCGCCCGCCGCATGGCCAGAAGCGAAGCGCCGTGGATGTTCAGGTAAGCAATCTCCTGAACGGTAGCCAGACCAACCGACCAGTCAACGGCAGTCCTTTTAATTTCTGCCGCCAATTTTTCCCTCGTTTGAGGAGAAAGTTTTTTTGAATCATTGATCTCATCTATATTTACATTTACTTTTTCCGGTAAAATGACTGCCGCCGCCACCACCGGTCCGGCCAGCGGACCGCGGCCTGCTTCGTCTACTCCGGCTATAAAAGCGAAACCCTTTGCCCTCAACTCTTTGTCATATTCAAAAAGATCCGGCATTGCGGGCGGCATCCTCCACTATAAGTATTTTTTCGAGCTAAATGTCCAAATCCCTGCTAACCAAAAAGATTTTTTCTACCGCTTACGCAAGGTTTGTTTTTTGGTAAGTATTCAATTAACCCGCCGGGGATTGCGTTGTCCTAAGCTCACTCCTGGCTTTCGCGCCGACAGCACCACGGTTCGCTTCGGACCCGGCACTCACACACCTTCAGAGCGCCATTAGGGAAACGCCCAACTCGTAGATAAAGAAACGCGAGCATATGCATTAGTGCTCATAGTGAGTGCCGGGTTACCCTCGCGTCGCCGGGCGCTGTTACCGGCGCTACCAAGTCGTTCGTTGAAGGACAACGCAATCCCCTGCCAAAGCAAGCTGTTAACTGAATATTTACGTTTTTACCAACCTGGTGTTTTACCCAGGGGGACTTTCCAAAGTATATCCTCCCAGCTTGCCGGCCCGAAATTCGCTCAAAATGTGCACAGACGTTTTATGCAGGTCCGCTGCTCCGCCGCTGACCAAAAAACCCCTCTTTCTTCCGATTGCTTCCAAAAGAAACTCATCTTCCGGAGGGTTTTCCGTTAAGCCGTAATGCTTAAGCAGCTCCTTTCTTTTATTTTCCAACAGCCAGTTCAACACCCAATCGGCAACCTGCCGGACATCAAATAAATCCTCCTTGACCGCTCCCGTGGCAGCCAGCTTTATGGCCGCTTCCCGATCTTCCAGTTTCGGCCACAACACCCCCGGAGTATCCAGCAGTTCCATTTTTCTTTCTATTTTGATCCATTGTTCACCCCTGGTCAGGCCGGGAAGCTGCCCGGTGCGCGCCGCCCTTCTTCCGGCAAGACGGTTAATAAACATCGACTTGCCCACGTTAGGTATCCCTACCACGATGGCG
>JBFLZY010000163.1:0-3766 GCA_040755975.1 Bacillota bacterium | reverse complement strand
GCTGATGTGTCGCCACGCAGACACCTCCCATTCTAATCCTAGCAACCTCTAAACTTCGTACAGAAAGTCAAGATATGCCTTCAGGGCCTCTTGTACGATCCCGGCCGGCACAGTGGCGGCCATGCCGTAGATGGCTGCCGCGCCGCCCGGGACGCCGGGGCTGGCCTTGGCCCCGGCCACGGCGGCCCGGAGATCCTGCAGGAAGCGGGCGGCCACTCCCGGCTGCGTGTGCCGGAGGGTAACGGCAAGATGAACGGCGGGCGGATGGTTCAGGGGATTCAGGCTCCAACCGCGCTCCCCCAGGCGGGCCATGACCTGAAAAATGTCAACCTCCTCGGAGGTAAAAGCGATCACCCAAAGAGGATCACCAAGGATGCGCAACTCCGGAATCCGGGCAATTCCGTCCTTGATTTCGGCGGCCGTTTCCAGGATCTGACGGGTCGCTTCCCGGTACCCTTCTTCACCCATAGCCATCAGGGTCGCCCAGCAAGCGGCGCTCAGGGCCCCCGGGCGGCTCCCCGCCAGAGTGGGCGACACGTACAGACCCCCCGGCCAATCGGCGGTGGTGTAATACTGGTACCGGCGAAGGTTTTTCCCCCGGTAAAGGATGACCGAAGTGCCCTTAGGGGCATAGCCGTATTTGTGGGTGTCGACCGAAATCGAGGTGACCCCGGGAACCCGGAAGTCAAAAGGGGGCACCGGGTACCCCAGTTGTTCGGCCCAGGGGAGGACGAAACCGCCCAGGCAGGCGTCGACGTGGCAGCCGGTGCCGTGCTCGCGGGCGACGGCGCCCAGTTCGGCAATGGGGTCGATGGTTCCGTGGGGAAAACCCGGGGCGGACCCCACGATAACGGCAGTCCGCTCGCTCACCGCCTCTTTGACGGCCGCCACGTCCGCCCGAAAGTCCGCGTCTACGGGCACCCGGACCAGCTTGAGGCCGAAGTAGCGGGCGGCCTTGTCGTAAGCCGCATGTGCCGTCGTGGGAACGATCATTTCCGGCTCCGCGATCCCTTTTTGGTTCATGGCCCAGTCGCGATAAGCCAGCATGGCCAGCAGAATGCTTTCGGTGCCGCCCGAAGTAACGACGCCGCAAATCTCCTCTTCCGGTCCGGCCGGACCGGCCCCCGGCAAAACCTCGTCGCCGCTAAGCATGTGGGCGGTCATCGCCACGATCTCCGCCTCGAATTTGATGATGCTGGGCCATAGATCGGTGTGCAGGGGATTGCTCTGCGAGTACAGGGCGTAAACGCGGTTAAGAAAGTCGATGTGGTCTTCCCGGCCGTGGTAGACGGCGCCCGAGGCATAACCCGCCTGCCAGCGCGGCGCTTCGCAGGCTTGCAGCGCGCTCATTTCCCGAAAGATGTCTTCCCTGTCCCGGCCGGAGGCCGGCAGCCGCGTTACCGCCGGCGCGAGTTCGCGGTACGGCTTCAGCTGCTTTTCCAGGCTGCGCATGAATTTCGGCCAATCCACTATCCTTCCTCCTCTTCGGTTTCCCCATCAATAAACAAATTCGGCTTATTTATAGAAGGACGCTAAATTCGCTATTTAACAAACTTCCCTCATGATTTCGTCGCCGTCGAACATATTTATCTTTTAATTTTGACAGGCAGGATATATAAATATTTCTTTCTCATCAACCCGTGCAGAAAACGGTCTGCCTTGCGGAAAGACAGGTAAAGACGCCAAATCCAGGCATCCTCCCTGTAATAAGACTTCACTTCCCGATCGGTAAGGGGTTTAATATGCAGTTCCGGCAATTCATTTTTGAAAAAATTATTTGCCGTCACAATAAGTCCCTGAATTAAATCGGGGCGCTGTTCCTTAAAAAAGTTGGCAATAATATCCACCGTCACCAGGCGAAAATTGTAATAACGATTCATCACGTCATTTAAAAACAGCCACCTGATTAACCAAACGAGAAAAGAAGGGGCGCTGCGCAAAAATAGTTCGGGGTTAAGCTGCTCCACACCGTTAACGCGGACAAAAGGCGTACTGGTATCGATGTACATAAGCTCTACATTCTTTAAATTTCCAGGCTCGTCCGGATTAAAACCCAAAAAGGCCCAGTTGGAGATCTGGCCGTCAATAGCGACTTCCAGCCGGCCTGCGTTTTTCCGGTTAAATTCCACTACCTTCTTTATTTCCCGCAAAACGGCCAATACCAGGCTGTTGGCCGCCTCCGCCGGGAGTGCTTGCACAATCCGGTTTCCGATGACTTCGTAAGGAAGTTTTTTCTGAACCAGAAAATAAATTATTCGTCCTTCGTCATCGGTAAAATGCACTGACGCATAAGGCGGGACCTTTATCCCCACCTCGTTAATCAGAATCTCGTTGTACCGGCGGTAAATTTCTTCGTACTGCTGCAGCTCCGCTTCATTCGCAAAAATGGGCATTCTTTTCAAGGCCAGGCCTGGCGCAAACTCCAGTTCAAATACTGTGCTGATCTCCCCGTAGCCGAGGATTTTAACGGGAATTGGGCATTTTTCGGGAGCTTCAGGGTCCAGTCTCCTTTCAAATTCCCTGAGCAGTTCCACGTTTATATTAACTCCGGACATTTTCTTCCTCCATACTCCATATTCGGATAAAGAGGTAAGCTTTAGGCCAGACCCAGCCTAACCTTGGCTTCCTCCAGGGCCAAATCAAGGCGCTGAAGAATTTCTTCTGCAAGCAACCGGTCAATAATCAGGGGCGGCAGCAGTTGGCTAACGCGGGTATCGTTATTGGCAAAAATAGATAAAATACCTTGCTCATAACATGTCCTTGTAAGTACGGGGCCGCATAATTCGTTAACCATTTCGATCCCCATCATCAAGCCCAGCTGCCTAAGACCGACTAATATTTCCGGGTGCCTGGCCTTTAACTTTTCAAAGCCGCCGGCAAAAACCCGTGCGATCTCCCGGACGTGGGCCAGAAATGCGGGGTCTGATGAAATTTCCAGCACTTTCGCGGCCACCGGACAGCCTACTTCGGCACCGCCGAAGGTAGAAATGTGGATGAAAGGATCCGCCCGAAAAACTGATTCGTACTGTTCCCTGAAGCAGGTGGCGGTCATTGGATATATGCCGCCGGACATGCCCTTGCCGATGACCATGATGTCGGGCACCACGCCGAAATTTTCAATACCCCACAGCTTACCCGTCCTTCCGAAGCCCGTTTGGATCTCGTCAATGATGAGAAGCACCCCCATCCGGTCGCAAAGTTCCCTGACCCGCCGGTAAAAGTCCTCCGCCGGAATGGGCATCCCCAGGGTAGCAGGAATGGTTTCAAAAATTACGGCGGCGGTTTCCTTGTCGAGAACCCGTTCCAGTGCCTCGACGTCATTAAAAGGCACCTGAGTAAACCCCGGTGGCATGGGCCCGAAAGGAGCCCGGTATTTCTCGTCCCCGGCGGCAAGAGCAAAGCCGGTGTGACCGTGGTATCCGCCCCGGGCCGAAATCACTTTGTGCCTTTTGGTATAGGCCCGGGCCACCTTAATGGCCAGGTCGACAGCTTCCCCGCCGCTGACGCCAAAAACCGTATAATTTAGATCGCCCGGGGTTAGTTCTGCCAACCGTGCGGCCAGGCTGGCCCGTTGCTCGCTGATCAGATGATGGTTGCCGATATCCAACTCCTGCAAACTTTCCATCAGGGTGTTGATAATTTCGGAATTTCTGTGCCCAAGGTTAAACACGCCGCCGTTGCAATGGCAGTTGATCAGCCGCCTTTCGTTGATGGCGTCCCAGACGTATGGCCCTTCCCGCCTGCCGAAAACAAAATCCATCCCGAG
>JBFLZY010000162.1:0-3777 GCA_040755975.1 Bacillota bacterium | reverse complement strand
TCGGGTAGCCGGCGTAAAAGCGGGCGCCGGCGGCGATGGCCCCTTCGGCGATGGCTTCGTTCCCCTGGAGGAAGAGCCTGCGGACTTCCCCGTTCCCTTTCTCAATGGGGCTTGCGCTTCTGTCTTCAGCTTTACTTCCGTCGGCGATCATTTCCCTTTTTCCCCCACTTCCAGGGCAAAGTCCGGGCACCGCATGACGCACAGGCCGCAGGCCGTGCACTTCTCCGCGCGCTCGACCACGGGGGCGCCCCGGTAATCGGCGCCGAAGACCTCCTTGGGGCAAAAGGCGATGCAGATGCCGCAGTGTTTGCAGCGGCGGGGGTTGATATTTATCCGGGTCACGCTACACCCTCCCTTACATCCCTAAAAAAGACTTCCTGATCAGGTCCGTTTTAAGAAGCTCCTGTCCAGTGCCCTTCGTAATAATTTGGCCGCTTTGCAATATATACGCATAATGGGAAATTTCCAGGCTTTCCACCACGTTTTGCTCCACCAGCAGCACAGTGGTGCCCATTTCGTTAATTCTTTTTATGCTTTCGAAAATTTGACTGACCAGCTTGGGGGCAATCCCCAATGAAGGTTCGTCCAGCATCAACAATTTCGGGTCCATCATCAGAGCCCTGCCAATCGCCAGCATTTGCTGCTCCCCGCCGCTTAACGTGCCCGCCTTTTGGTGAGAACGCTCTTTCAAAATGGGAAAAAGGGAATACACGAAGTCGAGCCGCCGGCTTAACTCTGTAGGGCTATATACTTTCGCATGACAACCGAGGTACAGATTATCTAAAACCGTCAGCCTGGCGAATAGCTGCCGCCCCTCTGGAACGTGGGCAATCCCCATGGCCGCTATCTGGTAAGGCGCCAGGGAGTGAATGGCCACGTTCAAAAACTCAATCGCGCCTTCACTGCACCGGATAAGACCGGAAATTGTGCGCAACAACGTCGTTTTGCCGGCTCCGTTGGAACCAACAATTGCTACGATCTGGCCTTCCTTAATTTCCAGGTCTACCGAAAACAATATTTTTATTTCTTCGTAACCCGCGCTAACTTGACGCAACCTTAGCATGGTATCTCTCTCCTAAATAGGCCTTGATCACTTTCTCATCATGAGCGATTACTTGAGGAGGGCCTTCGGCAATCTTCACGCCATAATCCAGTACCACAACGTGACTGGACAAAGGCATAATAATGTCCATAACGTGCTCAATCATGAGGATGGTTATTTTCATCTCTTTATTTATCTTTTTCACAAATTCAACGGCTTCTTGCCTCTCGCTGGGATTTAGCCCGGCCATAGTCTCATCCAGCAAAAGCAATTTCGGCCTTATAGCCAACGCTTTCAGAATTTCCAGCCTTTTTTTATCAGCGATGGTAAGTTTTTGGGCAAGTTGATCCGCTTTTGCGCCCAGGCCCCCAAAATCGCACAGCTCCCTGGCCCAACGGCGCGCCTGGCCCACGTGGGACGTTTTAATTAGCGCTCCTACCAGGACGTTATCGAGGACGCTCATGTCTTTGAGGGGTTTAACAATTTGAAAAGTCCTGGCAATGCCGAGACGGGCAATTTTATCCGGGGTCAAACCGGTTGTTTCGTTTTTCCCCAAAAAAACCCGCCCGCTGGAAACTTTACAAAAGCAGCTGATGCAATTGAAAAGAGTGGTTTTCCCTGCCCCGTTGGGGCCGATCAGGCCAACTATCTCTCCTTCATTGACCTCAAAAGAAACGTCGTGAAGAGCCCTCAGCCCGCCGAAATTCTTGGAAACATGATCAATTCTTAGCAAAATAGACACTATCTCCCCCCTCACGGCTTGATCGGCATTTTATTTAAATCAGACGCTTTTTTAAAGACCCGCCGCTTCAGCAGCCCCATTAGCCCGTCGGGCTCAAAAATCGCGATCAAAACGATTAAACCTCCATATATAATCAGGTCCAGGGCTTTTCCCCCTCCCGACAACCAGCTGCGGGCGTATTCGGATATCGGCACTAAAATCGCCGACCCCACCAGAGGACCCCACAGGTTCCCAACGCCGCCCAGGACGACCACCAGAGCAGCGATGAGCGACACTTTTAAGGCAAAAATATTGTAAGGATCAACCAGCAAAACGTATTGCGCATACAGAGTTCCGGCAACCGCCGAAAAAACTGCACTGTAAATGAGAGCTTCCAGCTTGTAGCGGAACAAGTTGACCCCCAGGGCCTGAGCAGCATCCGGGTCCGCTTTAATCGCCCGAAAATAATAGCCCATTCTGGATTTTTCCATATACCAGGTAAAGCCAAAAACCAGCGCGGTGAAGATAAGCATCAGGTAGTAATAGGGGATCTTGCTGTGAAACTGCAGGTTGACCAGCGAGCTTTCCTTGATGGGAAGCCAGAGGCCTACCGCCGCTCCAAAAAAATCGTTGTTTGAAACAACGGCAAGAATAATTTCAGCTATGACCAGCGTAGCAATCACGAAGTAATGGCCCTTAAGTTTAAAACAGATGCTCCCTATTGCCGCCGCCAGCATTATTGAAACCAGTACTCCAGCAATCATTCCTACCCAGGGAGACAACCCCAATTTGATCAACAGCAGAGAGGAAGTATAAGCCCCTGCACCGAAGAAAATGCAGTGCCCTAAAGAAACCTGGCCGGCATAACCGCTGATGATATTCCAGGCCTGGCCAAAGGCGGCGTACAAAAGCACCATGATTAAAACGTGCAGCGCAAAAGGGTCGCCTATAAATACCGGCGCAAGGAACATTATCAGAATAAAACCGGGAAACAAGGGGTATTTTTTAACAAAACCAGGTAAATTCCGCATAAGTTCCACCTCAAGACTTGCCTAAAATTCCCTGGGGGCGAAGCAGAACGACCAGTAAATAAACCACAAAAACGACCGGATATTTATAAACCGGCGAAATGAGAACCCCGCTCAAAGCCTCCACCGCGCCAATGATGACTCCTCCGACAAAGGCCCCGAGCACGTTGCCAAAACCCCCTAAAGCAACCGCGACGTAAGCAATCAACGAAAAAGTTGTCCCTACCCCGGGAAAAATATAGTAATAACTGGCCAACACGGAAGCCGCGATGCCAACGCAGCCAATGCTAATCGCCCATCCCAGAGTGAACATTTTTTCTGTATTGATCCCCATCAGGGCGGCGGCGTCTTTATTCTCGCTGGTTGCCTGCAGCGCGCGACCGGTTTTGGTTTTCCTCAGGAATAAGTACAGGCCAATAAAGGCAACCAGAGAGATCAGGCCCGCGAATAATTCCGGCCGGCCGAGGTATATCCCGCCCAAGTCTACGTTGCCGGCGAGCAGAGAGTTGTCGATGGTGTGAAAATTAGCGGTAAATAATGCCTGGGCCGAGCTTGACAAAAGGGTGGCCAGGCCGAAGGTTACGAAAATTTGGGCCAACATAGTTGATTTATATACGGGACGGATGATGGTCACGTTGATTAACGCTCCGATGAGGGCCATCAGCATAGCGACAAGCGGGAGTGAAAGCAAGGGGTCCAGGCCGAAGATCGCCCATAACCAAAAGGCGGCAAACATCCCGACCATCAAGAGCTCCCCGTGGGCAAAGTTAATAATATCCATAATCCCGTAAATCAAGCTTAACCCAACAGAAACGAGGGCGTAGACACAACCCATGGTGATCCCCGTGGCCAGCGCCTGGATTAAAATCGCCGCGTCCATTTCCTCACCTCTTTAGTTTCATAAAACCTTCGGAAAAGCCATTCCTCCGGGGGGCGCAAATTGCCTGCCCCCCCCCCCCGGAGAAAAGGCATTTTTACCTTTTATC
>JBFLZY010000161.1:0-3831 GCA_040755975.1 Bacillota bacterium | reverse complement strand
TCAGGGTGTGAACACTGCGAATCTCTTTTAGGTTTTTGTTTCGTTTCGTCATTAATCTCGACCTCCGGTACTTTTTGTGTTTGCTCTAACCTATTTGTACCAGGAGGTCTTTTTGTTGGTCAACCCCTCTCTAAAGCATTACAGGAATGCTCCAATAAAAAAGATTGACCATAACAACGCGGCCGGCCGGCACCATCGCCTGAACAACTGTTTTTGCCAGGGATTTGAAAACAAGTTGACGCTGTCTATCTTTTTTTAATATAATATAAAACGTTAATTCGCCCAAGACAAGTAGTTTTTACAACCAGAAGGCCCAGAGGTGTTTTTAAGTGGATTACAGCAAAACCTTGAATTTGCCCCGGACCGATTTTCCCATGAAGGCCAACCTGCCGCAGCGCGAACCGGAAATTTTGAAGTTCTGGGATGATATAGACATTTACCGGCTGGTTCAGAAAAAAAACGCCGGGCGCCCGAAATTTATCCTGCACGATGGGCCGCCCTACGCCAACGGGCACATTCACCTGGGAACCACGCTCAACAAAATACTCAAGGATATCGTGGTGAAATACCATTCCATGGCCGGGTACGACGCTCCCTACGTACCGGGATGGGATACGCACGGCCTCCCTATCGAGCAGCAGGCCATCAAAAACCTGGGCATCAATCGCCACCAGGCGCACCCCGTCGAATTCCGGCAAAAGTGCAAGGAGTACGCTTTAAAATTCGTAGAAATCCAAAAAGAGGAGTTCAAGCGCCTGGGCGTGCGGGGGGACTGGGAGCGGCCCTACCTGACCCTGATGCCCCATTTTGAAGCGACGCAGATCGGGGTTTTCGGCGAAATGGCCAAGCGGGGGTACATCTACAAGGGCTTAAAGCCCGTCCACTGGTGCACCACCTGCGAGACCGCCCTGGCGGAAGCCGAAGTGGAATACCAGGATAAACAGTCCCCTTCCATCTACGTAAAGTTTGCGGTGGCGGACGGCCGCGGCATTTTGCCCGCAAAAGACACCTTTTTCGTGATCTGGACGACCACCCCGTGGACCTTGATTGCAAACGTGGCCATTTGCCTGCACCCGGATTTTCTTTACGTTCTTTACGCCGCCGGGAAGGAACAATACGTGGTGGCCAAAGAGCTGCTCCCTTCTTTCTGCGAGGCGGTGGAGCTGGCCGACGCCGGCGGGACAATCCGGCAGGAATTTTCCGGAAAGGAACTGGAGGGCGTGGTCTGCAGGCATCCTTTCTTCGACCGCGCCTCGATCGTCATCCTGGGCGAGCACGTCACCCTGGAGGCCGGCACCGGCTGCGTGCATACCGCGCCGGGCCACGGCCACGAAGACTACCTGGTGAGCCGGCAATACGACCTCCCCGTCCTCTCGCCCATGGACGACTACGGCAAGTTTACGGAAGAAGCCGGGCGGTTCAGCGGGCTGTTTTACGAAGACGCCAACCGGGAAGTGATCGGGGAACTGGCGGACAACGGGCATTTAATGAAGAAAGGCACCATCGTCCACCAGTATCCGCACTGCTGGCGCTGTAAAGACCCCGTCATTTTCCGGGCCACCGAGCAGTGGTTCGCCTCGGTGGAAGGTTTTCGCCAGGCTGCTTTAAACGCCATTCGCCAGGTGAAGTGGATTCCTCCCTGGGGCGAAGAGCGCATTTACAACATGGTGGCCAACCGCACCGATTGGTGCATCTCCCGCCAGCGGACCTGGGGGGTGCCGATCCCCATATTTTATTGCACAGCTTGCGGCAAAGCCGTTATCAACGACCAGACCATCAGCCATTTGCAGGAGTTGTTCCGCCGGCACGGCTCCGATATCTGGTTCGCCAAAGAAGCGGCGGAGCTGACTCCGCCCGGGTTGACCTGCCCGGAGTGCGGCGCAACCGAATTCACCAGGGAAACGGACATCATGGACGTCTGGTTCGACAGCGGCTCCAGCCACCTGGGGGTACTGGAACAGCCGGAAATCTGGCCGGAGTTGCGCTGGCCGGCCGACCTCTACCTGGAGGGCAGCGACCAGCACCGCGGCTGGTTCAACAGCTCTCTTTCCACGGCGGTGGCCGTGCGCGGCGAGGCCCCCTACCGGGCGGTGCTCACCCACGGTTTTGTGGTCGACGAACAGGGGCGCAAAATGAGCAAGTCGCTGGGCAACGTGATCGATCCCATGAAGGTAAGTCAGCAGCTGGGCGCGGATATCCTGCGCCTGTGGGTCAGTTCCGCCGACTACCGCAGCGATCTGGCGTTGTCCGATAACATCCTCAAGCAGTTAACCGAAGCTTACCGCAAGATCCGCAACACCGCCCGGTTCCTGCTGGGAAACCTCGCCGGTTTCGACCCGGCAAAGGACCTGGTGACCTACCGGCAACTGCCGGAGATCGACCGTTGGGCATTATTGCGGCTGGCCCGGATGACCGAGCGCGTCCTGGCGGCCTATAAGAACTACGACTACCATATCGTGCAGCACGCCATCCACAACTTTTGCGTGGTCGACATGAGCGCGCTCTACCTGGACATGATCAAAGACCGGCTTTACACCTCGGCGGCCCGGTCTTTGGAGCGGCGCGCGGCGCAGACAGTTTTGTACCGGGTGCTCCATACCCTGGTGCGCCTGCTGGCGCCCGTGCTGGCCTTCACCAGCGAAGAAATCTGGCGCTACGCCCCCAAAGAAGAGGGCGCACCCGCAAGTGTGCAGCTAACCGACATGCCGGAGGTAAAAGAAGAATACCTGGATGCGGAACTGGAGCAAAAGTGGGAGCACCTGCTGGCGGTGCGCGGCGAAGTGATGCGGGCCCTGGAAGAGGCCAGGCGCGATAAGCTCATCGGCAACCCTTTAGAAGCGGTGGTGGATTTATACGCCGGCGGCGAACTCTATGACTTTCTCAGGCAATCTCTGAATGACCTGCCGGTAATCTTCATCGTCTCGGCGGTATCCCTGCAGAGAGCACAGGAAAAGACGGGCGCGGAAAACAAGCCCAACGGTGAAAAAGTGCTGCCTGCCCTGGAGATTCCCGAACTGTTGGTAGGCGTCCGGCGCGCACCTGGCGAAAAGTGCGTAAGGTGCTGGAAATACAGCCAGGACATAGGCCGGGACGCCGGGCACCCCGCGTTGTGCCCGCGCTGCGCGGAAGTAGTTAGAAACATTGCTTTTCAAACAAAAAATTAAATTAAAGATCAGGCACAAAGCTTCCCAGGCACAAAGGCACAAAGTTAATCTTTCCGGTCCGTTTCTCTTTGAGCCTCAGTGCCTTTGTGCCTCAGTGCCTTTATTTATTCTGCCTTGCGGAAAGTAACTCCTTTTTATTCCATATCTGGATGGCAGAAAAAAGAAAATTCCTATGGAATTAAATTATTTCAGCTGCGGCAATACGAATGGTGAAACGAAAACCGCGAAAAACCTTGCCTCCTGCGAAAGGGTGATGATGAGTGGAAAAAGCACCGGCGGACGCGGAAAAAATCAAGGAACTGGAGGAAAAAATTGCCGAACTGAAGCGCCGCTGGCCGGCCCACTCCGTCAAACTTGAAATGGTGCTAGAACTGGAGGAACTGGAAGAAGAGCTGGCCAGGGAAAAACGGCATCCCAGGACATAAACAGATAAGACCTTTGCTTTTTTATAAAAAAGGGGGGCACAGCCCCCCTTTTTTATAATACCATTGAAACACGGCAGCTAAGATAAAAAAGCCGGCAACTTACCTCGGCGGCATCCGCAGGGCTCCGTCGAGGCGGATGGTAGTCCCGTTCAACATCGGATTCCGGATGATCTGCTCCACAAGGAGGGCGTACTCCTGGGGCCGGCCCAGGCGCGATGGAAACGGAACCATGCTGGCCAGCG
>JBFLZY010000160.1:0-3832 GCA_040755975.1 Bacillota bacterium | reverse complement strand
ACGTGCTGCGTTTTCGCTTTTATAAACTGGAGTTAAAAAAGCTTTCCTGGCGGGAATATATTCACAGCGACAACCCCGTAGCGGCGGCGCTTTTGAGCAAGATGGGCTTCGCTGAAGAAGAGAAGGTGCGGGTAAAACTGGAGTTTTTGCGCATGCTGACCAGACTGAAATGTGATCCCGCGCGGATGGAATTAATTGCCGGATTTTTCGAGACCTACCTCAAACTAAACCGTCAGGAAGAAGAACAGCTTTACCAGGAACTGGGCAGAATAGATCAAAAGGGGGCTGAGTTAATCATGCAGATTACCACCAGCTGGCATGAGAAAGGAAAGATTGAAGGAAAGATTGAAGGAAAGATTGAGAAGGCCCGGGAAGCCATCTGCAAATTCATGGTGCGCAGATTTAAGGCCGACGCCGGCGAAGTGATGGAAAAAATCCAGCGGGTGGACAGCCCGGAAATCCTGGACGGAATCATGGAAGAAGTGTTTGCCGCCAACACATTGGAAGAGGCGCAGGCTATCATTAGAAGAGCGGTTGGTAAATCTCTTCAATAAGCGTCATGGTGAAACCAAAAACTATTCTTAGTTATGTAGACCGGTGCGCAAGCTGGAAGCCCTGGCCACAACGCATTTTGTTTATCGGGAACTGCAAAATCGTGGCCAGGCGGGGGAGCAAAGTTTAGCGGTAAAAAAAGTGCGGGCCTTGAAACCCCATTTGTCTGCAGCAGTAATCGAACACTGCCACAGCTCGAAGGCGGGTATTATCGGCAGGCTGGCGGCTTATCTGGCCGGGGTCCGGAAAATTATTTTTACGGTGCACGGTTGGGGAATTACCCCTGAGCAGGGGAGGTTGGAGCGGTTTTTTTATACCTGGGCGGAGCGCCTGGCGGGGGTTCTGAGCACCGATGTGGTCTGCGTTTCGGAAGCGGACCGCGAGCGGGGGTTGAAGGAGAGGCTGGCCCCGGCGGCGAAGCTTAAGGTGATTGGCCAGTTGGTGACGCAGTTTGAGCATATCCCGTTTCTAAAAAGCGAAAAAATGTTCTGAAGAAATCACTGCTGCACCATGATTTCCAGCACCCGCTCGTCCTCGATTTCGTCCGGGAGGGGGTCCAGGTAGGTGATCTGCACGCGGTCGCCTGCTTGAATTCCCCCGGCTTTTTTACCGTCTTTGTCCACGATTCTGGCCCGGTCCCAGTAGTGGAACCACTCCGGCCATTTCGTTTTGTCGCCGGCGCCGGCCAGGCGCAAAGTCTTCCCCGTTAAGCTCTCCACGGTTCCGGAGATCTTTTTGACGTCCAGGACGGTGACTTTGATCACTTCCCCGCCGGCCAGGGCCGCTTCCACGAAAGTCTCCGGCCGCAGGGACAAAAAGCCCTGGCGGGCGCTTTTTCCTTCCACCACGGCGTCCCAGGCCAGCGGAAGAGTTCTGTCCGCGCAGTTCAGATCGCTCAGCTGCAGGTAGCTGTCTTCGCCCAAAAGTACGGATTTGACCGTGCCGGTGATTTTTTCCGAGGGCAGCCGCATTTTCCGGCGCTCCAGAATGTTGACGTAGCGCGCCTGTTTCCTTTTGTCCAGAATGAGCTCCACGCGGTGGTTCACCGCCCGGAAAAGTTCGGTCGTTTCTCCCTGAAGGAAGCATTTCAGCCTGGGAGCGGGCCTGATTTTCTGCTCCCCTTCCAGGGTGGTCAACGCGATCTCCTGCCGGCCGCGGGTCTGCTGAATTCCCGAGATCCAGCCGGTGAGCCGTCGGCCGGGGGATACTTTTACCCAATCTTCATCCAGCAAATGGGAAAGGATGACGGCTATTTCGCTCCGGCGCAAAGTCTGGTTCGGCCGAAAGCTGCCGTCCGGGTAGCCGGACATGAAGCCGCCCCGGGCGACGGCGCGGATGTAGGGGACGCAGTAAGGGGGCGCCTGTTCCAGATCGGTAAAAAGGAAACCGTTTGCGCCCGCGGCCGCCTCTTCCACCGGGAGCTGCAGGGCGCGGCCCAAAAAGGCGGCCATTTCGGCCCGGGTGATGGCCGCGTCGGGCGTGAAGGAAGAGAGCATTGGCGGCGGGAGAAACTCCTTTTCCACGGCCAGGCGCAGGTGGTTTTCTCCCCAGGGAACGGCTGGAATTTTCGGGCCTTCCGGCGCCGCCCCGCGCGCGGCGCCGGTGCTGCGGGTGGGCCTGATCTCACCAAAGCCCCCGGTGCGCATGATCAGCGCTACGGCTTCCAGTTGGGTTACCGGCCGCTCGGGCCGGAAGGTGCCGTCCGGATAGCCGGCGAAAATGTCCAGCGCGGCCAGCCGGTAAACGGCGCTTTTGGCCCAGTGGTTTTCCAGGTCGCCGAAGGACTGGTCCCCGGGTTGGTGATAAGCCGGGGCGGAAAAAGCCCGGGGAAGGGAAAGAGTAAGGTTCAGCGGCATAAAAAGGAGTAAAAAAAGGGTGAAAAAGAATAAAAAGCCCCGGTTAAACAAAAGGATTTCCCCCTGTTTTTTAACTTGCACTTCCCCTTTTTTCTAGGAACTGTTTTACGGCCATCCGGATTAAGGTCGAGCGGTTCCATGCCTAAACGCCGGGCTTCCCGGGTAATGGCCAGCATATCTCCGGCGTCAAAGCGCACGGATAAAACCAGCCTTTTCGGGCGATATTCCACGGCCTCAATTTCACCGGCAGCGTAATCGGTGGAATCGTGAGTATCCCAAAAAGCGGCCATGTCGTCAATGTTTTTAAAGTCCGGCAGTTTTTTGGTCATGTCTTTACCCAATGGGGGATAATCCTTGTTCTCCAATACTTCATCCACTTCTAAGGGGGAGGCTCGCTTACTAAAATGTTTTGAACGATCGGGTGGGATATAGCAACCGTTTATTTTGGGTCGCATTTTCGCCTCCGCCGGTTTATGCACTACATTAGTACGATTATAGCATACAGGGATGTTTTAAGGCAATGCTTTACCCTTTTGTTTTCCCGTTGTCTTTTATTTTATACAGCGTGCCTTTGTTTGTGGCCACGTACAGGTGGCCGTCGGGACCGATGAGGGGGGCCCGGTCAATGGCTCCGTCCAGTTCCCGCTCCCAGATCATCCGGCCGGCCGGACTGACGGCAAAGAGGCGTCCGTCGCTGCTGCCGGCGTAAATCCGCCCGCCGGCGTCGTCGACCGCGGGCGGGGAAACTACGTTTAAAAGCGGTAATTCCCACTTCAGGAGCCCGTTGTCCGTAGCGAGGGCAAATACCTTTTTGGCGGCGCAAAAATAAAGTGTTCCGTCGGCGGCCGGGGCCGGGGCGCTGAGGTCGTCGTAAGGCAGGGAACAGGTCCATAGCGGCCGGCCGGGCTCGGACCAGTCCCCATTCTCCTCCCCGTTCCTGTTACCGCTCCCGTTCCCGTCCAAGCCCCCGTCGCCGCCTGCGGCGCCCCGGAAAGCGTAAATCTTCCCCTTGTTAAAGCGGTCTACCTTCGCCGGGTTGGCCACGACAATGAGCCGTTCGTCCTTTCCCATAACCAGGTGGCACTGTTTGAGATCTCCCAGCCAGTAGCGCCACAGGATATTTCCTTTTTCGTCCACCGCCGCCAGCCGGTAGCCGTCGCCCCGCTTCCCGTATACCACGAAAACGCTCCGGGAGTTGCTGGTGCAGGCCAGGATCTCCCGGTCTTGCGCGGGCCTGGTGGCGTACAGGTCGCCGGTGTCCCACTGCAGCAAAGACCAGCGGTAATGGCCCCGGACGTCGACGGCGTAGAGACCCGTGGGCAAGGGCAGGTAGAGCAGATACCCCGGTCCCCCGGCCAGCAGGGGGGCTTTGGCGCCCCCGGAGCCCCGGCCGTCCGCGTAAACGGCAAAACTCCACCCGGCGG
>JBFLZY010000159.1:0-3934 GCA_040755975.1 Bacillota bacterium | reverse complement strand
GCCGCGGCGCTCTTCGGTCTGGCCGGTTTACTTGCCGCCGGGCCCGGTGCGGCCGGCTTTGTTTTACTTGCCGGCGGAGTCGGGCTGGGAGTTCTCCTGTTCTTCTTCTTGCGGGGCAGGGCGGCGGTAGAGGCGGCTCGCCGGCAGCAGTTGCAGCAGGAAGCGCAAGCGCTCGCCGGCGAGGTGGAGCGCCTCCAGGGCGACTTACGCCGCCTGGATGGCGAACTGCAGGAAATTAACCGGCGGATTTTAGAAACGGCGGGGCGGCTGGGCCTGGCGGAAGGCTTTACCCGGGAGGATTTGTCCCGCCTCCGGCGCGAACTGGCGAAGGAAGAAAAAGACGGGCTCCTCCGGGAGGAACTGGAAAGACACAAGGAAAAAGCCGAGCGGGAACTGGCCCGCTCCCTGGCCTCTTTGGAAGAGGCGGAAAAGGGCCTGGCGGAAGAGCAGCGAAAGCAGGCCGGCCTCCTTGCCGAATGGGGGGAGTGGTGCCGGACGAAGGGGTTCCCCGAGCTCTCCCCGGTGGATTTAATTTCTTTCCTTGGTCTTGCGGAAAAGGCAAGGGACAGCGTAAAAAAGCTAAACGCCGGCCGTGATGAATATGCCCGGGTGAAAAGGTATCTGGCGGATTACCTGGACAGAGTAAACGCGGTGGCGGCGGTTTTAGGCAGGGAACCGGCGCCGGCGCAAGATGCGGGGGATTGCGTGGTGCGGTTGAGGGAAACGCTGGCGGAACAGGAGAAGAGAAAGCTCGCCCGGGAGCAGTGGCAAAAAGAGCTGGAGGAGGCCCTGGCCGGAAAAGAGGCGGCCGGCGCCGGGGTAGAAGAACTGACCCGCTCCATCCGGGAACTTTTGGATGCGGGCGGAGCCAGGGATCCGGAAGAGTTTCGCGCCCGGGCCGCGCAATCCGCCCGGCAGAAAGAGCTCAGGCAAGAGATTGCCGCTTTGGAGGAGCAGCTTCTGCTCATTGCCGGCTCGCCGCAGGAGCAGGAGGAATTAAAGAGTGCGCTGGCCGCTTCTTCAGAGGTGCAAATTGAAGAAGAGTTGGAAAAGGTCAGGGCGCAGCTGGTGCTCACGGAGGAAGGGATCAACAGGCTGAAGGACGAACTGGCGGAGAAGAAGCTGCGCCTGGAGCAGATGGAAAGCGGAGAAGAGCTGGCTTTGGCCCGGCAGGAGAAGGGCATGCTGGAGGAAAGGCTCCGCGCAAAAGTCAGGGAGTGGCGCATCCGCGCCCTTTGCGAAGCTCTCCTGGCCATGGCCAGGGAAAGGCACGAGCGGGAGCGCCAGCCGGGAGTTCTCCGGCAGGCCTCGCAGTACCTGCAACCCATGACCGACGGGCGTTACACGCGGGTGGTGGCTCCCCTGGGCGCCCCGGACCGGCTGGAAGTGGAGCACCCGGACGGCCGGCGGATAGGCGCGGCGTTTTTGAGCCGCGGGGCTGCCCACCAGTTATACTTAGCCTTGCGCTTCTCCCTGGCCGTTCACTACGGTTCGGTAAGCGCCCCTTTGCCCATCATTCTGGATGACGTCCTGGTGGATTTCGACCCCTACCGCCTGGCGGGGGCGGTTAAAGTGCTGGGAGATATTGCCGCCGGGCACCAGGTATTGCTCTTCACCTGCCACCCCCACATTTTAGAGGCGGTCGCCGGGGCACTGCCGGGATATAAGTGCGTCACCCTCTCTTGAGAGTAGTATCATCGGGCTGGAATTGTCCGGCTCGCTCCGATGCTCCGGGCTGACCCGGCACTCAGTCTTTCCTGAAGATTCGGAGCTAGACTGAAGCTATCTTGGGGCTGAGTGCCGGGGCTTGGTTCGGAGCGAACCAGGTAGCGCTGCAAAATGCGCGCGAAGCGTTAGTTTTCTTACTCCAGTTGTTCTAGTTAAGTAAGTTAAGTGCCCGGCACTTAACTTAAGCCCAGGACAACGCAAGCCCCGGCGGGTTGACTGAATACGTACGCCGGTTCTTTTCAGCGGTTGTTTTCAGTCCTTTTTGGTTTCTAAAGCCGGCAGTTTTGGAGAAGTAAAGGTCATCAAGAGAAAGATAACGATGGCCGTGGCAAACAGGATGAGCGGGCCCCCTTCGGCGGCTCCGGCCGGAACCGCCCCGGCCTTTAGCGCGGGAGGGATCATCCCCGGGAGAAGATATGCCTGGAGCATGGTGATTAACCCGATCAGAACGGCAAACAAGAGGCTGTGGGGCAGGGTGAACCGGAAAAGGTCGCCTTCCCGGCCGGTTAACCCGGTGGAGGAAGTGCCCACGACGATACTCTGGGGAGAGATCATTTTGCCCACCACGCCGCCCGAGGAGTTGGCGGCCACGGTCAGCACCGGGTTAAGGCCCATGGATTCCGCCGTGACCTGCTGCATTTTTCCGAAGAGGGCGTTGGACGAAGTGTCGCTGCCGGTGATAAAAACCCCCAGCCAGCCCAGGAAGGCGGAAACAAAGGGAAAAATAAAGCCGGTGACGGTAAACGCCCTGCCGATGGTGGGGGTCATCCCGGACCAGTTGGCCAGGAAGGCAAAACCGAGGACGCCGGCGATGGTCAGCAGGGCGAAGCGCAAGGTTTTCAGCGTGCTGATGAAAATGCGGGAGAACTGCGCAAGGTTGATTTGCAGAATGAAGGCGCTGATGACGGCCGTGATCAGGATGGCCGTGCCGGTTGCGGACAGCGGGTTAAATGTGTAGGTGACGTTTAATGTTCGGCCGGCGATGACGATCATTTTATCCAGCCCGGGGAACGGAAGAGCGAGACTGGCTCCGTCCAGCAGGGCTTTCACGGGCTTTATCCCCCAGTCGCCGATCAAAATGGTCAGCACGATAAAAGGCGACCACGCCCGGAGCACCGCGGCGGGAGGGTAATCACCAATCCTTTCCCGGGCCGGTTCGGGAGCTTCGCCCGGGAAGCGCCAGGTGCTTTTGGGCCGCCAGACGCGCAAGAAGAAGACCAGGCCGAGCAGGGAGAACAGGGCGGAAAGAATGTCGGGCAGCATGGGGCTTAAGAAGTTGGACGAGAACCACTGCATGGCGGCAAAGGAGATCCCGCTGACCAGGATGGCCGGGAGAACTTCTTTCGCTCCCTTCCAGCCGGCCATTACCAGGATCAGCCAGAAGGGGATCAGCAAGGACAGAAAAGGAAGCTGCCGCCCGACCATTTTGCTGATGGCCATAGCGTCGAGGCCGGTGACCGCCCCGGCGGTGATAATGGGGATGCCGACGGCTCCCCAGGCAACGGGCGCCGTGTTGGCAATCAGGCAGATTCCCGCCGCGTACAGGGGGTTAAAGCCCAGCCCCACCAGCATGGCCGCCGTGATGGCGACGGGGGTGCCGAAACCGGCCGCCCCTTCCAGAAAGGCGCCGAAAGAAAAGGCAATGAGCAGGGCCTGCAGCCGGCGGTCTCCGGTAAGGGAAGCGATGGAATCCTTGATTACCTTGAACTGGCCGGTCTCCACCGTCAGGTTATACAAAAACACGGCGGTGACCACAATCCAGCCGATGGGCCATAAACCAAACAAGGCCCCGTAAAGCGTGGAAAGAAGGGCCAGATTAACCGGCATGCCGTGGAAAAAAACGGCAACGAGGAGGGCCAGACCAACAGTAAGCAGAGCGGCGAGGTAGCCTTTCAGGCGCAGGCCGGCCAGGGCCAAAAGAAAAAAGATAATGGGAACGGCGGCAACCAGCGCCGAAAGACCCAAATTGCCCAGCGGGTTGAGAGTTTGTGTCCAGGGCATGAGCGCGGGGAACTCCTTTGTTGGCAAGGATTTTACTATTGCAAAGTATGTGCTCAATTTTTACTTAATATGTATTATTGACAAAAACGTCCACCACCCGGCTTTCCTTGGACAACCAGTACCCCCGGGAAAGGAGCCGTAAAGTGGGGATGGCGGTAAAGGTGATGGTGAGCAAAGTTAACAACGGGTTTTCGCTCCGGCAGCC
>JBFLZY010000158.1:0-3988 GCA_040755975.1 Bacillota bacterium | reverse complement strand
CTTTTAGGTTTTTGTTTCGTTTCGTCATTAATCTCGACCTCCGGTACTTTTTGTGTTTGCTCTAACCTATTTGTACCAGGAGGTCTTTTTGTTGGTCAACCCCTCTCTAAAGCATTACAGGAATGCTTTCAAAATTTTTCGCGACAAACAAAAAAATAACGATTCGACAGGACATTCTCACCTCCTGGAAAAATGTTAAATGAAAGGTACATATGTCACATAGATTATACTCCTGATTTCTCCAATATGTCAATAGAAAGTTACAAAAAACATTTAGCCGTTTCTGTTGCGCTATTAACTTGACTAATGGCTTGTCCCGTGTTATGTTTTAATCGGGGTGATTTATTTGATTGTTTTGCGTTTTGAAGAACTGCTTAGAGAAAAGGAGCGCCAGGAAGGAAGGCGGATCACTATTAAAGAGGTGGCAAAAGAAACGGGCATCAGCCGGCAGACATTGACGCGTTTAAGCGATCCAAGGGGACATGTCACTAATACGGCGGTGCTTGATCGTCTTTGTAAATACTTTCGCTGCCAGCCTGGGGAGTTGCTGGAGTACATAGAGGGATAATTTTACCCTTGTGGTTCGACACGGCAGGATATCGGGCAGTAACCAAAGTTAATACCTTTGATACCAGGGAATAAACCTCTCCCCTGGTTTTTTGCTTTTAAACCGGCTGCGCCGCTTCCCCCCGGAACCTTTCTTTCTTGCCGGAGCAGACTGCATCGCTCTGCGAATTTGCCGTTCGATGTTCTCATCAGGCGGCCAGACCTCAACCCCGCAGGGACATTCCCACCACTCATTTCCCCGGAGTTTCTTCTGGACCATTGTTTCCCCGCAAAGCGGGCAGGTAATTTCCTTCATGCCTAAAAGTGTATCACAATAATTCCGAATATGATACACTTTTTAGGGGTGGTCTTATGCTGGTGAGTAAAGAAGAATTCCGGGAACTGTTCCTGGCCGACCTCCGGGAAAAGGCAAAAGCAAGGTCAAAGCAGACTGTTGCCAAAAAGAAACCCCGGATGATTGTTACCCCTTCTTCCTTCAAAGAAGTAACCCCCTGGTGGAGGACGGCCCCTCCCGTTGTCTGGGTGAACATCCTCACCGGCCAGGTGCTGGTTAACCGGTGGCCGCTGGAGTGAGGAACCATGCCCGCAATACCTCTACCCCTGGCGAAATTTCAAAAGCAGGAGGCTCTCTGTTGGTCCTGCGTAAACGCGACCGGCACAGGCTGTCCTTTCTTCTTCGCGAAGGACCCCCTGGCCGGTCTGGAGGCTGCCGGTGCGACCGCCTACACCCTGGAAATGAAAGGAGGCCCCCTCTTCAAGGTGGTCCGGTGCCTAAATTACCGCAGGGGAAAGCTGCGGAGAAAGGCGTAGGAGCCCCAAATTCGGGTGTATTCCTCCAGGCAGGTATCTTACCATTACCCAATGCGCTTTCGCCCCGTTTTCGGCCTTCTCTGCCGTTCTCCCGGCTGCGGGAACTCGATGACTTTCCCCTTTGGCGGGTACTTTTCTATCATAACCTTCAGTAGCTTGTTCACCACCCACGGATTCACCTTTGAAAAGCGGAGATTACTCATAACCTCACCCCTTTTCATTATCTCCCGGACAGGCAAAAAGTCACCGGCCACTCGCCCCCCTTTTTTAACCGTTCGCCGAAGCCTTATCCCTGCTGGCCCCAAACCTGCCCAGAAACGAAATAAAGCTGTTTTTTGTGTCGAAAATGCCGGGGAAGGGTTATCCCCCTTACCCCCCCTCAAACCCCCCGAAAACGGCCTTCTATTTCTTTTAGAGGACGCAGGAAGGGTTATCTTTCCCTGCTGACCGAATGTGTCAGTTTTGTCAGTTCGTCACTTATGCGTTTGAGGGAAAAATTTTTTATGAAAAAGTGCTTGACTTCTCCCTCCAAACGTGCCACAATATAAGGAAAGTTATATTGTGAAGGGAGGAATGGGAATGTTCGTAAACTGGCGGAGGCAGGGGAATTATTATTATGCGGTCATCGTTGACCAGCGCCGGGAGAACGGGAAGAAAAGGACGCGCTCAATCGGCTACCTGGGCCGCCACCCGGTAGAGGGACTACAGAAGCTGATCATGGAGGGGCGGATCACCAAAGAGGAAGCGGCAAACCTGCACGTGGGGGACGACCCGAAAAACCTTTTCTTAAAGCACTACGTGGAAAAGCTGAAGCGGGAAGTGGCCAGCGGCAAAACTCAGGAAAACCCGGATAAGCTGGAGAGGATAAAGTTTATCCTGGACTTCCACGCAAAGCAGCCCAAAAGAGCGGTGAGAAAAATCCGGGAGGTGCTGGAGAATGGCTAAACAAAAAGCGGCGGACGGCGGGGAGCAGAAAAAACAAAAGCGTAAGCGGCGCGGTCAGGGAGAAGGAACCATCGTCAAGCATAAAAAATCCGGCAAATGGATGGCCCAAGTTTCCATCGGCTACGGTCCGGACGGCAATCTAAAGCGCCTCACTAAATATTTTGACGACCACGGAGAGGCAAAGAACTGGCTGGCTAAGGTAATTCATGAACGGAACATCGGCCAATTCGTGGAGCCGGAGAAAATCACCTTTGGGGAGTGGCTAGACCGGTGGTTGAACACTTATAAAAAAACCAAGATCCGTAAAACCACCTGGGATAACTACGAAACCATGATCAGATGCCATATCAAGCCCGCTATCGGACATATCCCGCTTCAAAAACTCCAGGCGGCGGATCTGCAAAGACTGTATAACCAAAAGCTGAAGGAAGAAAAATCAAGCAGCCTGGTTCACCGTCTTTCCCTGATCATCAATGGCGCTTTAAAGCAGGCGCTAAAAGAACAGCTTATTTACCGGAATGTGAACGAGGCAACGGAGCTGCCCCCGCTAAAATACAAGGAGATTCAACCGCTTACCTTAGAGCAGGCGCAAAAGTTTTTGGAGGTGGCCGAACAGGACCGGCTTTATGCGGCCTTCCTGCTGGAATTAGGAACCGGCCTGCGCCGGGGCGAACTGCTTGCCCTGCGCTGGCAGGACGTAGACCTGGAGAACGGGAGGATTTTTGTCAACCGGACGGTGGCCAGGGTGAGGAACGAAAACGGCCCAACCAAAACGAAGCTGGAATATAACCCGCCGAAAACGGAAAAGAGCAAGGCCAGCGTACCCATCCCGGAGGATATAGTCTGGGAATTAGTGAAACACCAGATCAGGCAGCAGGAAGAAAAAGACTTTTTCCAGGGGAAATACCAGGATAACGGTTTGGTTTTCTGCAGCGAGGACGGCCGGCAGTTAGACCCCCGGAACTTTACCAAACGCTACGCCCGCCTGTTGAGAAAGGCAGGAATCCCGGAGGTCAGCTTTCACAACCTCCGCCATACCTACGCCACCATCCTTTTAGAGCAGGGCGAGGATTTAAAGGTTGTCCAGGAAAATTTAAGGCACACAAGGTTAAACGTAACGGCGGACATCTACGCCACCGTCACCGAAAAGCTGAAGAAGCGGGCGGCGGCCAGGCTGAACGGGTTATACAAGAAAAAAACTCCCCAACAGGGAGCTTAAAAATAGACAGGCTCATACTCATTATACCACCAGTTGGCGGCTGGTGGTTTTTTGCTGGTTGCTGTAAAGTTGCTGTAAAATCGCCTTTTTGCTGTAACCCCCGAACCCCGGAACCCTTGATTCTCCTGGTGGGCGGGAGAGGAATTGAACCTCCGACCTCTTGCGTGTCAAGCAAGCGTTCTCCCACTGAACTACCCGCCCGTAACAATCTTATTATCTCCGAAACCAGGCGAAATGTCAAGGGGGTTAACGCGGGCAGGCGGCTAAAAAACTAGCCCGAAACTTTTGCCCGGAGCCTGGTCAGCCAGCCTTTGCGCGGAACCGCTTGGGAGGCAACCAGATCGACCTGCCCCAGTTCGTCTTCGCCCAGGTAAAAAACCGCCCGGCCCAGCTTCTGCCCGGCGTCTACCGGGGCCGGAAAAGGTCCGGCCAGGGACACTTTTCTTC
>JBFLZY010000157.1:0-4027 GCA_040755975.1 Bacillota bacterium | reverse complement strand
GCCCCGGCTAAAATGGAACTCCCGGCGTAAACGGGGTAGCCGGGATCGGGCACCAGCACGGTATCTCCCGGGTCCAGGCAGCACCAGGGCAGGTGGGCGATGCCGTCCTTGGAGCCAATCAGGGTCAGGACTTCCGTCCGCGGGTCCAGTTCGATCCCAAAACGGCGCTTGTGCCACCTGGCCACGGCCTGCCGGTATTCCGGCAACCCTTCCGAGGTTGGGTACTGGTGGTTGGCGGGATCCCTGACCTCCCTGGCCATTTCTTCGACGATGTGCTCCGGCGTGGGCAGGTCGGGATCGCCGATGCCCAGGCTGATCACATCCACCCCTTCCGCCTTCTTCTGCGCGATGAGCCGTTCGATGCGGGTGAACAGGTAAGGGGGCAGGTTCTTGATGCGCTGCGCTTCGGGAAATTGCAAGGCAAAACCTCCTTTATAAGTGCCAGGCACAAAGTTGAACAGGCACAAAGGCACAAGGTTAAAGCAAGTAATCCAGGCGCAGAGCTGTCCAGGCACAAAGTGCCTTTGTGCCTTTCTTTTACACCGGGTAGTTCCCGGTAAAAACTTCTTCAGCCGGGCCGGTCATGTACAGGTGGTTGTCGGGGGCCCACTCGATAAGCAGGCTGCCCAGGGGCAGGTGCACCCGGACCGTTTTTTCCGTCAGCCCGTTCAGAGAGCCGGCCACCGCCGCGGCGCAGGCGCCCGTGCCGCAGGCCAGGGTGGGCCCGGCCCCCCGCTCCCAGACGCGCATTTTCACTTCTTCCGGGTTGAAAACCTGCACAAACTCCACGTTCGTGCGCTCGGGAAAGGCCGGGTGGCGCTCGATGAGCGGCCCCGCTTCCGCCAGCGGAACCTGGTCGACGTCCGGCACAAAAATCACGCAATGGGGGTTGCCCATGGAAACGGCCGTAATGTTGAAAACATGGTCCCCGATTAAAAGGGGTTCGCCGATCACCCACCCGGGCGCCCCCACCATCGGGATTTGGGATCTCTCCAGGCGGGGCTCCCCCATGTCCACCCGGACGCCGGCCACCCGGCCGCCGTCGGTGATTATTTGCGGCCGGATAATTCCCGCCAGGGTTTCCACCGCGATAACTTCTTTAGGGACCAGGCGGCGGTCGTAAAGGTATTTGGCCACGCAGCGGACGGCGTTGCCGCACATCTGGGCCTCGCTGCCGTCGGCGTTAAAAATGCGCATCCGGACGTCCCCTTTTTCGCCGGGCAAAAGGATCACCAGGCCGTCCGCCCCCACCCCCAGCTGGCGGTGGCAGATTTTTCTGGCCAGCTGTCCGAAGTCCTCGCCGGGGGGAATGCCCGGGCGCTGCCGCGTTGCGTCCACAAGCACGAAGTCGTTTCCCAAACCGTGAACTTTGCTGAAATTCATAAACACACCCCGTCTTCTTACCGTTATTCTACCTTTCTTTATTATTTCCTGCTAATTATACTTTAAGATAAACAATTTTCTCTGCTGCCCGCAATTTTAAACGGGAATAGAAAAGGTTGCTTAAAAATGGCAGACCGGCTGCGCCCAGAATCATTCCCCACTGCCGCCAGTCCAGGGAAACGGTGCGAAAAACAGGCTGCAAAAGAGGCAACTGGGTTACGGCCACCTGCAAAAAGGCCGAGAAGAACACCGCTGCCGGCAGGCAGGGGTTGGCCCAAAAACCCCGTTCGCCGCCGGCGGGCCGCTCCGAACGGCAGACCAGGACGTAGAACAACTGCAGGAAAACCAGCGCATTAAAGGCGACGGTCCGGGACTCGGCCAGCCTGGCCGGCTCCCCCTGGTAGGCGGCGGCAAATAAAGCCATCGCCACCAGGCCGATCAACAACCCGCCGCCGAAAATCCGCCACCCCAGCCCGTGGGCAAAGATGCTTTCCCGCGGGTTCCGGGGCCGCCGGTACATAACGTCCCGGGGCACCGGCTCCACCCCCAGGGCCATGGCGGGCAGACCGTCGGTGATCAGGTTCATCCATAAAATCTGGACGGGCAAAAGGGGCAGGGGCAGGCCGGCCAGCACGGCCAGGAACATGACCAGCACCTCCCCGATGTTGCAGGAGAGAAGGTAGCGGATGGTTTTCCGGATGTTCTCGTAAATCCCCCGCCCTTCTTCGACCGCCGCCACGATGGTGTTGAAATTGTCGTCGGCCAGCACCATCGCCGCCGCCTCTTTAGTGACGTCGGTGCCGGCAATCCCCATGGCGATGCCGATGTCGGCTTCCTTGACGGCGGGGGCGTCGTTGACCCCGTCCCCGGTCATGGCCACCACGTGGCCGTTTTCTTTAAGCGCCCGGACGATGCGCAATTTATGCCGGGGGGCCACACGCGCAAAGACGCTGATATTTTTGGTTTTGGCGCGCAGCTGCGCGTCGTCCAGGGCGTCCAGCTCGGGACCGGTTAAAACGGCGCTTTCCCGCTCCAGCAGGCCCAGTTCCCCGGCGACGGCCCCGGCGGTGAGCCGGTGGTCGCCGGTAATCATGACCACTTTGATCCCCGCCCGGCGGCATTTTTGCACGGCGGTGCGGGCAGCCGGCCTGGGCGGGTCAAGCATTCCCGCCAGCCCGGCAAAAACCAGGTTTTTTTCAACCTCCTGCTCGTTCAGGGAGTCCGGCCCCTTGAGGAGGTTTGCGCCGGCAGGAGCGGGGGGGAGCTCCCGGTAAGCCAGGGCCAGCACCCGCAGGGCGCGGGCGGCCAGCTCGCCGTTGGCCCGCAAAAATTCTTCTTTTTTTCGGGGGGAAAGCGGGAGAACGCGCTCCCCGTCCAGGTAGTGGGTGCACAGCTCCAGCACTACGTCGGGCGCCCCCTTGACGTAAGCCGCCAGCCTGCCGTCGGGCCGCCGGTAAACCGCGGTCATCCTTTTGCGGTCGGAATCAAAGGAAAACTCGGCCACCCGCCGCTCCTGCTTCTCCATTTCCTCGCGCCAGACGCCTCCCTTGGCCGCCATCACCAGGAGCGCCCCTTCCGTGGGGTCCCCGTGGACCCCCCAGGCGCGGGCAGGCCGCTTCCGCAAGACGTTCCGGAACATGCCGCCGATGCTGATCTCCCCCCTGGTAAGCACGGCGTTATTGCAGAGGGCGGCAATTTTCAAAAAAAGCTGCAGGGCGGGATCGTGAACGTTTATACCGGTGAACTCGCCTTTGGGATCGTACCCTTCCCCGGTCACCTGCGCCGCCTTCCCCCCGGCCAGGATCTTGCGCACGGTCATCTGGTTTTGCGTGAGCGTGCCGGTTTTGTCCGCGCAAATCACGGTTGCGCAGCCCAGGGTCTCCACGGCGGAGAGCTTGCGGACAATCGCCCGGCGGCGGGCCATACGCTGCACGCCGGTAGCCAGCGCCACGGTGACGATGGCCGGCAGCCCTTCCGGAATCGCCGCCACGGCCAGGCTGACGCCGGCTAAAAACATCTGGTAGATCCCTTCGCCGCGGTAAATCCCCAGCGTCACCACCAGGGCGCAAATCAGCAGGCACAGGCCGACCAGCACTTTGCCCAGGTGGGCCAGCCGGCGCTGGAGGGGGGTTTGGTCGTCCTGTGCTTCCTGGATCAGGCCCGCGATGCGGCCCATCTCGGTGGCCATCCCCGTGGCCACCACCACGCCCTGCCCCCGGCCGCGGGTGACGACCGTTCCCAGGTAGGCCATGTTGCGGGTTTCGCCCAGACTTACCGGGTGCTTGAGGGGGGCCGGATCTTTTTTCACCGGCGCCGCCTCCCCCGTTAAAGACGCTTCGTTCGTTTCCAGGTTGCGGGCCTGCAGCAAACGGAGATCCGCGGGAACGCGGTCGCCCGCCTCCAGGAAAACCAGATCGCCCGGCACCAGTTCCGCGGCCGGGATCTTTTTTTCGAGCCCGTTCCTCATAACCCTGGCCTCGGGGGCGACGAGCTGTTTTAAAGCTTCTAAGGAGCGCTCCGCCTTGAACTCGTGGATGCAGCCGAGCACCGCGTTGAGCGTTACAATGGCCAGGATCGCCAGCGCATCCGCGTATTCCCCCAAAAAGAAGGAAATAAGCGTGGCGGCCAGCAAAAGAATCACCAT
>JBFLZY010000156.1:0-4109 GCA_040755975.1 Bacillota bacterium | reverse complement strand
CGCGAAACGGCCGACGACCCGGACGGCCACGGCACCCACCTGGCCGCCACCGTGGCGGGCACCGGCGCGGCCTCGGACGGGCAGTTCGCCGGCGTGGCCCCGGGGGCCAGCATCTATTTCCAGGCCATCCTGAACTCCGCAAACGAGCCCGCGCCCCCGCCCGACCTAGCCGCCCTGTTCGCGCCCGCCTACGCCGCCGCGGCGCGCATCCACCTGGACGGCTGGGGCACCAAAGGCAACTTTTATTCGGCGCAGGCCGCTCAGGCCGACGCCTTCATCCGCCGGCACCCGGATTTCCTGGTTATCTTCGGTGCCGGCAACGCCGGTCCGCAGCCGGGCAGCCTGACCAACGAGGCCAACAGCAAAAACGCCCTGGTAGTGGGCTCCGGCGAAGGAGCCAGACCGGCCTTCGGGCCGGGCGAAGACAACGCCCTTGAGGTGGCCCGGTTCTCCAGCCGCGGCCCCGCCGGGGACGGCCGCGTTAAGCCCGACCTGGTGGCACCCGGCTCCGGCATCATCTCCGCCGCCTCCCCCTTAATCAAAAGCAATTTTGCGCCCAACCCGCTGTACACCCGGATGCAGGGCACCAGCCAGGCCGCTGCGGTCACCGCCGGGGCCGCCGCCCTGCTCCGCGAATACTTTCAAAAAGAAGAAAAGATCAAATCCCCGTCGGCGGCCTTGCTTAAGGCCGCCCTGGTCAACGGCGCCAGGCCCATCCCCGGCGAAGGGGCGGGATTCGGCCGCCTGGACCTGGCCTCCACCGTAATCGCCCTCAAGGAAAAACTGTTCTCCTTCGCGGACGAACAGAACCCCCTGCGGCAGGACGAAACGCGCACCTACCGCTTTGAAGTACACGCGCGCACCGAGCCGTTCGTCGCCACGCTGGCCTGGACGGACCCTCCGGCCGCCGCCGGTGCCGCCAAAACCCTGGTCAACGACCTGGACCTGGCGGTCACCGCCCCGGACGGCAAAAAGTACCTGGGCAACGACGACCTCCGGCAAGGCGCGAAGGACGACCGCAACAACGTGGAGCGCGTGGTCATTCCGTACCCCCTGCCCGGCATTTACACCGTCGAAGTGAAGGCCGCCCGGCTCACGCAAGGGTTAAGACCCGGCGCGGACGCCCCCGCCCAGGACTTCGCCCTGGTTTACGGGCAGCCGCCGGTGCGGGACGTGGTCAGCAGCTTCGACGCGGCGAAAGAAATCATCCAGTTTGCCGGCGGAAGCAAAATGGCCGTGCCGCCGGGGGTGAAAACCGCCCTGGGCCGCAGGCTGGCCCCGGAAAAGCCCCGGCACATTTTTCCGGGGGAAGACGCCTACCTCGCCCACGGCCGGAACCTTTACCTGGCCGAGGAAGTATGGCGCGCGCCCGCCACCCAAAACCTCCCCCTGGCCAGCGGCACCCTTTTTTTAGAAGCCCACCCCGGAAAGCGGGAAGGAGGTTTTTATCTCAACCCCCGCGTGACCGTGCTGGCCAACGGCAAAAAAATCGACCAGGCCGCCGGCCTGCCCGCCGGCGCACCGGCCATTGCCCTGATCAATCCCTCCTCCCAGACCATCTGGTGGATTAAAGCGGACTACGAAATCAGAGAAGGAATTTTAAAGGAAATAGACCCGGAAAAACGCCGGCTTGCCCTCTTCGGCGACGAACACCTCTACCCGCTGGCCGCCGGCGCCGCCTTTTCCTTCACCGACACGGCCGTCGACGGCAGCCGCGCCGACCTGCCCTTCGGGGCGCCGGTTGCCGGCACAGTCGACCAGCTGACCCCGGGGATGCCGGTCCAGTTAATTCTCTCCCCGAAGGAAAAAGAGGTTGTGTACGCGGCGGCCAAACGCTCCCTGGCCGTAGGCGAGATCAAGTCAATAAACCCGGCGAAAGAACAAATTACCTTCCAGGAAGGAAAAAGCTACCAGGTCATCAGCGGTGCACCGGTTGCCAAAAACGGCGAAAAAGCCCGCCTTGCTGACCTAAAGGCCGGCGACCACGCGGCCCTTTTGCTGGCCGGCGACACGGTCATCGGTGTTCAGGCGGACCCGGCGGTCACTTACGGCCAGGTGATTTACTACGAGAGCGCGAAAAACAAACTGTATTTCCTGGACTACCGGAACCGGATGCAAACTCTCACCGTTTCCCGGGACGCAGCCTTCTTCCGCTGGTGGCAGCCCGGCGAGATCAACTCGCTGCTGCCCGGCGAATGGGTGCGGCTCTCCCTGGACCCCCTGGCCGGCGAAGTCAGGCGCATCGACGCGGCCGACACGGAAGGCGAGCAAAGCGGCCTGATGGACTACTACGATTCCGCCGGTGAACGGGCGGTATTCTTCCCGCTGGGGGAAGGCCTGGTTTCGGCGCGCACCAGCGTGACGAAAAACGGCTACCCCGTGCAGATCGAAGACCTCCTGCCGGGCGAAAAAGTTGAATTCACCCTCTTGCGGGTGCCCAAAAGCGAAGAGAAAATCCTGGCCGCCGCCAAAGGGCACACCTCTCCCGGGGTGAAAGCCCCCTCCCTGCAAGTGAGCTGCCGCGCCCAGGGAGAAAAAATTCTTTTAACCGGCGCAACCGAGGGGGAACACGTCTATATCTACAACGAAGAAGGAGAGGCGGTGCGGATCCGGCCGGGGGCGGACGGTCAGTTTGCGCTTACTCTGCCCCGCCCGCCGGGAAAAACCCTGCAGGTGGTAACAACGGAGCGGCGGTACGGCGGAGTGGCCGGAATGTACGTGACCATTCCGGGGCCGGCCGTTTTCAGCGACATTGCCGGGCACCCGGCGGAAAAAGAAATCGCCGCGCTGGCGGACGCAGGAATCCTCAGGGGGTACCCCGACGGCACCTTCAAGCCCGACCGGCAGGTGACCCGGGCCGAATTCACGGCCATGATCACCCGCGTCCTCGGGCTGAAAGACGGCGCCGCCGGCGCGCCGGGGTTTAGCGACGAGCTGCCCGCCTGGGCCGCCGGGGACATCCGGCTGGCCGCCGGATACGGCCTCGTCGGCGGCTACCCGGACGGCGCCTTTCACGCCGACAGCCCCATCACCGGCCTGGAAGCCGTCTGCATCCTGGCCAGGGTAACCGAAAAAAGCGGGGCTTTCGCCGGCGCCCCGTCAACAACGCCTTCCGCGGCCGCCTCCTTGCCCTACCCCGGCTGGACCGGCCTCCCCTCCTGGGCGGCGGCCCCCGCCCGGCAGCTTTCCCGGAGCGGTTTTCTGCCCGGCTACCCCGACGGCCGCCTGTACCCTTACACCGGCTTCACCCGGGCTGAAGCCGCGCTGATCATTTACCAGCTCCAGAAGATGATTGTTCGCTAGAGTCGTCTTACAGTTATGCTATGTTTAGCGCATAGCCTTATCCTTATTTTTCTGATCGTCCTCCAAAAAACCGGTAATATACCGGGCAAATTCAAGAAAATCCGCCAGATTATCTTTTAAAACCGAATGCAATTTATTTAGATCGAGAACTGAATAACCGTGAATAATTACATTTCGAAACCCGGCCATCCCACGGATTCTTTTAGCAAATTCCGGCGGGAGAATAGAATGTTCCCCCATCTTGTCAATTACGTCGGTGTAATCTTCGGCATTGATTCCCCGGTTGGACAAGATGTGGTTGCCTACGTCAAGAATGACCTGGATGGCCAATTGGAGCCCATGACTCACCATCCACTGTTTGCCTAAATCCTTCCGTAAATCTTCCACGGTATAATACTGGTGTTTTGTTAGTTCAGTAACATACTTTTCGAGCTCAGCCAACTTTTTTTGAATCGTTTCCCGATCGGTTACCACGGGGTATCCCTCTTTTTCAAACGGTCTACCAGGTAACGGTTCTGAACCGCCATAAACGGCCGAAAGTCCTGATATTCGTTAAACGCCTTGACGTGGAAAGCCAGCCGTTCTTTTTCGGAACGGGAAAAAATCACCCGGCCGTTGAATATTACCTTGAACTTCAAAAGAGGCGGCGCTTCGTTTAAAATTACCACGTCCACGTCATTGGTGGCAAGGAGTTTCATTAATTCAGTAATAAGTTGAGCTTGATAACCATAACGGCCCTTATCTTTAACGAGCGACGGATCAATCAAAAAAGCCAGGTCTACGTCGCTTAAAAGACCCGCTTTCCC
>JBFLZY010000155.1:0-4152 GCA_040755975.1 Bacillota bacterium | reverse complement strand
CCGCCAGACCGATCACCAGGGTGGTTAAAAAACCCACCCATTCATAGGTGCCTTCGATCGGGCGCTGAAAAAGACGCAGGATAATATTTCCCACAACCAGAACCATGGTGGCTACCAGCGCCCATCCGGCGATCCTGTCCAGGATTTGACTTAATTTCGTAACAAATCTTGTCATGAGTTCTCCGGCGCACCTCCTCCAGTCCGCTCAAACTCCAGCCTGATCAAACAGTAAGGGGCACAACGCCTTCAGGCACAATTGTCAATTCATCCGGGCGTTGTACCCCGAGCCCTGCTGCTTTCATTGCCTGGTCTTTTACTTGTATTCTTTATTGTATTTATCCGCCAACTCCTTAATCGTTTTCAGGATTTCTTCCCCCGCCAGCCCCTTTTCTTTCATCCTCTTCACGTAATCGTCCTGGATTGGCTTTAAGCGCTCAATCCAGAGCGCCTTCTCCTGATCGGAAAGGGTCAGGAACTGCACGCCTTTCTCTTTGGCGAACTTGACCCCGGCGTCGTTGATGCTGTCCCAGAATCCCACGCCCTTCTCCTCGTAATATTTGGCGCAGGCATCTTCAATGGCCTTTTGCAGGTCCGGGGGCAGGGAATTAAACTTGTCTTTATTCATGGTCACAAAAAACAGGGTGTTGTATAGGAAGGGCGTATCCGTGACGTATTTGACGACCTCGCCGAATTTAAAACCTTTTAGCGTTTCCAGGGGAGCAATATTACCTTTAACTACCCCCCTGGAAAGGGCCTCGTAAGCTTCCGACTGGGGCATGGCCACGGCCGTGGCGCCCAGCAAGGGGAGCGTCTTGGCAGTTACCCCCGTCGCCCGGATCTCCATCCCCTTCAGGTCGGCCAGCTTTTGCACCGGTGTCTTCGTAAACAGGTGCCCGGGGCCGGTGGAGATGATCATCAGGTGCCTGGTGTCCTGGAGTTCCTTCGGGTTGAGTTTTTTCGCCCCCTCCCAGGCGACCCGGTCGGACACTTTGGAGTTGTTGTAAGTGGTCCCCGGCAGCTCGAAGGCTTCCATTACCGGGAAGCGGCCGGCGGTATAGGAGTAGCAGGAGATGCCGATGTCGGCCACTCCTTTCACCACACCGTCGTAAATCTCCGCTGCCCTCAGGAGGGTTTCCCCGGGATAGCTGGTGATCTTGACCCGGCCGTTGGTAGCCTGTTCAATGGCCTTGGCCAGGCCGGGAACAAAATCCGTTTCGATCTGGTGGGTACTGGGCCAGAAGTGGGCCAGCTTCAGCTCAATAGGCTTCGCTTCCGGTTTCGGCGCCTCCTGCTGGGGCGCCGGCTTGGACCCTCCGCAACCGGCAATGACGAGCGCAGCCACCAGCAATAAAGCCGGCAGTACGGCAACCGCCGCTTTGCCCTTTTTCAACGTCCGTTTAGGCAGCAAAAAAAATCTCCTCCTTAACTTTAAATTTTCTGCCTGTTCGTTTGTCCCTGCCGGTAGCGCCTGCTTTCACCCCCCTGCCAGGCATGACCTTTCCTCTTTAATGCATTCCTTACAGCCATTTCTATAAATAATTTCTAGTGTACCGTTCGTTTTCCTGCCCGGAAGCGAACGGCACACCAGGTATTCCAAAAAACTTTCCCGTTTCTGGAGTTTTCTTTTTTGGTCTTTTTGTAGGGTTTCACACCTTTCAGCCCTTACTCTTCAGGTACAACGGCTACGTGGTCACGGCTGCGCCGCCGGCCGGCGCCTTGGGCGCCGTCCCCAGGATTTTATCCAGCTTTTCCTTCGGCAGCGGCCTGGAGAGCAGGCTTCCCACAATGTAGCAGAAGAAACAGCCGAGGACAATCAACCAGATGGCGGTGCCCATTCCAATAAGGTTCTTGCCGACCAGGTAGGAGAAAATCAGGGTAGCCGGCAGACCGTAAACAATACAGGCGATGGCGCCTGTCTTCGTAGCCCGGCGCCACCACAGGCCGATGGTAACCACCGGCAGGAACATCCCGCCCATGCCGGCGGCCGCCTGGCCCATCAGCAAGGCCAGCAGAGGCGGCGGGCTGAACAGGGTCCAGAAGAAGGGAATCAATGCCGCGGGAATCAGTAACAGGCGGGTTAAAACCAACAGGGTGCTTTTTTGAACGTTCGGCCACCAGGCGCCGATAATGTCGTTGGTGATGTTCGCGGCGATGATCATGATCATTCCCGAGAAAGTGCCCAGAGTGGCGGCGAAAACACCGGTAACGTAAAGCGTCGTCAGCGGCACTCCGCCGGAAACCATGGCGATGAAGGGTGCGGCCAGATCTCCCTTCCAGGGAACAATTTTTAAAAGCTCCGGACCGAAGGTGGCCCGAGCCGCCAGACCGGTGGTGGCGTTCAGCATGATGGGAAACCCGGCAATGAGAAACACCGGAATGACCAGCCAGATGAAATCCGTCTTTTTCTTCATCGGACGCATGCCCAAAAAACGGGCTACGTTGTGGGGAAAACCGGTGCTCATGGTAAAGAAAAGCAAAAGGGTGGAAGTAATCCCGACCCAACTTGAAAATAACTGAGCGGAACCTACCTTTGGCATATCGGGACGGATCAGCCGAAGGAGATTCGGGTTCTCGGCAGCCAGCCTGGCCTCCAGCCCCGAAGGCCCGCCCACGTAGCTCAGAGCGGTAATACCCAATACAAAACAGGCGACGCCTAACAGGATGCCCTGGAACCCCATCGCCCATTGGGTGCCAGTATAACCGCCGATGACCAGGTAAATCAAAACCACCACGACGGCCAGCAAAAGACACCAGACTGGAGACAGACCGGTGACGGCGTACCAAAGGGTGCCGGCTGCCTTCAGCTGACCTACGGAATAACCGAACAACAGGAGAGCCATGGCCAGGGCGGCTAGGGAGGAGGCCACCTTGCTGTCGTACCGCAACTGGACGATATCCGCCAGGGTCCGGGTATTATTGCGCATACTGAAGTCGCTCAACTTGCGCGCCGCTAAAAACAAAGTGGGAATAATGCCAAAAAGCGTCCAGACACCCGCAAACCACATTCCCGACCAGCCGACGGCATAGGTAATCCCCATCATCCCCATGGTCGCCCAGCCGCTCAAGTAAGTAGAAGCAATCGCACAGCCGGTAATAAAAGGACCGATGTCCCGCGACCCAACCAGGTACTGCTCATAACCGGCCGCCCGGCGCCGGGCGATGATACCCAGAATTGCGCAAACGATCAACAAAACAGCCAGGCCGGCAACGGCTCCGACGAAAAAAGCAGGAGTTGGCTTCGGAATCATTCTTTCCACCTCGCAATCGTGACCCAGGTTCCGATGACGGTGAGGAGAATGCTGGCGATAGCCACTCCCCACCACGCCGTCCAACCGCTAGACATACTGAAAACACGCTCCTTTCTAAATTTTAGGGTAAGTCCTTGTTTCATAGATAATTTTAATGCTCAACCCCCTTTTTGTCATTCAATTTTCCATTAAAAGGCCAAAAAGGTACGGTAAAAGGGCGATAAGAAAAGGTGAATGGTGATTAAGAAACAGGTTAATAAGTTACTTTCGGTTTAAATTTTTATTTAAATTTTTACCCTATAAAGGATCACCCCCCTGAATTTCTAAAAGTAGTTGATCAGATTACGAATACATTAATTATATTATTTGCCTTCAAAGAAACATATCACTTAAATGTATGAATATTGAGTTAACTATTATTAGTGACTATGATCTGGATTCTGGGACAAGTTAGACTTTTACTAAAATTAAAAATCATGGTTTTAACCTCTTTCACCGCGCTGGGTTATGTTTATTCCGTGTTAACCCTTCCGTGTTAACGTTTTCGCCTTCATTTCCGGTTTCTCTACCTAGCATTGGGCTTTAGGCGGACGCAAGGTGAAAGAACCCACGGTTCCCAGCGCTGCCACCCCGGCAGCCAGGAAAAGGGCCGGGCTAAAGGAACGTAGAAGGTCGGCCAGATAACCCGCTACCGCCGGAGCGAGCGCCTGCCCGACGGCAAAGCATAGAGTTACCATCCCCAAAGCCGCCGGGGCCAGTCGCGACCCAACGTAATCGCCGCAGGCCGCCGCCACCACGCCCGGAATGCTCCAGGCGGTCAATCCGAACAAAATGGCGGAAAGAAAGAGGATGCCCGTGGCTTGTCCGCCCGCCATCAAGGCGTAGCAAATTGCCTGCAGGCCGA
>JBFLZY010000154.1:0-4203 GCA_040755975.1 Bacillota bacterium | reverse complement strand
TGGGCTTTCACTATATAGAGGGCGGGTGGCCCGGTTCCAACCCCAAAGACGCCGCCTTTTTTCAGCGCATCAGGAAGTTCAAACTGGAATGCGCGCGCATCGCCGCCTTCGGCTCCACCCGCAAGCCCGGGATTGAAGCCGCCGCCGATCCCAACCTGAACAAACTTATCGCGGCGGACGTCCCGGTAGCCACTGTGGTGGGGAAGACATGGGACTTCCACGTAACCCACGCCCTGCAAACCACGCTCCCCGAAAACCTGGCCATGATCAGGGATTCGGTGGCTTACTTAAAAAGTAAGGGTTTAACCGTATTCTATGATGCGGAGCATTTCTTCGACGGATACAAGGCAAACGCCGCCTACGCGCTGGCCACCTTAAAAGCGGCCTGCGCAGGGGGAGCCGACGTATGCGTGCTGTGCGATACCAACGGCGGGAGTTTGCCCCAGGAAGTTGCCGGAATTATCGGCCAACTTCGCCAGGAATTGAACGTGCTTCTGGGCATTCACTGCCATAACGACGGCGAACTGGCCGTAGCCAATACCATTGCGGCCGTCCAGGCCGGCGCAACGCAGGTGCAGGGCACCGTGAACGGGTACGGGGAGCGCTGCGGCAACGCCAATCTGTGTTCGGTAATTCCGAATCTTACCCTCAAATGCGGCGTTGAAACCATCCCCCGGACCAGCCTGGCCAGGCTTACCGAGCTTTCCCGCTACGTCAGCGAACTGGCCAACATGCACCCGGTGGTGCAGCAGCCTTTCGTCGGGGCAAGCGCTTTTGCCCACAAGGGCGGCCTGCATGTGAGCGCCATTTTAAGGGATCCCCGCACCTACGAACACATTGACCCGGAGCTTGTCGGCAACCGCCGCCGGGTGCTGGTTTCCGAGTTGAGCGGTTTTTCCAATCTCCTTTATAAGTTCAAGGAACTTAATCTTAACGTCGAAGGCGAAGAAGAAACCCGCCGGGTGCTGGAAAAAATCAAAGAGTTGGAGCACCGGGGCTACCAGTTTGAAGGCGCGGAGGGCTCTTTGGAGCTGCTGTTGCGCAAGGTTTGCCACGGTTACCGGGAGCCTTTCCGGCTGGAAAACTTGAAAGTGATTATCGAGTTAAAAGAAAACAGCCCGGTTTATTCGGAAGCAATCATCAAGCTCACCGTCGGCGACCGGGTAGTGCACACGGCGGCGGAAGGAAACGGTCCGGTAAACGCCCTGGACAACGCGTTGCGCAAGGCTTTAGAAGAGTTTTACCCGGAAATCCGCAATATGCAGTTAACGGATTACAAGGTAAGGGTTTTGGATGAAAAGGACGGCACGGGTGCGGTGGTGCGGGTCTTGATTGAAACCGGCGACGGGCAATGTTCCTGGGGCACTGTGGGCGTTTCTGCAAACATCATTGAAGCCAGCTGGCAGGCGCTGGTGGACAGCATTGCCTACGGCCTTTTAAAAGCTCAGGAAAGCCGGGCGAAAACAAAACGGCAGCTTTAAAAAATAAAGGAGAGCAGGGGGTTGCTGGATAAGCTCAAAAACATCATCCCGAATTTTTTCAGCCTGACCACGATCATTGACGTCGTTATTGTGGCTTTGTTTCTTTACTGGCTGGTTCTGCTGATTAGAGGAACCCGGGCCGTGCAATTAATCAAAGGCCTGGTGGTTTTGCTGATCGCCACGGCGGTCAGCAACTGGCTCCGCCTTACCTACGTGCACTGGCTGCTCAGCCAGGCCATAACGGCGCTGCTGGTGGCCTTGCCGGTGGTTTTTCAGCCCGAATTGCGGCGCGCCTTAGAAAAGCTGGGGGGAGGGGAAATTTTCACCTCCTCCCTGCCCCATTTAAATGAATCTGACTTCAGCAAAGTCAGCGAGGAAATCGTCCAGGCGGTTTATGCCCTGGCCAAAAACAGGACGGGCGCGCTGGTGGTGCTGGAAAGAACTACCGGGTTAGAGGAATATATCGACCGGGGAATAAAAATTGAGGGAATCGTTTCTGCCGAACTGTTAATCAATATATTTATCCCCGGTTCTCCTTTGCATGACGGCGCCGTGATTATCAGGGGCAACCGGGTTGCTGCGGCGGCCTGTTTTTTGCCGCTGGCCGAAGGTGTGCAGATCAGCAAAGAGCTGGGCACCCGCCACCGGGCGGGTGTGGGCATAACGGAAGTTTCCGACGCCCTGGCGGTTATTGTTTCGGAAGAGACGGGGGAGGTTTCCCTGGCCGTGGAGGGTGTCCTGGCCCGCAACCTGGACAGGCTCACTCTGGCCGAGAGCCTGCACAAGGTGTTCAAACCGGAGCCCGGCCGCCGCTCCCTGGCCTTTTTATGGCGCAAAAAGTAATTTTTTCATCGGGTTCGGGAACTAACCAGCGGTTTATTTTCGTCATACTATATAGCAGGAGAATTAATTGCTCGAAACTAATTAGTAAAATTGAATATTTAACCGGTCTCCTAAATAAAATATGGGTACTACTGGAATTAAAGTTTTCCCTGGATCAGACAGGAGTGATTGACGTCGGATTGTGCAGGATTATATAATTGGGATGTGGTTTTTCCAAAGAGGGGACTCTCATGGGAGGAATGTTTGGCACCGACGGGGTGCGGGGAGTAGCAAACAGGGAGTTGACTGCCGAGCTGGCCTTGAAAATTGGCCGGGCGGGAGCGCATGTTTTGGCGCAAAAATTTCCCGGGGCACCCCTGGTGATCGGCCGCGATACGCGGATTTCCGGCGATATGTTGGAAGGTGCCCTGGTTGCCGGGATCTGCTCGGCGGGCGTGCGCGTTTTGAAGGTGGGCGTCCTTCCGACCCCGGCCATCGCCTACCTGACCCGCGCGCTGGGAGCGGCCGGCGGGGTGGTTATTTCCGCGTCGCATAACCCGGTGGCCGACAACGGCATAAAGTTTTTCGGTTCCGACGGTTTTAAACTGCCGGATTCCGTTGAGGAAGAAATCGAATCCCTGGTTGACCGCCAGGAAAAAATCCCTTCGCCGGTGGGTCACGAGGTGGGTTGCTGCTCCGCAGTCGCGGCGGCCGGTGATCTTTACCTGAGTTTCCTTAAGGAAAAGGCCCCGGTAGATTTAAGCGGCTTGAAAATCGTGGTCGACTGCGCCAACGGCGCGGCCAGCTACGTCATGCCCCGCCTTTTGCGGGAACTGGGCGCAGAAGTAGTGCCTGTTTTTCACCGGCCAAACGGCGTAAATATCAACGATGCGTGCGGCTCCACCTGCCCGCAGGCCCTCCGGGAGATGGTTCTTTCCTGCGGGGCGGATTTGGGCCTTGCCTGCGACGGCGACGCCGACCGGCTAATTGCCGTAGACGAGCAGGGGAATGTCGTCGACGGCGATCAGATTATGGTGATTTGCGGACGGGACTTAAAGGCCAGAGGCAAGCTGGCGAAAAATACCGTGGTGGTTACGGTAATGAGCAACCTCGGCCTGCACCTGGCCCTCCGCCAGGACGGTATTGAAATAATTGAAACAAAGGTCGGCGACCGCTACGTGCTGGAGGAGATGCTTAAGTCAGGCGCCACTTTCGGCGGCGAGCAGAGCGGGCACATCCTTTTTTTAGACGATCATACTACCGGGGACGGCGTCTTGACTGCTTTGAAACTCCTTTCGGTGGTCGTGGGGCGGGGCGCCGCCTTAAGTGAACTGGCGGCGCAGATGGAGCGCCTGCCCCAGCTGCTGGAAAACGTTCCGGTAGGCGACAAGCAAAAAGTGATGGCCAGCCCGCACTTGCAGGAAGCCATTCGCCGGCAGTTGCTGAAGCTCAACGGGCAGGGCAGGATCCTGGTCCGTCCGTCGGGCACCGAGCCCCTCATCCGGGTGATGGCGGAAGGAAGGGATCTCGAAGAGCTGCGCGTCATCGTCGAAGAATTAACTAAGGTGGTCAGAAAGCTGGCTTAAATGCAGGTGCAAAGCATCCAGCGCAAACGGCTCCCATTACCGATTGCCGTTTTCCGGGGGAGGTGATGTATTTAACAGGGAGCAAAGGCCCTGCCTGGACAACTGAATACGCAGCGCCAGAACCAGCTGAGATGCGGGATCTTCACCTCCAACTTCTCACTTCTCGCCTCTCAGGTGGTTGACGAGGGGGGAGTTAATCGAAATGTTCGGCGGGTGCTCCCCGGTTGCTCACGACCGTTAGCGGCATCACAAAACCGGCAGGCAACTGCCGGGACAAAAGTGCCCGGTGAGGACAAAGGCAAAAGCCATGCTTT
>JBFLZY010000153.1:0-4261 GCA_040755975.1 Bacillota bacterium | reverse complement strand
GGTGGTCGGCCGGCGCCGCCCCGTTTCCAGGTCCAGCACGTTGAGCACGGTCCCCCCGGTGCCCAGGTACGTCCGGGCGCCTTCTAAGATTAAGTCGTGCTCTTCGTCCCGGCCGCAAAGCACCACCCGCGAGGGCGCCCGGGCGATCGCCTCTTCTAAAAGCGAACGGGGAATGCGGACGATCTGAGCGGCAAAGTCAACCTCGGCCCCCCCGGCGGCAAAAATCTCCAGAGCCTGCCGGTTGTTTACCCGGATGCCCGGGTCGGCCAGCAACCGCGCACTCGTTTCGTGGATGGTTTTAATCTCTCCTTCGGTTAGGGGACGGTACCGCCCCCCGCACAACCCTTTCAAAAACAACTCCCCTTTCTACTTTTTTATTTCCAGAACGGCTCCCAGGCCGTGCCCCGTTCCGATCCCCTGCTGGCAGTTCATCTCCAGCATGCGGAGCAGATAAGCCAGCTGGGGCTCGATGATGTTGGCCGGCGCATCTTCTAAAGGCAGCGGGAGCGTTCCGGCACACAAAAGCTGCATTGTCTGGAAGGCGCGGCGCAAAAACCCGGCGCCGGTTTCCGGAAGAGGCCCGCTTTTTCCCGTCAAACAAGCCAAAGTCCAGTTTACCAGGGTATTCCACTTTTCCACGAAGCCGGCAAAAAAGTCGTTCAACTGACCAAATCCGGCCCGCGGGTGGTAGCGGATGACCAGCCTGGTTAAATCGGTTCTTTGCCCCTGCTCAAACAGGGAATTAACCGTTTGCCGGAGCGGCTGCGGGTCGGGATGGTAATGACCGGTTTCAATGTGCCGGCCGACAAAAAGCGACCGGTCAAAGAACAGATGGATTTTAATCGTTGCCCCGGCCGCCCAGGCCGCCTTTTCCACCAGGTTCCGCGCCGTCCTCTGGTCCATCAGGCGCAGGGGAAATGCCGGCACGTTTTTCCCGTCGTCGCCCAGGTAGGAAATCAGATAATTGATCACCTGGTCCGGAACAGGCTCCGGCTCCCAAAGATCCTGCCACTCGTAGCTGTAGGCTCCCAGCCAGTCCAGGACGACCAGGCTCCCGTCGCGGGCGTGCCGGGCGATTTCGGCCAGCAGGACGATGAACTGCCCGTCATGACAATGGGAAGGGGTCCCGTAATTGGCCAGGTAAAGGTCGTAGGGCGGCTCCTCCTTTACAGGCAGGCCCTCCAGAAAGTCGCCGCGGATAAAGGCGGTTTTCGGGTTTGACCCGTAGAGCTCCCTCGCCTGCCCTAAAAGCAGTTCGTTGCGATCAATTCCGTGATAAGCGGAAATTTTTTCTGCGGGCAGCAGGCCGGTTTGTTTGCCGCCCGGCGCGGCGGCGGGATTGGCCGGGCCGGTAAGCAACTCCCAGCCGTCGCCGCTGCCGCAGCCGAGATCACAGACGCGCAAGTCCTCCCGGCGGCGGCGGCTCAAAGCAGCCAGAAACGGGCGGCAAAAAGCGCGCGTAACCTCGTCTTCCCAAAACCGCCGGACATTATCGTACTTCCCGCACAGGCCGGAAGGTTTTGCGTAGCGGCCGGTTTGAATTGCCTGGTTGTAGGCCCGATCGACGCTCATGACCTTACAGCCCCTTTTCCCGGGCATACCGGTTGGCCGTCTCCACCGCCGCAAAAGCGTCCGGACAGTAAGCATCGGCTCCGATTTCCCGGGCAAATTCCCGGGAAGTCGGCGCTCCTCCGATGAATACCTTTACCTTTTCCCGCAAATTCCTCTTTTGCAACTCCTGAATTGTCCCGGACATATAACCCATGGTGGTGTCCAAAAGGGCGGACAGGCCGATAAATTCCGCCTGTTCGTGCTCGGCCGCGTCCACTACCTGCGCCGCCGGTACATTTGTACCCAGGTCGATCACCCGGAAGCCGGCTCCTTTGAGCATAATCCCCACGATGTTTTTCCCGATGTCGTGCTGGTCTTTTTCCACTGTCGCCAGAATGAACTTGCCCTTGATCTGATTTTTTTCGCTTTTGGTCAGGTGGGGGGCGAGAAGATCCATGGCCACTCCCGTTGCTTCGGCGGCCGCCAGCATATCCGGTATAAAATACTGCCCGCAGCTGTATTTTTCGCCGACCGCCTGCATCCCCTCGGAAACGGCCCGGACCAGAATCTGTTCCGGAGGAATCCCCGCCGCCAGCGCCTCCTTCACCAGCTCCGCCACCCCCGGCCGGCCCGTCAGTTCCTCCTCCAGGCCTTCATCTGCTTGATTGCGCCTTCCCTGAATAATATTTTTTTTAATGAGTTCTAAAAGATCAGCCAACCGTTCTCGTCCTCCTTCCTTTTTTAAACAACCAACTTATTTTTCAGTTTAAGATGGCGGTGAAAAGCAAAAAGATGTCGAAAATTACCTGATCCCAGGCAGGTTATTTCCGCCAAACGGCCCCTCTTTTTGGCCGCCGGGGGCACAACATGATCCCGCCGGTTGTCTGCGCTGGACAGGGAAACTGCGATTGGAAGCTTTTACCTTTTGGCGCTTAATGCAGCTTGTCGATAATTCCCGGTACTTCCGCCAAAATTTGCCGGCGGATATTTTCCGGCAGTTTTTTGGCCGGCCGGGACAGGATTTCCTCCACTCTTTGCTTGACTTTGCCCATCGTTTCGTCCCGTTCACCCGTGCTTTCAAAGGGGTAGGCGAAGTAAAAGTCCCCCTCGCGCAGGCGTCGCCGGGCATAGCGCGCAAAAAGGCGGTAAGGACTGTTCATCGTCGTTCGGATGATTTCCAGGTTGCGGATCGCTTCCTCTTGATTGATCCGGGGCTCCGCCAGGGTCATTTTCACCATGCCGATGTGCTCGTTGTCCAGCACCGCCTGCTCCAAAGAAAAGGTCTGGGTTTCCTCCAGCAGGCCGAAGGCGTAGTGAATGAGCTGCGGTCCGCTCTGGGCGACAAAGAGGTGGGAAAAGAGCTTCTCCGCCGTCGCCTGGATGCCCGGCACTTTGGCGTCGGCCACCCCGGCCGTGGAATAGCAGGGGATGCCGTAATACCTGGCCATCTGGACGCAATCCACGTTGTACTGGTTGAACTCCGGGGCGCCGTACATGTCGTGCAGGTTGTCCATGCGCGCGCGCACCGGGACGCTTCCGTAAATAACCGGGGCCCCGGGGGCGGCCAGCTGGCTTAAAACAACGGTGCTCAAGATCTCTGCGTTAATCTGGGCAACCATCCCCATTTCGTCCAGAGGGGCGGTGGAACCTCCCTGGGGGCTGCTGGAAAGCACGACGGGGATGCCCTCGCGCACCGCCGCCAGCATTCTGGCCGTGGCGTCGTCAAGAAACTGCAGCGGACTTTTGGTTACGCAACTGATCAACGAAATTACCGGGTTTTCCTTCAGCCGCTGGCGCCCGCCGGCAATAATTTGGGCCATCCGGACGACCGCCGGCAGACTTTCCAGGCTGGTCAACCCGGCCATGACGTGCTTGGTCAGATTATCCAGGCAGGCGAAAAATTTGTTCACATCTTTGTTTTCCGCCGTAATTTCTTCGTCCCGGATGTTTACCGGCCGGATAAAAAAGTCGAGGTGCGCCAGGTTTTCGCCCAGGCGGGCGGCCTGCACCAGGTCGGCCACCGTGCCGCGCTTTTTGGTGTAGCAGGGCAGGTCCACTACCCGGGAAGAATCGTCTCTGGCCGTAAACGGACGCAGGACGGTTTCCAGGCAATAATTGCTTTCCGAACCGGTGCCGAAATATACCACCGGCCGGCGTCCGTCCAGAAGGAGCGCGTTGGCCGGGTCCCGGGCGCCCAGGACAACCGTTTTAGGAGCTTTTTCGACGGCTTCGGCCAACATTTTGGCGCTTAACTTCACCGACCAGGCTTCAGACGAGCCGTTTCTGGTTACCCTCGCCCCGCCGCGCTCAAAAATTTCCACCGCTTCCGGTAAATCCACCAATACGCCCGGGTCCTGCAAAATCTCCAGACTGGTCCGGTGGATCAGGTCAAGTTGTCCGGCGCTTAAACGTTGGTATGGCTGCACAGTTAATCCCTGGCGATAATTCTTCATTCTTTCCCTCCCCTGTTTTTTGCTGCCCTCCGTTTAAAATGTACCTTAAAGCAGTTGTTTGCCCTTGCTTCGAATTTACTTGCCCTTGCTGCTGTTAATCACCCCGGCCAGGTCGCTGATAGTTTTGATGCCCAGCTGCTCGGCGTCCTTTTTGCGCATCATGATCGTATAAGTGTTATCAAACCTGGCGTAGGGCAGCCAGACCAGTTTATGTTTGGCCAGGTCTTCTTCTTTCACCTTCTGATAGGCTTCTTCGG
>JBFLZY010000152.1:0-4270 GCA_040755975.1 Bacillota bacterium | reverse complement strand
CCTTGCGGCAGGCCCTGGCCATGGGCGCTGACCGGGCGCTGCTGATTAACCCGGAGGTGGCCGAAGTGGACGAATACACTACCGCCACCATTCTGGCCAAAGCCGTTTCCGGAATGGAATACGACCTGATCCTGGGCGGCTGGCGGGCCATCGACGATGGCAGCGCCCAGGTAGCGGGGCGCGTGGCGGAAATCCTGGACATCCCCGTCGTCAACCAGGTCACCAAAATTGAAATCGAAGACGGCAAGGCGATCGCCACCCGCGACATTGAAGGCGGGAACGAAGTCGTGGAAGTTGCCTTGCCGGCCGTTTTAACCGCCCAAAAGGGCTTAAACGAGCCGCGTTACCCGACCATGAAGGGGATCATGCAGGCCAAAAAGAAGCCCATGGAGAAAAAAGGGCTGGCCGACCTGGGTTTAGACGCCGGCCAGGTTGCCGCTAAAGTGAAGGCGCTCGGCTTTTTCCTGCCCTCGCCCCGGGCCGCCGGGAAGATTATCGAAGGCGAAATACCCGAGGCAGTCGCTGCCCTGGTTAAATGTTTACGCGAAGAAGCAAAAGTTATCTAAGGGGGTCTTTGTTGAATGGCGATTTGGGTTTACGCGGAAGTACGCGACGGGAAAATAAAAAAGGTCACTTACGAAATTTTAAGCGCCGGCCGCAAGTTTGCCGACCAGTTGGGAGAGGAGCTTTGCGCCGTTTTGGTGGGCAAAGATGTCGCCGAACTGGCTTCTGGTTTAGGCGCTTACGGCGCCGACAAGGTATACGTGCTTGAGGGGGACAAGCTGGCGAACTACACGACGGACGGCTACACCAAAGTGGTTGCCGATTTGCTCAAAGAACACAAGCCTTTGGCTTTCCTGCTCGGCTGCACCATCCGCGGGCGGGACTTAGCCGCCCAGGTGGCCCAGCGGCTGGGTACGGGCCTGATGACCGATTGTACGGATATCGCTTTAGAAGACGGGCAGTTGGTCTTCACCAGACCGATTTACGCCGGGAAGGCTTTTACCCGGGTCTATTGTCCGGAAGCAAGGCCGGTTATGGCCACCATCAGGCCGAACGTTCTTTCCGTCGCCGCTCCTCAGGAAGGAAGAACCGCCGAAGTTGTTAAGACAGGCGTCGATCCCGGCGAGCTCCGGCAGGTGATCCGGGAGGTCGTGCGCCAGGTCAGCACCCGTCCGGAACTTACCGAGGCAGACATCATCGTTTCCGGCGGGCGCGGGATAAAGGGCCCCGAGAACTTTAAGCTTTTAGAAGAGCTGGCCGACGTTTTGGGCGCCGCCGTAGGTGCTTCCCGGGCTGCCGTCGACGCCGGTTGGGCGCCGCACAGTATGCAGGTGGGCCAGACGGGCAAAACCGTCTCCCCGACCATCTACATTGCCTGCGGCATTTCCGGCGCCATCCAGCATTTGGCCGGGATGGGCTCCTCAAAATGCATTGTGGCGATTAATAAAGATCCGGAGGCGAACATCTTTAAAGTGGCGAACTACGGTATCGTGGGCGATCTTTTCCAGGTGGTGCCGGTGTTGACAGAGGAGTTTAAGAAACTGCTGGCTACTTCTTAATACGCCCTTTTTTGGATACTTTGGACCTTATGCCTGTTAAACTTTGCGTCTGCCCACAAAGCTTTGTGTCTTCGTACCTGCTCGCTTTGCGCCTGAGCCAGGTGTTCGAAAAGCTGCCGTTTTGGATAAATGCAAAAGAAAGGAGAAAGTTTTTCCTGATGAGAGAAGTAGTAATCGTGAGCGGGGTGCGGACCGCCATCGGCTCATTCGGCGGGTCTTTAAAAGACGTCCCGGCCGTCAAGTTGGGCAGTCTGGTAATCAAGGAAGCCCTGAAAAGAGCCGGCTTGCGGCCGAAAGCGAGCGGCGAATTGCTGGGGTTCGGCCCGGATGTTTTAAAAGACGCCGGCCTGACAGAGCTGGAAAAATTATCCTCTGATTGGGATGATTCGTTGCGGGAAGTCCAGGTTGACGAAGTAATCATGGGCAACGTACTCCAGGGTGGACAAGGGCAAAATCCAGCCCGCCAGGCAGCGATTTACGCGGGGGTTCCCAAGGAGGCCCCGGCGTTTACCGTAAATAAAGTGTGCGCTTCCGGGTTAAAAGCCATTACCCTTGGCGCCCAGGCCATCATGCTGGGAGAAGCGGACGTGGTGGTGGCCGGCGGCATGGAGAATATGAGCTGCGCTCCATACCTTTTGCCCAGGGCCCGTTGGGGTTACCGGATGGACGTCAACGCCAAAGGAGAATGTGTGGACTTAATGGTTTTTGACGGTCTTTGGGAAATATTTTACGGTTACCACATGGGCAACACCGCGGAAAACGTGGCGGCCAAATACGGGATCACCCGTCAGGAACAGGACGAAGTAGGCCTGCTCAGCCACCAGAGGGCCAGAGCGGCCATTAAGGGGGGCATTTTCGAGGAAGAAATTGTCCCCGTGGCGATCCCGCAAAGAAAAGGGGATCCCGTTGTGTTTGCTACCGATGAGCGCCCGCTGGACACCACCATGGAGAAAATGGCCAAGCTGCCGCCGGCTTTCCGCAAAGACGGGGTGGTTACGGCGGGCAACTCTTCGGGGATCAACGACGGCGCGGCCGCCGTGGTCTTAATGTCCCGGGCGAAGGCTGCGGAACTGGGCCTGGAACCCTGGGTGACCATTAAGGCGTATGCCTCCGGAGGCGTGGATCCCGCCTACATGGGCGTGGGACCCGTTCCGGCGGTCAGAAAAGCGCTGAAAAAAGCAGGACTGTCCGTAAATGATCTGGATGTCGTCGAGCTTAACGAAGCCTTTGCCGCCCAGGCCATCGCCTGCATGCGGGAGCTTGGTTTGGGCCTGGAAAAAACCAACCCCCTGGGCAGCGGTATTTCCCTCGGGCACCCCATCGGCTGCACGGGCGCCCGGCTGGTCGTTACCATCATGCACGAAATGCGGCGTCAAAACCATCGCTACGGCCTGGTTACCATGTGCATCGGCGGCGGCCAGGGAATGGCAATGATCGTGGAAAGAAAGGCTTAAGCGGAGGTGATCATTAAATGACCTGGAACAATATTTTGGTTGAAAAACAAGAGAATATTGCTGTTCTGACCATCAACCGACCGAAAGTATTAAACGCTTTAAACGACGAAACCGTGGCCGAAATCGGCCAGGCTATGGAACAACTGGAAGCCGATCCGGAGGTACGGGTAATCATCATTACCGGCGCCGGCGACCGGGCTTTTGTGGCCGGGGCGGACATCGTCTACATGAGCAAGTTGACCCCTCTGGAAGCACGGGATTTTGCCCGGAAGGGACAACTGGTCTTGAACAAAATTGAGAACCTGGCCAAACCCGTCATCGCGGCCATCAACGGCTTTGCCTTAGGCGGCGGCTGCGAGCTGGCCATGGCGTGCGACGTCCGGGTTGCTGCGGAAAACGCCAGGCTGGGCCAGCCGGAAGTAAATCTGGGCATTATGGCCGGCTTTGGGGGAACCCAGCGTTTGACCCGGTTGGTGAACCCCGGCCGGGCAAAGGAAATCCTTTTTACCGCCGATCAATACGACGCCCAGACCGCTGAAAGGATCGGTCTGGTCAACCACGTCGTACCGGCGGAGCAACTGCTGGACTTCTGCCGGGATCTGGCCAAAAGGATCGCCCGGCGCGGACCCGTGGCCGTCCGCCTGACCAAAGAAGCGGTCAACGAGGGGCTGGAGATGGATCTGGATAAGGCCCTCGCCCACGAAGCCGATCTCTTCGGCGTGTTGTTCTCCACTGAGGACAGTAAAGAAGGGATTGCTGCGTTCATGGATAAGCGCAAACCGGACTTTAAAGGAAAATGATCTAATGTCGCAGAAAAGACATAATTATGGTCACGTAGCTGGCAGACTGGTGGACACCGAACAGGCATAATAAAAGTCAGCTGAATCAACTGGATATTTTCCTATACCTCCTTTTCCCGGGTCCTGCTTTTGGCAGGACTTTTTTACCGGGTTTTTGCCTTTCCCTTTTCTTTTAGCCAAGGTGCCTCCGCCGGTACTTATATCTCGAATAGATCTTTTTTATCTTCTATTTTACACTGTTTTTTAATAATAACTTGTGCTATAATTTAAAGAAAATTGGCCAAGGAGGTCTGGTTTTATGTTTATTAAAGATCACATGACCCCAAACCCGATTACCATTCCCTCCAATACCCCTATTTTAGAAGCGTTAGACATCATGAAGAAGCAAAAAATCAGACAGCTTCCGGTTGTGGATAAGGGTGTTTTAACAGGATTGGTTACCAGGTACGATCTC
>JBFLZY010000151.1:0-4321 GCA_040755975.1 Bacillota bacterium | reverse complement strand
GGTCGTCTGGCCGGAGGAAGCGGCTTCGGCGAAATTAGTTTACCCGGTGCCGAAGTGGAAAGAAAGGAAGTAGCCAGGATGGTAGGCAGGAGGGGGAGAAATTCCTTCTCTCCCTCCTTTTCCCGCACAAGGAGGTAATTTGAATGGCTTTATTTGGACAAACGGTTATTTGCGGTTTTTTGCTGGGCGGTATGTATGCCCTGATTGCCATCGGGATGACCCTGATCATGGGCGTGATGAAGATTATCAATCTGGCGCACGGCGCGCTGGTCATGGTGGGCATGTACATTACCTATGTATGCTATCAACAATGGGGGCTGGACCCGTATATCGGCATGTTTATTGCCATGCCCGCCCTTTTTCTGATTGGTTGTCTAATGCAAAGGTACATGATCAACCGCCTGGTGGAGGTTGAATCGATCTTACCGGAAAACCAGGTTTTGTTAACGGTTGGGATAATGCTTGTCTTAACGGAAGTAATCCGGCTCATTTTCAAATCTGACTACCGTTCGGTAACCACCCCTTATTCCAGCAGCACGTTTTTTATCGGGGATATGTCCATCAGTGTTCCGATGACCATCGGCTTTTTCATTGCCATGGCCTTTACATACTTATTGCATCTCTTTCTCACCCGCACCGATTTAGGCAGGTCCATCCGGGCCACCGCGCAGGACCGCAATGCGGCTATTTATATGGGTGTAAACGCCCCCCGGGTAACCGTAATTACTTTCGGGATCGGATCTGCGCTGGCTGCCGCCGGGGGCTCGCTTTTGCTGCCCTTGTTTTATCTCTGGCCGGATATCGGCCATCTGTTCACGGCGAAAGCATTTATCATTACCATTCTGGGCGGAATGGGAAGCACCATGGGCGCCATTTTCGGCGGTCTGGCTTTAGGGATTGCCGAGTCTTTGGGCGCCAGTTACATTTCTATGGGCTACAAGGACGTCGTCGGCCTGGTAATCTTTTTGCTCGTTCTGCTCTTCCTTCCCGGCGGTTTTAAGAGTTTAACAAAGAGGTGAAGTTGATGACCAGGAAAGGCTGGATAATACCAACCATCATCGCCGTGGCGGCTGTCCTGCTTCCCCTTGTCGTCCGGGCGCCCTACCCCCAGCACATTTTGATTATGATTTTAATCTGGGCAGCGTTGGGGACGGCCTGGAACCTTCTAGGCGGCTACGCAGGACAGGTTTCCTTCGGGCACGCGGCCTTTTTTGGCCTGGGCGCATATTCCGCCGGCTTGTTGATTTTTCACTTGAAAATTTCCACCTGGTGGGGGATGCTGCTGGGCCCGTTCGTTGCCGCCGCGGTGGCGCTGCCCGTTGGCTTGATCTGTTTCCGCCTGAGGGGTCCTTACTTTGCGCTGGCCACCCTGGCTTTAGGGGAAATTTTCCGCCTTGTTTTTACCAACTGGGTATCTTTTACCAACGGAGCGCAGGGAATTTTAATTTTAAGTTCTTTTCCTGCAAAATTGCCTTACTATTACATCGCCCTGGTCCTCTGGGGGCTTTCCATGTTTACCGTTCACCGGCTGATTAATTCCAAACTGGGTTACTACTTCGTTTCCATCCGGGAAGATCAGGACGCCGCCGAGTCCCTGGGCATTCCCACCACCAGGTATAAGATGTACGCGCTTTTGCCCAGCGCCTTCCTGGCCGGGCTGGCAGGCGCGTTCTACATGAATTACATAGCTTTTATCGACCCGCACGTGGTCTTTTCGCTGGGCGATATTTCAGTCATGGTGATTCTGGTCGTGATGATGGGGGGCGTGGCCAACCTGTGGGGTCCTCCTGTGGGCGCGGCCATTTATATTGCCCTGAACGAAATTTTTCGCGCCTGGTTGGGATCGGCAAACGTGCTGGCTTTCGGCGTCCTCGTCTGTCTGGTCATCCTGTTTTTGCCTAACGGCGTGATGGGTGAACTGGGCCGGTTCCGGCGCCTGTTCTTTGGGCAGAAAGCCGCCCCGGCGGGAGGTGAGCAAAATGAGCTTCTTCGTGGTTAAAAAAATCGTCAAAAATTTTGGCGGGCTCACTGCGGTAAATAACATCAGTTTTACTGTGGAGAAGGGAGAAATTTTTGGTCTGATTGGCCCTAACGGTTCGGGGAAAACCACGATCTTTAACCTGATCAATCGTTTTTACCCGCTGACTTCGGGAGAAATATACTTTCAGGGACAACGCATCGACGGGCTGCCTACCCATAAAATTTGCGAAATCGGCATTGGCAGAACCTTTCAGGTGGTTAAGCCGCTGAAACGGATGAGCGTTTTGGAAAACGTGATGGCCGGCGCGTTCCTGCACACCAACAATATTGCCCGCGCGCGGGCACGGGCCCTGGAAGTGTTGGATTTTTGCGCGCTCGTCCACCGCAAGGACATGGAAGCAAAAAGTTTAACCATCGCCGACCGCAAGCGTCTGGAAATCGCGCGCGCCCTGGCCACGGAGCCCAAGTTATTACTGCTGGACGAAACGGCGGCCGGGTTAAACCCCAAAGAGCAGGAGGAGGCAATTGCCATTATTCAAAAGATCCGGGACGCGGGAATAACGATTATTATTGTGGAACACGTCATGAAGATCATTATGGGCATTTCCAACCGCGTTTTAGCCATTAATTTCGGCCGGGAAATTGCCTGCGGGACACCTCGGGAGATCACCAATCATCCGGAGGTAATTAAAGCATATTTGGGTGAGGCCTATGCTTAAAGTAGAAAATATCGATGTTTTTTACGGCGACGTACAGGTGTTGTGGGACGCTTCTTTCGAAGTGAAAGAAGGGGAAATGCTTGCCCTGCTGGGAGCGAACGGGGCAGGTAAGACGACGATTTTGAACGCCATCTCGGGTTTATTACGTCCGCGCAACGGGAAGATCCATTTTTTAAGGAAAGATATTACCAAAATACCGGCGTATAAAGTTGCCGAACTGGGCATCGCCCACGTTCCGGAAGGAAGAAGACTTTTTCCCGAAATGACGGTGAAAGAAAACCTGGAGATGGGTTCCCTTCCCCCGGAAGCAAAAAAGAAGCGGAAAGAAACCATGGAATGGGTTTTTAGTCTTTTCCCTATCCTCAAAGAAAGGCAAAACCAGGAGGCGGGGACTCTAAGCGGCGGGCAACAACAGATGCTGGCCATCGGCAGGGGCCTGATGGCTTTGCCAAAGCTTTTAATGCTCGACGAACCTTCTTTGGGTTTGGCGCCGGTTTTGGTCAGTCAGGTATTTGAGATCGTGCAGGACATCAACAAAAAGGGGATTACGGTTTTGCTTGTGGAGCAAAACGTAATGCACGTTTTGAATATCTGCACCCGCGCTTACGTGCTGGAGAACGGCAGAATCGTGCTGCAGGGCAGCGGATCAGAATTGTTAAACAACCAACACGTGAAGGAAGCTTACCTGGGGATTTAGGCGGGTTCCTTTTTTATCGGGCACCGGGTGGCAGGAAGTTGCTTGCAGTGAACGTTTGACGTGCTGTTTATGCTTTTTGCCGGAGTGCTGGCAGAGCTATAAACAGCGATTTTATTTTTTCCCCTGGCTTGACCCAGGAATTATCTTGCGCGCTAGGAATTTACTATGATATAATAACTCCTGTTGATCAGCAATGGTCCGCCACGGAAATGAAGTGGCGGAGAAAGGGGGGCAGAACTGTGGATCTGGTGCAATCTTTAGAGCAAGAACAGATAAAAACCGATCTCCCTGATTTCAGACCCGGAGATACGGTGCGGGTGCATTTTAAAGTAATCGAGGGCGGCCGGGAGCGGATTCAGGTTTTTGAAGGAACGGTTATCAGACGCCGGGGCGGCGGCCTGGGGGAAACTTTTACCGTGCGGCGCGTTTCGTACGGGGTGGGCGTTGAAAGAACTTTTCCCCTTCATTCTCCGAAGATCGAACGCATCGAGGTGGTTCGCAAAGGTCGTGTCCGGCGGGCCAGGCTCTACTACCTGCGTAAGCTAAGGGGGAAAGCCGCCCGTATTCAGGACCGAAGATAGCTTTTTAGACGTAAAAGGGGGACTGCGGAGCAGTCCCTTTTTGCCGTGCGGAGGTGAATTTAATGACCGAGGCGGAACGGGAGAACAACGCTGCCGGGTCCTCGTCCGGTCAGGACAAAAGTAAATCTACGGCTGTGGAAGTAATTGAATCGATTGTTATTGCCGTTTTACTGGCTGCTTTAATCAGAATGTTTGTTTTGGCTCCCTTTTATATACCTTCCGGATCAATGATCCCGACTCTTTTAGAAGGCGACAGAATCATTGTCAGTAAAATTACTTACCGCCTCTGGGAGCCCAAAAGGGGAGACATTGTTGTTTTCAAGTATCCGCGCGACCCGAGTCGA
>JBFLZY010000150.1:0-4326 GCA_040755975.1 Bacillota bacterium | reverse complement strand
GATTCATTGAAAAAAACGGCGAGGGTATTCAGCACATTGCCTTTAGAGTAGACAACCTGGAAGAAAAGCTTGCGGAACTGAAGGGCAAGGGCGTCCGTTTGATTGATGAAAAGCCGCGCTACGGAGCGGGGGGAGCTAAAATTGCTTTTCTGCATCCCAAAGCCACCTACGGAACCCTGATTGAACTTTGCGAACGGAAGTAAATTTTAAACTGAAAATCATAGGTTTGCCGTGGAGCATCGGAGCGACGGCAAACGAACGGCAAGCAAAAACGTATTTTGTGTTGAGGAGGTTGTTTTTTCCGTGGAGGATAAGCTGGCGCAACTCGCCCAATACCGGGATAAAATACTGGCCGGCGGCGGCCCGAAAAGGATCGAGAAACAGCACGAGGCCGGAAAAAAGACAGCCAGAGAGCGCATCGCCCTGCTCTTTGATCCGGATTCCTTCGTTGAAGTAAATACTTTTGCCGGCAGTCCGGATCTCGGAAACCTGCAGTATCCCGGCGAAGGGGTGGTCACCGGCTACGGCACCATCAACGGCCGCCTGGTGTACGTTTTTGCCCAGGACTTCACCGTGGCCGGCGGCTCTTTGGGAAAAATCCACGCCGAAAAGATCTGTAAAGTGTTGGATCTGGCCATGAAAAACGGCGCGCCGGTAATCGGCCTGAACGACTCAGGCGGCGCCCGCATCCAGGAAGGCGTGGACGCCCTGGACGGCTACGGAAATATTTTCTTCCGGAACACCCTGGCCTCCGGCGTAATCCCGCAGATCTCGGTCATTATGGGTCCGTGCGCGGGCGGAGCCGTCTACTCTCCCGCCTTGACGGACTTCATTTTTATGGTCGACGGAATCAGCCAGATGTTCATCACCGGCCCGCAGGTGATTAAAGCCGTCACCGGCGAAGAGGTAAGCATGGAGGAATTGGGCGGGGCGTACACGCACAACCAGCGCAGCGGGGTGGCCCATTTTATCGCCGGGAACGAAGAGGAGTGCGTGGCCATGATTAAAAAGCTCCTCTCGTACCTGCCTTCCAATAATCAGGAGAAACCTCCTGTATTTGAGCCTCAGGAGCCGCCCGGCGACCCGCAGGAACTGCGCAAAATTGTGCCCCCGGAATCATTTTTGTCCTACGACGTAAAGGACGTCATCCGGCTCGTCGTCGACGGCGGGGATTTCTTCGAAGTGCAGCCCCTTTACGCCGTCAACGCGGTGGTCGGTTTTGCCCGTTTCGCCGGGCAGGCCGTCGGGATTATCGCCAACCAGCCCAATTATTTAGCCGGTTGTCTGGATATCAACGCTTCCGATAAAATTGCCCGTTTCGTCCGCTTCTGTGATTGTTTTAATATTCCCCTGGTTACTTTTACCGACGTGCCCGGTTATCTCCCGGGAACGGAACAGGAATACGGGGGGATTATCCGCCACGGCGCAAAAATACTTTACGCCTACTCCGAGGCGACCGTCCCGAAGGTCACCATTATTCTCCGGAAGGCTTACGGAGGCGCCTATATAGCCATGTGCGGCAGTTCCCTGCGGGCGGATGTTTCCTACGCCTGGCCCACCGCCGAGGTTGCCGTGATGGGGCCCGAAGGAGCGGTTAACATAATCTACCGGAACGAAATTGCCAAAGCCCAAAACCCCGAGGAAACCCGGCAAAAGCTGATTGCGGAATACCGCGCGAAGTTTGCCAACCCTTACATTTCCTGCGCCCGGGGCTATGTGGACGACGTCATTGATCCCGCGGACACCAGGAAAAAGATAATTGAAGCCTTGCAAGCGCTGGCCGGGAAAAGGGAAACCAGGCCGGCCAAGAAGCACGGGAACTTTCCGGTATAACGGGGGAGGAGCTATTTTTTCAGAGGGACACGTTTTCCTCTATGAAAATAAAAATTACCGGCCGGCAGGATCTGTTTGGTGAGGGGAGGAGAGAAAAGAGGGTCAGGAGAGGAGAGCGATTAGGGTTTTAGAGATGGTTTTCAAAAAACGATCGGGAAGGAGGAATTCCTGAATATTACTTCAGGGAAATGAACATGAAAAGGAGCAAGATCACCATCGTTGGCGCGGGAAACGTCGGCGCCACCTGCGCCCACTGGGCGGCCGCCAAGGAACTGGCCGACATCGTGCTGATTGACGTGGTGGAAGGCATCCCGCAGGGCAAGGCGCTCGATCTCATGGAGGCGGCGCCCATCGAAGGGTTCGACGCGATTATTACCGGTACGAACGATTACGCTGACACCGCCGGCTCCGCTGTCGTCGTCATCACCGCCGGCATAGCGCGCAAACCGGGGATGAGCAGGGACGATCTGCTGGCCACCAACAGTAAAATTGTCAAGTCGGTTACCGAACAGGTGGTCAAAAATTCCCCTGACGCCTTTATTATCGTGGTCACGAACCCCCTGGACGTGATGACCTACGTTGCTTTCAAAGCCAGCGGTTTTCCGCCCAACCGGGTTTTCGGCATGTCCGGCATTTTGGATTCCGCCCGGTTTAGAACCTTTGTTGCGCTGGAGCTGGGCGTTTCCTTTGAAGATGTAACCACTTTCGTTCTGGGCGGCCACGGCGACGACATGGTGCCGCTGGTGCGCTACACCTACGCGGGAGGAATCCCCATCGAGAAACTGATTCCCCGGGAAAGGATCGATGCTCTCGTAGAACGCACACGTAAGGGCGGGGCGGAAATTGTCAACTACTTAAAGACCGGCAGCGCTTTCTATGCGCCGGGTGCTTCGGTGGTGCAAATGATCGAAGCGATTTTAAAAGACAAGAAGCGAATTTTGCCCGTCGCCGCCTACCTGCAGGGAGAATACGGGGAAAAAGACATCTACCTGGGCGTTCCCGCCATCATAGGCGGCAACGGGGTAGAAAAGATCATTGAGATTGATTTGACCCCGGAGGAGCGCGCTGCTCTGGACAAATCAATTCAATCCGTCCGGAAAGTAATGGCGCTGCTGGCTTAAGTTATAATTTTTTAAGAGAACTTCTGGGAGGGATATCCGTGCCTGATACCAAACGACCCGTTAAAATAACCGACACCACTTTAAGAGACAGTCACCAATCGCTGCTGGCCACCCGCATGAAATTAGAGCATATGCTCCCCATTTTAGAAAAAATAGATAGGGTTGGCTATCATTCGCTGGAAGTGTGGGGAGGAGCAACTTTTGATTCCTGCATCCGCTTTTTAAACGAGGATCCGTGGGAAAGGCTGCGCACCATCAGAAAACACTGCAAAACTCCTCTCCAGATGCTTTTAAGAGGGCAGAACATCGTCGGCTACAAGAACTACCCGGATGACGTTCTCACCGAGTTTGTCAAGAAGACGGTTGCTAACGGGCTGGACATTTTCCGGATTTTTGACGCTTTAAACGACGTGCGGAACATGCAGAAGGCCATGGAAGTGGCGAAAAGGGAAGGCGCCCACGTCCAGGCCGTGGCCTGCTATACCATCAGCCCGGTGCATAACGTTGAGTATTACGTAAACCTGGCCAAAACACTGGAAGAGATGGGGGCGGATTCCATCTGCTTAAAAGATATGGCTGGCATCCTGGCGCCGCAGCCGGCGTACGAAATTATCAAAGCCTGGAAGGAGAACCTGAAAATACCCGTTCAGTTACACTGTCACTATACCAGCGGGATGGCCTCGATGTGCTACTTGCGGGCCGTTGACGCCGGCGTAGACATCATCGACTGCGCCATTTCTTCCATGGCCCTGCAGACTTCCCAGCCGGCCGTAGAGGCCATGGTGGGAGCCTTAAAGGACACGCCTTCCGACCCGGGCTTCGATCTCAAGTTGCTTTCCGAAATAGCTGACTACTTCACGGAGATTCGCAAGGAACATTATGCTGAATTTGACCTTTCCCCGAAAAGCGTTGATGTCAACGTACTGATTTACCAGATCCCTGGCGGCATGATGTCCAACTTCATGTCGCAACTGAAAGAACAGGGCGCCCTGGATAGGCTGCCGGAAGTTTTGGAAGAACTGCCGCGGACGCGGGCAGATCTCGGCTATCCGCCGTTGGTTACCCCCACCAGCCAGATCGTCGGCATCCAGGCCGTCTTTAACGTATTGTTCGGGCGCTGGGTAATCAACAGCAACGAAATCATCAATTACGTCCGCGGTTACTACGGAAAGCCGCCGGCCCCAATAAACGAGGAAGCCAGAAAAATGATTATCGGCGATGAAGAACCGATCACCTGCCGGCCTGCGGACATGCTGCCCCCGGGTTTAGGAGAAGCCCGAAAGCTGGCGGAGCCTTACCTGGAGCAGGAAGAAGACGTGATTACCGTTGCCCTTTTCCCGGAAGTGGGGCTGGAGTTTCTGAAAAAGCGGAA
>JBFLZY010000149.1:0-4339 GCA_040755975.1 Bacillota bacterium | reverse complement strand
TTTTAATAGTATCGATCAAGTACCTCCAGCGTCAAGTTTGCCGACTGCCGGGCCAGTTCCTGCAGCGGTTTTATTTTTTCCGCCAGGCTTCGCCGGAAACCCTCCGGGTCACTCAAAACTTCGTCCACTGCCCCGTTTAATTTTAAAAAATCCAGGTCACTTACCCGCGCCGCCGGCTTAAGATGCAATTGTGCCAAAAACCGGTCGATTTTCGGATCGTAAGAGATGCCCACCAGCGGAACATTTAAAATGGCGGCAAAAATCAGCGCATGCAGACGCATCCCGATCAATAGATCCAGGCATTTCATCACACTGACCATTTCCTCGACGGTGCAATTCTTTTCCAAAACCGGTGCCGGTTTTTGCATCAGGGCGGCAATCTCCCGGCAAACGGCCACATCGGCGGGGTAATGGAAAGGCAAAAAGACGACCTGCCACCCCTGGTTGATCAGTTTATCCGCCACCCTGGCCACCGCCTGCCGCTCCTTTTTAGTAAAACCCGGCCAGTTGCGGACGGAGATGCCGGCTATGCGGGAAGTGGGAGGTGAGAGGTTAGAAGTGGGAAAATACACGGTAGAATCCGGTTTTTGAATTCCGGCTCGCGGTTGCTGATGACGGGTCTCCGGCCCGGCCTGCTTTTGAACATTTCCAGAGATTCCAGCTGCAGGGATTTCCCCTTTCGGCCCTTTGTCTGTTCCCCCGCCGGTTTTCCGGATCCCGAAGCGGGCCAGAATTTCCCGCCCCGCCTGCGCGTTGATTTCCGCACAGGAGAGCCCCAGGGCGGCGTCAACGGTTACGTACACCGGGGGCCCGGCGACCCCCATATCAGCCAGGTCTTTTGCCGACTGTTCGTCACGCACAATGATCAACCTGGCCTGGTTGGCAATCTTCCGCACCAGGAACCGGCCGGGCAAAGTGCGCACCGGTCCGATCCCCTGGGCATAAAACACCACCGGTTTTTTTAATTTTAACGCCAGCCAGACTACCCCCAGGTAATACAGCAGGCTTTTGATTCCCGTAACGTCCTGCAAAAGGCTGCCGCCGCCGCTGACCAGCAGGTCGGCGTCCCGCAAAACGCGGTAAATCTCTGCAATCTGCCAGCGGCTTACCGCCTCCACGCCGCAAAGCTTTTTTGTCTGCACCGCGTCGTTGGACAGCACAATTACCTGCAGGTCGCCGCCCAGGTCCCCCGGATGCCGCTTTTGCCTTTGCGCCCACTCTTTTTTTAAGGCGTCCAGCATGGCCAGCAACACCGCTTCGTCGCCCAGGTTGCCAAATCCGTAATACCCTGATACGGCCACGCGGGGCGGCCTTGCCCGGACCAGACCTTCACCCTTCATTTTTACGTGCCCTGTCTCCAACAAAATTTTTTCCGCACCGGGAAATAACCAAATTCCAAAGGAAAATAAAAATTAAGCCCACACAAACGCCCAGCCACAAGCCGTGGATCGTCCGCAGGCCGGATACGGCCAGCGGCGTATGGATGTGGATAAAAGTATTGACCACAGATATCTGCCCGATGGCGCCCAGCAAAAGGAGAGGCAAAAAGCGGTTATCCCGGTACCCGGTATGAAACAACAATAACAAAAAGGGGTGGCCGATTAAAAACTCCTTTGTCCGCGGCCGCACCACCAGAAGGTGCTCGAGGATTGCCCTGACTTTTAATTCCAGGGAGGACGGCGGGATGATTTCCTGGGTGCCGGTGCGGAGCAAATATACGGCCAGCGCGATCAACAACAGAACCGCCGCCACAACCCACTTGAAAAGCACCGGCTGATTGAACAGGCGCGTAATGTGCTCCCGGACATCCTTAATTTCTGCCTGACCAAAACCTCTCCAGGCAAAAATCACCGCCAAACACAACAAAGGGAAAACGTAGGCCGCTTTCACACCGGCAAACTGGTCTAATTTTAACATATACCGGGTGTCGGCCAGAAGGCCGACAATCAACAGCGCTCCCGCCAAAGAAAAAAAAGTCGTCCGCAAAAACAGCAGGACGCTGCGGGGAATCGTCGCCGGGGAGGATTGCAAGCTGGCCTGGACGGAAAAAACGGGAAAGATAACCGCCGCGGCGAAAGCCATCAACCTGGTACCCGCCTCCGGAGCACCCACGAGCAGCCCGGCCCACCCAATTGCCGCAACCAGGCCAATTAACGGGCGCAAGCGAAATGCTCCCGCCTGCCGGAGCACCCCCATCCCGCCGGCAATCACCCCCAGGCCCATTAAAAACAACAACCACCCGGGCTGGACCAGCGGGGGCAGGGGTTGGCCAGGCCCTGCGGCAAGGCCCTTTTGCTGCAGTTCCTGCTTTAAGGTGTTGATAAATTCAAGATTTTGCGCCAGAAAATCACCCGTACCCGGCCCCACCAGCGGGTAAACCAGCAGAACCCGCACATTACGCTCGGCCGCGGCCAGCAAAAAACGGGACCGCAAAGCGGCAAAAGAAGATATTTTGAGTTCTTCGGGGTCCGCCGAGTGCAGGCGGAGCACCTGCCCGTCCAGCAGGGCGCCCAGTGCGGCCAGCCCTTTTTGCGGGTGAAATTCGATCTGCACGACGGGGACGCCCAGGTTTTTCACGTTTTTTGCCAGCGCGGGCAAATGTTCCGGGTATCCGGGCACGGAATTGCCGTAAAAAGCTATTGCCGATAAATTTGGGATATCCTGCAAAGGCTGAAAAAATTTCGCCAGGCCCGCTTCGGTTGCTCCCGGCCAGTTCCGGACCTGGACGATGGCGTTCAGCCCGGCCAGCGCGCTCTCCGCCAGCGGCCCGGCGGGAAAACCCAGGCCGAAACCGGCCAGCGCGTCCAGACCCGCGCTAACGCAGACAACAAAGGCATTTGCCTCCCCGCCAGAGGCGTTACGGGGATTACCGGCATCATTTCCCTGCGCCGGCGGGGCGTACACGCGTACGGCGGCGTCTGGCGCCTTAATTTTCAGCTGCCCGGCCAGTCTGCGCGCGGAGCTTTCTTCGGTAGTCAAAAAACAGGTGTCTGCCGCGCTGATTTTCCCCTGGTCAACGAGGCCGCCCAACCAGGCTGAAAAATCGCCGCCCGCCCGGCTTAAAAAATACAGCTCCCGGCCGGTCAGAACAATAAACTCACCGCTCTTTTTTCCCTCTTCCACCGTGGATTCTTGAAAAAATACGGCGGTTAACCCCCGCTCGCGAAAAAGTTTCATCACTTCAACAGGCTGCTTCCCGGCCAGCCCGGCAAGACGCTGCAATTCGGCGTAGGGCATCGCCAGTTCCACCCGGCGGTTGCCTGCCTCCAGATTATAACGCTGCCCGGCCGCGTACCCGGCGGCAACTATTCCCGCTGCCAACAATAACGCCAGCATCACCGGATACCAGCGTTCTTTTTTAAACAATTCGCTCACCCTGTTATTTAATTATGATCTTTACATAGTCCGTTTTGCCGGCCTGTTCATCCCCACCGGCACTTCCCGGTTCAACGGATCCCTGAACAGTACCGCTCCCTGGTTTCGGTGCGCTCTTGTTCGGGGCAGGAATTGACCCCAAATTACCGCCTTCCTTTTGCTCAACACCGGTCCCGGTATTGGCGGCGCTCCCGGAACCCTCTTTGCCGTTGCCGGAAGAGCCGCCCGCCTTTTGACTGCTGGAAGCTCCGCCGGGAGCAGAACCGGTTCCGGCACCGGAGCTGGTTCCGGCACCGGGGGAAGAAGCGCCGGGTTTCCCGTTGGCAGTAACGTCCTTTCTATCCGCCGCTGTTTTCTGATCTTCCGGGGATTCCATGGCCAGCGTTTTTGAAGCCGCGTCCATGTTTACCGTTGGGCCTGCCACCACCTTCGTTACCTGCCCTTCCTTAAACAGGCTTAAGGCCACCTGCCTGGCCTGCTGCGGATCCACCGCCCAGTAACTTAAGCCCCCCTGCTCCAAAAAATGGCCGGGCAACGTCTGGGTAACAATCTCCATCTGGTCGAATTTTTTCGCCGCCCGGGCGAGGGTGATCATTTGCTTTAACCCGAGGTTGGTACGAAGGGATTTATTTATTTGCGGAATCAACTGGGGCAGCTTCAAAAGGGTATCTGCCTGCATCACCTCCGTGGCCAGCGCCTTGAGAAACTTTAGCTGGCGCTCGGTCCTGGTGATGTCCCCCAGGTCGTCATTCCGGTAACGAACGTACTGCAGGGCTTTGTCCCCGTCCAGCCGCTGCTCGCCCGGCTTTAAATCAATGGCGTAGGCCGGGCCGTCCACGGGATCGTAATATTGCATGCGTTTTTCCACATTAATGGTCACCCCGCCCAGGGTGTCCACAATATCTTTAAAGCCCTCCCAGTTGGTCAGGGCATAATATTTCACCGGAAAGCCAATCAGCCCGGA
>JBFLZY010000148.1:0-4373 GCA_040755975.1 Bacillota bacterium | reverse complement strand
GGGCCTTCCCCACGGTGGCGAGGATCACGGTGATGGCCGAGGTCAGGGTGGTTTTGCCGTGGTCGACGTGCCCGATGGTGCCGATGTTCACGTGGGGTTTGGTGCGTTCGAATTTTGCTTTTGCCATTTCGGATACTCTCTCCTTCCTTATCTGTTTTTAAATAATGATTGTTATATTATGCTATATATTGCCATTCCTCCAATAATTATACATTACCCCAAAGCTCTTATTTTATTTCGCTGTCCCGCTGAAAATTCCTTCTCGAGAAAAGTAAGATACAGTCGATAATAATGAAATATCCGGGCTCAAAATGCCCGGGCGGAAAAGTCACGCGTTTTTTAAAGGCCCAGGGCAAGGAATGCTTAACGTAAATACAAAAAGCACTGACCCTTTCATTCAGGATCAGTGCCTTCCCTGGTGGTAGCGGCGCAGGGATTCGAACCCCGGACACTGCGGGTATGAACCGCATGCTCTAACCAGCTGAGCTACGCCGCCTTAATTAGAGGTGGGAGGTGAGGGGTTGGAGGTGGGAATTCGGCTCCGCCGAATTCCTTCTATTCTCACTTCCAACTTCTCGCCTCTCACTTCTCAGCCTGGAGCCACTAACCGGGATTGAACCGGTGACCTCGTCCTTACCAAGGACGCGCTCTACCAACTGAGCTATAGTGGCGTGGTTGCGGGGGTAGGATTTGAACCTACGACCTTCGGGTTATGAGCCCGACGAGCTACCAGCTGCTCCACCCCGCGTTATGGGATGTGGGAGGTGAGAGGTTGGAGGTTAGATTCAAGGTTGGAATTCGGCTGCGCCGAATTCCTTCTATTCTCACTTCTAACTTCTCACTTCTCGCCTCTCATCTGGTGGAGGGGGCAGGATTCGAACCTGCGAAGGCGACAGCCGGCAGATTTACAGTCTGCTCCCTTTGACCACTCGGGAACCCCTCCGTAAGGGATGTCGGTCGCCGGAGGTCGGGTGTCGGAGAAAGTTACATTTCAGCCTTACTTCACGATAGGCTTTCTTAATCTTCAACCTCTTGACGGCTGGATTGGAGCCGACGGTGGGACTTGAACCCACAAACCTGCTGATTACAAATCAGCCGCTCTGCCAGTTGAGCTACGCCGGCAACCGACCTCTATTGCCTTTTTAAAGAGCAAAAAGCATCTTGCGCCTTGCAAGCGCATATTCATGATAACAAAAAAACCTGGCCGTGTCAATATCCAAATCGCCCCGGTGTTATCGGTCTGTGATGTTGTCACCCGGTAAGTGCTCTCAAGGAAATGTCACCATTTAAGCCCCAGGTAATTTTCTACAAATATTTAGCGGCCTGCGAACGTTGCCAAAGCATTTTCGCTTCCGGAAGCGGTGCCCTGCCAACAACAGGTATCCAGGGTAAACATAAGTATACATATACCTTAGCCAGGTGGTAAACAAAAAGCATTTAAAATATCTCACATTTTTCTATATTTTTTGCGTGGTATGAAAATTGCATATAGAAAAAAGTTAAGTAATTAGGTCAAAATAATAAAAAATATTTGCTTAATTTTTAACATGGAAGGGAGGGATTCCAAACTTAATAACAATGGATGGCCCCAGAAGAACGGAAAAAGCAGGCGTATTGCTGAGGGGGGTGGAACTGTCTGGAGCTGTCGTTATTAAAACGGGCATTATAGCGATTAATCATCTTTTGGGTCCGAAAAAACCTTTAATTACTTTAATTAAGGGGTGAAGTGAATGTTTAAGGGAATGCATCCCATTTTCTGGGTAGGCCTTTTAATTATGTATGGTCTTACCATCATCTTCTGGATTTGGGAAATTGCCAGCGACGTGGGCACGATTCACGCCAGAATATTCGGCATCCCGGCGCCCTGGGTTTACGGGAACTTCTTCATGCTTTATATCATCAGCCTTTTTATTTCCTGGATGTATTATTACTTTCCGGCCAAAAATGCCGTGAAGCGGAAGGAGGAGTAAAGGATGGCAGGTAGTGTTCACCCGGTTGTTGTCGCCTTTGCGATCGCTTACTTCGTCGTCATCTTCGGGATCGGCTGGGCTTCGCGGAAAGCGGCTTTAAGCCCTACCGATTATATGGTGGCGGGGCGCAAAGTAGGCGCCTTCGTAAACGGAGCAGCGCTGGCTTCCACGTATTTGAGCCCGGCCAGCTTCCTGGGGCTGCCCGCCTTTATCTTTCTTATGGGGTATTCCTTCTGGTGGGCGCTGATTGCCATCATCCTGGGCATGCCCATCGCTGCCCTGCTGACCGCCGCCCCGCTTAGAAAATACGCGCCCGTTTCCTTCACCGATTATTACGCGGACCGCTACGAAGATGAAAAGCCGGTGCGCATCATCACCAGCATCCCCGTCCTGATCTCCGGGCTGCTTTACGTCGTCCTCGCGCTCATCGGCACGGCGCTTTTCATGATGGCCATTCTCCAGATTCCTTACGTCTGGTCGCTGATCATCGCCGCGGTCAGCGTGCTCTTTTACGTTTACCTGGGCGGCATGGTTTCCACCACCTGGTCCAACGCCTTCCAGGGGGTGATGATGGCCATCGCCGCCGTCTGCGTGGCCATCGTGATCCTGGTCACCTTCGGCGGCTTCAACGGTTTAACCGAAGCCATCGCCACCAACAACCCGAAGTTTTTCCTGCCGCCGCACTCCTCAAAAGGCTTTTCGCACCCGATCATGGCCAGCTGGACGGGGATGGTCAGCTTCTTCTTCGTCTGGCACTATGGGTTTGCCACCATGCCCTACACGGTGGTCCGGTTCTTTACCACCATGGACCTCAATACCGCCCGGCGCTCCATTTTCTGGTGCGTCTTCCTCGGCGGCGCCATGTACATGGGCCTGGTCATTATCGGCAGCGCGGCGCGGGTGATCCTGGAAAAGCTGCACCCCCTCATGGGTCAGCATAACATCAAAAACGCCGTGGAACTTTTGACTTATCTGAAGAAAGTCTACGTCACCAACGCCGCCGCCGTCACCGACTATTCCATGATCGCGGCCACGCAGGCCCTGGGGCAGCCCTGGCTTTTGGGCATCCTGGTGGCGGGGGGGCTCTCCATCGCCATGTCCACCGTAGCCGGCTGGCTGGTGGTGACGCAGGTGGTCCTGGGCCGCGACTGGATGGTCAAAATCTGCAAAAACAAATGGGCCTCGGATAACCCGGTGGCGGCCATGCGGTTGTGGAACACCATTGTATTGGTAATCGCCTTCCTCATTGCCATCAACCCGCCGGGCATGGTTCTGGACCTCTCCGGGTGGGCTTTCGTCGTGATCATCGCTTCCGTAGGCCCGGGCCTGGTGCTGGGCATCTGGTGGGATCGAGCAACCAAAGCCGCCCATCTGTCCACGACCATCGTCTTCACCGTGCTCACCTTCAGCACCTGGCTCTATGCCAGGCTGGCGTTGGGAAGCCCGCACTGGTTCTTCCTGAACAAGGCCTTCGGCTGGAAAATCGCCACCGCCCACCAGGACTTCTGGATACCGGTAGCCTTTATCTTCTTCATCGTCGTTTCCCTGCTGACGAAACCGTGCAGACAGGAAACAATTCAAAAGTACTCGCTGGATTTGCGCCAAGATTAAAGAAGCCTGCTCATTCGAAAGAAATTTTGAAAAGGCAATTGCACATTAACAGTTAAGAGGTTAAAATACAGTTAATAAAACTATTAAAGGTGCTTCCGTTTACCCGGAAGCACCTCTTTTCAAAGAATTAAGGTTCCTTTGCGATATTTATTCTCAAGGAGGCGAAAAGCTATGTCCAAATCCAGGCCCACCGTGGAGGTAAAAATCGGCCCAAATAAATACCGGCGCTACGAATTTAAGTCCGAAGAAGATAAGCTGGCGTGGGAAAGACTTTACAAAAAAAGCAGGCTGTTCATGCCGTATTTTCTGGTCGGCGTGGGAATTAATTTCCTTCTCTACCTGGCCGGCCTGGATCTATCCAAAAACATTATCCTGGGATCGCTGGTAGGAATAGCCGTTCCCTTTGCCAGCATGTACCTGTTTTCCGAGCTCCACTTCCGGATCGCCGGCAAGCGGGCCCAGAGGCATTAAAGCAAATTATATTTTTTCAGCTTTTTGTAGAAGGTGCGCCGGCTGATCTTGAGCAGGTCCATGGCCTGCGAGCGGTTGTTGTTGGCCAGGCGCAGGGCCTCCTGGATAGCTTCCTGCTCGGCTCCTTCCATGTAAAGCTTCAGCGCCCGCTCGACGGCGGCCTGGCTGCCCTGGTCGTGCACCTGTTTGCTCAAGCGCTCCAGCAGGTAGGGCGGCAGGCTGGCCACGCCGATCACCCGCTCCGCGGCCACCAGGCTGGCGTGCCGGATCACGTTCTGCAGCTCCCGCACGTTTCCCGGCCAGTTGTAAGCAGTGAAAAGA
>JBFLZY010000147.1:0-4396 GCA_040755975.1 Bacillota bacterium | reverse complement strand
CGTGATCGGTGGCGAAGACCCATTTCTGCGGGGCGGCTCCCTTTTCTTCGGGGGCGCCACCCTCCTTCGTCCCGGCCCCGCCGCCGCAGCCGCCCGCCAGGGCGACAAGCAAAACGGCGGCCAGGGCCAAAATCATTTTCCGCAAGAATTTCCCCATCGTCTCTACCTCCTTGATCCTTAACTTTATCTTCGGCAAACAACTGCTTTAAGCACTAAACGTATTTTTCCAGCCGGGCCAGCAAGTCGTCGAAAAAGATAGCCATCAGGGCGCTTAAGACAGCGCCCGTATAAATCAGTTCCGTCCGCCGCAAGGAAATCCCGGTGACGATCAAGTCGCCCAGCCCGCCGGCGCCGATGAAGGAGGCCAGCGTCGCCGTACCCACGTTAATCACCACGGCGGTCCGGATGCCCGCCATGATAATGGGAAAGGCCAGCGGCAGCTCAATGCGCCTTAAGATCCGGTGCGCCTTCATCCCCATACCCCGGGCGGCCTCGATGATCTCCGGCCCGATGCTTTTCATCCCGGCGTAGGTATTCCGCAAAATGGGGAGCAGGGAATAAAGCCAGAGGGCAAAAACGGCCGTCTGAAAACCGAGCCCGAAAAGCGTCATGAAAAGGGCGAGCACGGCCAGGCTGGGCACGGTCTGCCCGACATTGACAATGCCTTCGATGGCCGGGGCGACCGGGCGAAAGGCCGGCCGGCTGACGATAATCCCCAGCGGAACGGCCGCGGCGATGGCCAGCAAGGAGGAAACCGCCACCAGCAATAAATGTTGGCCCAAAACCCGGAGCACGTTCGGGTAAACAAGCAGGCGCGCCGCCATGGGCGTGGCGTTTTCCACAAAATAAACGGTGGCTGATATTCCCGCCGCCAGTAAAATTACGGGCGCCAGAACGGTCCGCAGCCGGTTCAGCTTACGCCACATCCTCTTTCACGTCTTCTCTCACCAGTTCCAAAAGACTGCCCAGGGTGACCACGCCTTTGTATTCGCCTTTTTTGGAAACCACCGCGACAAACTGGCTGCCGCAGCCCAGCATCAGGGACAGGGCTTCGTTTAAGGTGGCCTCCGCCGCGATCACATTGGAGGAAAGTTCGGCAATTTCGGCCACCGGGCCGGCGTGGTTGTTTTTCAATTGCTCGCCCCGGACAAAACCGGTCAAGCTATTCCGGCTGTCGACCACAGCCAAAACGTTCAACTTGCTTCCTTTGAGCAGCGGCCTGGCTTCCTCGCTGGAAAGGTGGCCGGGAACCGCCGGCAAAAGATCGCACCTCAAAGCCTCCCGGACGGCAATCAGGTTTAATCGCTTGATGGTCCGGTTGGGCCCCAGCAACCGTTCCACAAACTCATCCGCCGGCGAGCTGAGCAGTTCGCCGGGAGGGGCGTACTGAACCAGTTCCCCGTCGCGCATGATGGCAATTTTGTCGCCCATTTTGATCGCTTCGTCGATGTCGTGGGTAACGAAAATTATGGTTTTGCGCATTTCGGCCTGAATTTCCAAAAATTCATTTTGCAACCTGGCTCTGGTAATGGGATCCACTGCCCCGAAAGGCTCATCCATCAGCAAAATCGGGGGGTCGGCGGCCATCGCCCGGGCCACTCCCACCCGCTGGCGCTGGCCCCCGCTTAAGTCGGCGGGCTTGCGGCGGCGGTATTTTTCCGGCGCCAGCCCCACGAGGGTCAGCAGTTCGTCTACCCGCTGATTAATTAAATCCCGGGGCCAGCCTTTTTCGCGCGGGACGGTGGCGATGTTTTCGGCGATGGTCAGGTGGGGAAACAGGCCGATTTCCTGGATCACGTAGCCGATGTCCAGGCGGAGCTTAATTACGTCTACGGTGGCCGTATCCTGCCCTTTGATGTAAATTTTCCCTTCGGTGGGCTCGATGAGCCGGTTGATCATTTTCATGGTGGTGGTTTTGCCGCATCCGGAAGGACCTACCAGCACGCAAATTTCGCCTTCCGGGATGAACATGTTCAGGTTGTTGACGGCGGGGTGATCCTGCCCGGGGAAGCGCTTGGTGACGTTTTCCAGCCTGATCAATAATTTTCCCTCCCGATCCTCGATTTGCCGCAAAGGCCCAAAGCCAAGAGTTTTTTCACGGCAATTTCCTCCAGGTTCTCCTGCTCCACCCGCAAAGATAAAAATCTGCACCCTCCAGAAAGGTTATCTTACCCCTAATCCCCAACCCCTACCCTGAAAGCAGGCTTTCGCCCGCCGTTTGTTTGCCGTCGCGCCAACGCTCCTGGCAAATCGAACGGCGGGCCGCCCATTTTCGTTTCCTGTTGGTGCCACGAAAGTGGCATGATGGTCTAACTTCTGATTCCATACCGGTATTCCAGCTGCTTTAAAATGAGATCAAAGCAGATCGCCAGCGCAGATATAAAAATGGCGCCGGCTAAAATCATCTGCCGGTTGTACCGGGAAATCCCCCTGAAGATCAGCTCGCCCAGCCCGCCGGCCCCGATAAAGGCGGCGATGGCGGCGATGCCCACGATCATCACCGTGGCCGTCCGGATGCCGGCCATCACCACGGAAATTATGAGCGGGAGCTTGATGCGCCTTAAAATGGACCATTCCCTCAGCCCCATTCCCTTTGCCGCTTCCAGCACGGCCGGGTCGATGGCCCGGATGCCGGTGTAGGTATTCCGGACGATGGGCAAAAGGGCGTATAAAATTAGAGCCGCAACGCCGGTTTTATATCCTATTCCGAGCAACGGCAGCAGGATGCCGAACATGGCCATGCTGGGCACGGTCATGAGGATCTGGCAAAAATAAAGCACCGCCCGCGCCCCCGGCTCCCAGTAAGTAACGGCCACCCCGAGGACGACCCCCAGGATGATCGCCACGACCATGGCCACCAAAACCAGCAAAACGTGCTCGCCCGTGAGGGAAAGGATCGTCGGCCAGCGTTCGCTGATAAAATGCCATAATACCATTTTTTATCTCCCGGACCACAAAAATTTCCCTCTTCATTGTATCAAAACAACCAACAACTTGTAAAGATAGAAAAATTGTCGGTTAAAAAACGTTCCCCGAGAAAAGCACAAATTTAAAAGCCAATTCTCCCCTGCATAACTTGATTCCATTGGAATTTTCTTTTTTCTGCCTTCCAGATCTAGAATAACAGGTTACCCTGGCTTAGGGCTGTAATCCGGCCCGCTGCTGCAGTAACCGGTAACAATTGCTCCTTCGTTGCCGACCAGGGTCTGCGTGGTGACGTTTCCTTCGAGCCGGCCGGTAGACGCTACTTCCACCCTTTCCGTAGAAGCGAGATCCCCCTCGGGTGAACGGCCGGAAAACCTCCCGGGCTTCGGCATCGAAAGTACCCGCCAGAAAAACAAAGCGGTTTTTTCAATTTCGGAAATACTGACCGCTGATTTGGGGAGAATAGAAACAACAGCTCAGAAGGGCCGGCAAATTGGAGAACCACTGAAAAGAAGGGATGATTGGCCATTTTAACCAGGGAGGAAATTTTGGGCAGGCTGAACTGGTTTTACAGTTTGGAACTGAACCAGGTAGACCTCTACACGGCCCAGAGCAAGCGGCAGGAGGACATCTACCTGCAGCGGGTGCTGGAAAGGGTGGCCGGTATCGAACAACAGCACGTCGATAATATCGCCGCCCATATTAAAAGTCTGGGGGGTGTTCCCACAAAGCTGGGCGACATGCTGGCCCCCACTACCGGGCAAATCGCCGGCAAGGTGCTGGCCGGGATCGGCACCATTGCCGTGTTAAAGGCGAATATCAAGCTGGAAGAAAAAGCAATGCGGGACTATAAAGCTTTTATCCTTAAGGCGGGCGGCGACCGGGAACTCTTTAACCTGCTCTGGAACAACCTCATTGACGAAGACCTCCATACAGCCTGGTTTGCCAGCAAGCTGCGGGAATTAGAAAGCCTCGAGGGATAGCCGGCGGCAGGAAGAAAACAAAAAACCTTTGCAAAGAAATTTACCTTGTGGTATGATATTGCAAAAGTACTATAGGATATAGTACTATAATGAATACTGGTGCCGGAGGTCAATTCGCGACAAAGTGCTTTCGAACATTGAGCTCATTTTGCTCAACTTAATTAACGAAAAACCGTCCTACGCCTACGAACTGGAGAAGCAAATTGAAAGCCGCAACATGCGAATGTGGGTGAAAATCGGGGTCGCGTCCGTGTATCAGGTGCTGGAGAGGCTGGAAAAGAAGGGGCTGCTGGTTTCCCAACGGGAAAAACAGGGGAAAATGCCCCCGCGCAAACGGTACCACATCACCGCACCCGGCCAAAAGGCCCTGGCCGAAGGAGCGAGGCGGCTCTTATCCGGGCTGGAGTGGTATTACCTGGATTTGAACGTGGGCCTGGAGTGCTCCGATCTTCTTTCCGAAGCAGAAATCGCGACCTGCCTGCAAAAGA
>JBFLZY010000146.1:0-4431 GCA_040755975.1 Bacillota bacterium | reverse complement strand
GGAGGTAATTTTCCGGGGGATCTGGCCTTTCTTGATTGCCATTATCATATGTTTTGCTTTATTAATTGCTTTTCCACAAATTGCCACCTTTTTGCCCTCCTTGATGTCTTAAAGGTAGGCACAAAGGCACAAAGGAATAATGGTTGCTGAGGAAACAAGGTGATATCCGTTCGAAACGGCGGAAATATGCCGGAAAAAAATAGAAACACCCGGGTTTAATATACCGGGTGTTTTTTGTCCGTGGTCACCGGCTGCCATGGAAATTCGGTAGCGTCCTGAAGGGGGCAGGGCGTGCCAGATATTTTATTTTTCCGATTTCACCCCGAAACCGGGGGCCACGTGGATCAGCGGCTCGCCCTGCAGATAGCGCCGGATATTCTCAACGAAGACCGCCCCGAAGCGCGGTGTGTACATGTCCGTCCAGCTCGAGATGTGGGGAGAAATAAAGACGTTTTTAGCGTCCCAGAGCGGGTCGTCGGGAGGCAGGTACGAGGGCAGCGGATTCTTAATCCAGTGGGTATCAATGGACGCCCCGGCGATCCAGCCCTCGTTCAGCGCCTTGATCAGGGCGTCCTTCACCACCAGGGAGCCCCGGGCGCAGTTGATAAAATAGGAGGTCGGCTTCATCATTTTAAATCGTTCTTCATTCATCATGTTGATGGTTTCGGGTGTTTCCGGGCAGGAGAGCACTACAAAATCGCTGATCTTCAAAATTTCCTCGAAATCTTTGCTTAAATAAACCTTATCGACAAACGGAACGTCGCTAATTTGAATTTCCGAGCCGATCACGTACATATCGAAGGCTTTCGCCCTTTTGGCAATTTGCCGGCCGATTCCGCCCAGACCGATGATCCCGAGGGTTTTTCCGTAAAGTTCTTTACCCTGCAGGCGCTGGTACTTGTGTTCTTTCTGGTTGTCCCAAATTTTGGTATAGTATTTCACGTGGTTGAGCATCAGGCCGATCACAAATTCCGCCACCGGGATCCCTGAGCCGCCGGGCAAATGTATCAACGGAATTTCCCGCGGCAAGAGATTTGCCTTTTCCCAGTGGTCAATGCCCGAACTGAAGGTCATCAGCCACTTCAGATTTTTCATTTCCGGAACCTGTTTCACCAGCGGCCACGTACCGACGATGTTGACGCTGCTGACGTCCTCCGGAATTTCCCGCTCGTCGACGCACGGAATTAATTTGATTTTGCCCGCTTTGACTTCTTCCGGGAAAGCTTCTTCAATCATTTTTGCGTAGCGGTGCGCCTCTTCCTGGACGATTAAAACCGTAGTCACGTCCTGCTGCCCTGCGTTGGTCATAAACCCTCACCTCCGTTAGAATAGAAATCTATCCTACCGTGATGCGTTCTTAGTTGATTGTTCAAAAAAGTTTAAAAACTTGTTTTGCAAAACTTTTTTGTAGTAAAATTATATTATATCTTTTTGCGGGAACGTATCGCTTAAAAGGCTAGTTTAATCAACCCGAACGAATGAAAAGGGAGTTAACTTGGAAGGATGAACGAAAATATTGACCGGATCGAAGGATCTCTTTATCGCTTATGACATGCATAAAATTCTCGCCTAATTTCAACCAAGAAGGTTAGCCCAAGATTCACCCGTGGATTTTTCTTGTTTCATTCTTTAGAGGTATTTTATTCATTTAATTTTAGCCTTAATATAAAAGAGTAAGAATTGCCCCGCAAATCACTATGGCTTAAATTTTTAATCTGGTTGAAAACTTGGGCCTTATAAGGGGGTTGAGAGACCTTAAAAAAACCAGCTGATTGATCAACTGAGAGTTCAGAAAATTATTTTTTCAGTAAGACGAGGAGGAAAAACGATGAACTTTGCCCGTTATGGGATCATTAACGCCAAAAAGTTCCCGAATAAGGAATTTTTGATTGAACGGACGCCCTCGAAAGGTTTACGGCGGGTCGTGACCTGGAAAGAGTTCAACGAGGACACCAACCGGGTGGCTAATTACCTGCAGAAGGAACTGGGCATTAAAAAGGGGGACTTTGTCCTTCATCTGCAAATGAACAGCCTGGAGTGGGTGGTTACTTTCCACGCCATTTTGAGGGTAGGGGCGGTGGCGGTGCCGCTCAACTTCCGTTTCGCCAGTGCAGACATCAAATTTGCGGCGGACGCCTGCCAGCCCGTGGCTTTTTTCCTGGAAGAAGGATTTTTGCCCAAAGTGCAACAGATCCAAAGCGAGATGAAAAGCATCCGGCATTATATTTGTATCGGCAAAGGAGTTCCCGCGGACATGATTTCCTACGCGAAGATCATCGAGACCGGCAGTCCGGAGGACGTATTGGTCGACGTGGCCGACGACGACCCGGCGGAGCTGATGTTTACTTCCGGAACCACGGGCGACCCGAAGCCCGTCTGCCAGGCGCACAACACTTTATACAACATCGGGCTCAGCTGTGCCCTGGCCTATAGCGAAGGCCACGAAACCGTTTACCTGGCCCCCCACCCCTTTTATCACAGCGGCAGCTTTTTCCTGTCCTTCCCTTCCTACCTGGCCGGGGGCAAGATCGTTATCCTGCGGGAACTCTCCGACCCGCGTTACCTGCTGGACGCCATCGCCGAAGAAAAGGTCAACAACGGCTGGGTTACCGTCCCCACCATGTCCGATTCGGTGAACGCCATCAAGCGGGGCGAGATTGACGTCAGCAAGTACGATTTTTCCCACGTTACCGGCAGCATTGTCATCGGCGCGCAGCCGGTTCCCTATACGCTCTTCCAGGATATGAAGCGAATCTTCCCCTTTAAGACGGGCAACATTTACGGGATTACCGAAGGCGGCGGCGGCGGCAGTTTTAACCTGTACGACGAAGATGTGCTTAGCAGGCCGGGTTCCATCGGCAAACCGACCTTTAACGTGGAAGCGCGTATCGTGGACGAGCAGGGAAACGACGTCCCGGTGGGCGAAGTGGGCGAGTTGCTCCTGAAGGGGCCCCGGATCATGAAGGAATATTACAAAAACCCCGCCATGACCGCCCAGACAATTAAAGACGGCTGGCTTCACACCGGCGATTTGGTCAGGCAGGACGAGGACGGCTACGTGTACATTGTTGACCGGAAGAAGGATCTGATCATCAGGGGCGGCGAAAATATTTACCCGGTAGAAATTGAGGAAGTGCTGCACCGCCACCCGAAAATTGCCGACGTGGCGGTAATCGGCTACCCGCACGAGCGTCTGGTGGAAATAGCCATGGCGGTTATTAAGTTGCAGCCGGGGGAAACGATGAGCGAGGAAGAAGTGGTGCAGTTTTGCAAGGAACAGGGGTTGGCCCGGTACAAGTGGCCGGAAAAAGTCGTCTTCGCCGATGTGCCGCGCAATCCTACCGGCAAACTGCAAAAAGCCCTGCTGCGCGAAAAATACATCGGAAAGAAGAGCCAGGACAAATCCTCTTTTGGCCGGTAAAAATGACGTCATTCCCGGTGAAAAGAGGCTGGGTAAAGGCGTGCTGGGCGGTGCGAGGCCAGTGCGCCTCAACTTTTTTGCGTTATAATTTGGGGTGATTAATTCTTCGCGTTATTGGCATCTTTTCCGGCGAATCCACTTTCAGGGGGGTAGTAAAACGTTGGCTTTTTACGATCAAGAATGGGAAACCATGCCTTTGGAAAAACTGGCGGCCGTCCAGCTGGGAAAATTTAAGCAACAGGCGCAGCGGGTCTATCAGAACCCATTCTTGAAGAAGCGTTTTGACGAAGCCGGGATTCACCCGGGGGATATCAAGACCTTTGCCGACATAAAAGGCGTGCCTTTGGTGACCAAAAAGGACCTGCGGGAATGTTACCCCCTCGGCCTGTTGAGCGGGAACTGGGATGAGGTGGTGCGGGTGCACATGACTTCCGGCACCACGGGGGTGCCGGTGGCCATGGTTTATACGAAAAACGACCTGCGCACCTGGAGCCGCCTGATGGCCCGGAATTTTACCGCCGGGGGGTTGCGGAAGGGGGACATCGTGCAACAGGCCCACGGTTACGGCCTTTTCACCGGGGGCTTTGGTTTTCATTACGCCCTGGAGGAAATCGGCGCCAAGGTAATTCCCACCGGTGCCGGCGGAACCGAAAGACAGCTGCGTTTAATGCAGGAGTGGGGAACCACGGTTTTTACCGGCACGCCTACTTACGCGGTATACGTCAGCGAAGTTGCCCGGGAAAAGGGTCTTGATCCGGTTAAAGATTTAAAGCTCCGGCTCGGTTTTCACGGCGGCGAGCCCTGTTCCGACGAGATGCGGGCGCGCATCAACGAACGCCTGGGGTATACCGCCCACGGCGGCGGGATGCGGCGCGTCTACGGGTTGACGGAAATGGGCGGACCGATGGCCATGGATTGCGAATCCGTGACGGGGATCCACATCTGGGCGGATCATTACCTGGTGGAGGTGCTCGATTCGGAGACGCTGCAGGATGTTCCGCCGGGGACAC
>JBFLZY010000145.1:0-4485 GCA_040755975.1 Bacillota bacterium | reverse complement strand
GGTGGAAAGGCCCAGGCGCCCGGCCAGGTCCAGGCTGCCAAACAGCTCAAGTTCGCCGATAAAAGCCAGCAACAGGAAAATTAAGCCATAGCAAAAACCGACCAGCCCGCCATGAAACCAGCCCGAATTTTTTGCCGCCGCCCCGGCCGCCAGGCCGCCGGCAAAAACGCCCAGCAGGGCGACGCTCCCCAGCAAAGCAGGAAAGTAGTGAGTTTTTGCCGGAGAAAGCATGGCCCATAAAACCAGCGCAAAACAAATGCTCAAGCTGATTCCCAGCGCCCAGGCCAGCCCCTGAAAAATCGCGTTCATTTTTAAGTGCCGGGACTGGTTCCAGGACAGAAAAGTAAACCCTTTAATCATAACCATCCCCTCCTGGTGGACAACCTTTGTTTAATTTTATGCCGGATTCAACGGAAATATGATCACCGGCAATCCCCGGAATGAAAATTAAATGAAAATAATATATTGGATTAAGGGAGGGAATGGAAAAATGAAGCAAAAATCCTGGCTGGTGCCTATCCTGTTGATTTTGTGTTTCAGCCTGGCTTTTTCTTTTTACATGAAAAAATGGGAAGGACAAATCAAAAAACCGGCCACCGTGAAAATTGTTCAGGATAAACATTCCCTTTTATATCTGCCCCAGTACGTTGCCCTCTGGAACGGCTTCTTTAAGGAAGAAAAACTAAATGTAGAAATCACCACCGTCGCCTCGGAAAACGTCCTGCTGCACGCGTTAAAATCAGGAAGAGGGGACATTTTGTTGACCGGCCTGGAACAGGCGATTTACGCCCGGACGGATCACCAGGAAAAACTGGTCGCCTTCGGCGCCCTGACTAAAAAAGAACAAACCTTTCTGGTGGCCAGAAAAGAGGAAAAAACACAAGAGAAAACCTTTGCGTGGACCGATTTGAAAGATAAAACGGTGATTACCGGCCCGCCGGGAAGCAGGGAAACCGTGGTTTTCAAAGGAGTTCTCGCTAAATACGGGCTGGCGCCCAACCGGCAGGTAACCCTTTTCACGAACATCCCCGCTTCCCTGCAAATCGGCGCGTTCAAAGCCGGAACCGGGGATTATATCCTGCTGGCCGAACCGGAGGCGACGGATACAGAAAAAAACGGACTGGGTAAAATAGTGGCTTCGCTGGGGGAAGAAACCGGGGATTTGCCGGTATTGGCATATTTAGCGCCGGAGGATTACTTAAAAGCCCATCCTGACGTGCTCCAACGCTTTACCAACGCCATTTACAAAGCCTTGCTATGGCTGGCCCATCACGATGCGGCGGAGATCAGCCAGTTGATTGAACAACATGCCCAGCCAAAAGATCCTGCGGCAATCAAGGCGGAGATTCAAAAATACAAGGCGCTCAACATCTGGGCGGAAAGCCCGGTCATCACCCGGGACAAATACGAACAATTCCTGGGCCTTTTCCTGGACGCCAAAGAAATCCTGGGGCCGGTACCCTACGCGCAAGCGGTGGATAACAGTTTCGCCGAAAAGGCAGTCCAAAACATTACGTACAAGCCCGAGAAATAAACTACGGGCCATTTGGGAGCAAAGGATAAATCCTGTTTCCAACCCATACTATCAATTATAATAATAATCGCATCCTCCTTCATAAACATTTTTTAGTAGCCGTATCATCCTAATCTAAAAGGCTTTGGGTAAATTTAACCTCCATTAAATGCCTTAATATTTAGTGGTCAGCACCAAGCTCGAGGTATTGCTTGCATCTCTTTAAAAACGTCGTGAATGATTAGACTATGGCCAATGGCCACATCAGCCCGGCTGGCATTCCGCTGGGCGGTAATTCGTTTATTAATTTCTTTATATTGAAGAAAACCGGGGGAACTGTTAAAATATTAGCAATACGCAGGTGCTGCCAAAGAACGGATGGTTTCGCGATGAGAACGGTGAAGACCGGTGGAAGGAAAATAAACTGGCAGGACTTTCGGCAGGTAAGACAACTGCTTTTAAAGGAAAAGGCTTACCGGGAAAGGCGGCTGCGGGCCAAGGCGCTGGAAAAGGCGCAGGCGGTGGCCGACTGGCTCAAAAGCCGGTACAACGTAAAAGAAGTCTATCTCTACGGTTCTCTGGCCTGGGGCAAGTTTACGCCGCAACCGGATACTTATTTGCTGATTGTAGGCTTTCCAAACCACGCCCGTTTCTGGGAAATGCAGGTAAAAGCCGAAGAAATGGCTACGCCTTTTCCGGTCAGTATCGTCTGTGCCGAAGACGCGGTAGAATCCTTAAGAAAAAGGGGTTTCCGGGAGGGGATCAGAATAGCGTGGAGTTAAAGTGCTCGAAGCGAGAATTAACGAAGAAGCAGAGAACTTTCAATGAAGAACATTTCCGGGAGGAATGAAAATGAGCCCGGAACTTAAGTTTAGCGATCTAGTTAATTTCCTGGACAGGCAACCGGACGTGGCGGCGGCGTACCTGTTCGGTTCTTACGCCCGCGGCCGGGCAACGAGCGGCAGCGACGTGGACATTGCGGTGCTTTTTAATCGGCCGGAAAAAGATAGCTTTACCCGTTTTGAACGGCGCCTGGAACTGGAAATAGCTCTCGAGGAGAGCGTCAAACGCCCTGTGCAGGTGATCGACCTGGAAACGGCCCCGTTATTACTGCAACGGCAGGTGCGCAAACACGGCAAGTTAATCCTGGAAAAGGATCGGCGGCGCCGGGTGAACTTTGAAGTGCGCTCCCGGCGGGCCTATTTCGACATGCAAAGGGTTTACCGGCTGCGCAACGCAGCCATTTTAAAAGCGCTGGGTGAATAGAAAAATGGTGGATCAAGAACTATTGACCGAAAAGACAAAGCTACTGGCCGAATACATCAGCGACCTGGAAGAAAAGGCCGGTGTCAAGTTAAACGAACTCAAGGAAAACAAAGTCCTTCGCCGGTACATCGAGCGCACCCTGCACCTGGCCGTGGAAGCCTGCCTGGATATCGGCAACCATCTCATTGCCGACCTTGAACTCCGTGAACCGCAGGATTACAAAGATATCATGGTCGTGCTTGCCGAGGCGGGCTGCCTGCCTCCCGACCGGCTGGAGAATTTCAAAAAAATGGCGCAATTTCGCAACGTAATCGTTCATGACTACGCTAGAATTGATCCGGAAATCCTCGTTGGCATTTTGCAAAAAAACATTGATGATTTGCGCCTGTTTGCCCGGATCGTGAGAGATCGATTCCTGCAGGAATAGCCGGTAAGGACGTAAACCCGATCTTGCGGTTTCAATTTTAACGAGGGTTCTCCGGCTATTCTTTTTTCATGCTTTTGGGCCTGGACTTGCTTAAGAATTTAGGGGGCTCCCGCTCGCAAGCGGAGCCCCCTTAACGTTCAGTTTAGAAAAACTCTTCTCTGCTGAAACCTTATCGGCTGAAATACAGATAATCCTTGAGCGCCTTTCCTTCCGTTTGCGGGGTGGATTTGGCGGAAGCCCGGACGGCCATGGCGGTTAAAGAGCCGGAGCCAACAGAAGCAGCAAGCTGGATGGTTTCGGCCAGTTCCTCCTCGGTAATCTCCATCTTCCTGGCAACTGCCAGGTTTGCTTCCACTCAGGGCTCGCAACGTAGAGCCAGCACCACCGCGATATGGATCAACTGCTTGGTCTTTTGGTCCAACACACCCGCCGTATGGGTCAACTTAAAGAACTCGTCGTGTTTCTCCCGGGCAAGTTCAGCTAAAGTCATTGGCAATTTCTCCTTTTTGTTTGTTGTTCAGCGTCGGAACAGCAAATTTTAGCAATCTATCCAGTGAATTTTATCACCCTTCCGCGGCGGTACGGGCGGGGTCTGGTCAGGGTAACCGATCAGAATACACGCCACAAGCTCTTTATTTTTGATACCGAGAATGTCGTTAATCTCGTCTTCTGCCCTTTTGGGATCCGCTGTCCAGCACGTCCCCAGTCCTTTTTCGCAGGCGAGGATTAAAATATTCTGAACCAGGGCAGCAGCACTTAGAAAACTGGTCAACCTCATTCGCTCGGCGTTGTACCTGACGAGGCTGTTCATGCCGGGATCGATGTTCACCGGAATTTGCGGCACATAAACAAGGATTAAAAAGGGGGCGTCCCCGAAATTGGTAAAAAATTGCATGGTAAATTGCACGATTTTGTCTGGGAAAAGTTCTCTGATTGCCGGTTCGATGAGCGGTTTTGCCCTGGAAACTGCCGCTGCAATTTGATCCCGGGTTTTCCCGCCGACGACATAAATCTCCCAATTTTGCAGGTTCATCCCGGACGGCGCCCAAAGTGCAGTGGTGAGAATCTCCTCCAGAATCTCCCTGGCGATGGGATCTTTTTTGTATTTCCTGATACTTCTCCGGCCCTTGAGAATTGACGCCAAATCCATCCGCAAACCCCCTATGATTATTTTGAAAAGCCTTCCGGCCCCTGTTCCACCGGGCAACCCCTTACCAGCCCCCGGGCCTGCCCTAACTATGCAAACAGGCGTGGATGCACAGCCCGCACCGTTTTCCGG
>JBFLZY010000144.1:0-4500 GCA_040755975.1 Bacillota bacterium | reverse complement strand
CCCGCGGCCGGCAGCAAAGATATAATCCTCATCACCGCCGGCAGTCCCAGGTGGTCGGCCAGGTAGCCGAGAACGGAAACACCCACGCTGCCCATCCCGATGGCAAAGCCGAGCATCAGGCCGGAGGCCATCCCCACGTGATCCGGCAGCAGGCGCTGCCCGTAAACAACGGTAGTGGAAAAGGTGGCAATCAAAACGGCGCCGGCCAAAGCGGCAAAAAACAGGCCGGCCGCGGCGCTTTTGCTCAGCATAAAGGGGAAAATCGAAAGCGCGGAAAAAAGCATGGAACCGGCCAGCACCGCCTTATCTCCCCAGCGGTCGGCGATGGGGCCCCCCAAAAAGGTCCCCAGCGCCCCGGCCATTAAAAAGACCGTCAACGCGGTGCTGGCGTACGTTTTGTCCATCCCCAGGTAATTCACGCAATAAAAAGGGTAATAGGTTACCAGCCCGGCGTGGATCCAGGACCTGGCAGTAACGTATAGAATAATCAGAACCAGGGGAATGGAGACAACCCCGCTTTTCGGTTGGATCTTTCTTTCCGGCAAAGATCCGGCAACGGGCCGGTATAAATCATTAATTTTTTGTCTGACCGCCAGAAAAATGACGGCGATGGCCATTCCCGGCACCAGCAAACCAACTGTGCCTTTTAAGCCAAAATGCCCCAACAAGGAGTAAGCAATCACCGGACCCAGGCCGATCCCTACATTCCCGCCGACAGAAAAAATCGACATGGATAAGAAACGGTTTTCGGCGCCGCTGGCCAGAAAAGCCGTTTTCGACCCCTCCGGGTGGTACCCGGCCACACCCAGCCCGCTGACCAGCACCAGGATTAACAATAACCAGTAGGCTGGGGCGGCTCCCGTAAGGGCCAGACCCAGCCCGCTTAAAAAACAGCCCAGGGGAAGCAGCCAGGTAAGTTTAATCCGGTCGCTGAAAAAACCGAAAACCGGCTGGATAATCGCCGAGCTGAAGGTAAAAGACAAAGAAATGATGCCTACCTGGAAGTAACTCAGCTTCAGGGCCTCCGCCAGAAAGAGGTTGATTACCGGCAGGGCGCCCTGGGCAAGATCCGTAACCAGGTGCCCAGCACCCAGCAAAAGCAGCAGCGATAGATTCAATCTCCTCACCCTTTTCTTTTATAATCCTCAAAGCGCGAAAATGTCAACGTAAAGATGGGGGCCGCGGGCGAAAGGATCTAACCAAAAACCCGGCGAATAATAAAAAAATGCCAAAAAATTTTGGAGGTGAGGCAAATGGTGGATACTTACGTCGGCAAAACCAGACTGCGGCTGCTGCAAGGGGACATCACCCAACAGGACACCGAAGCCATCGTCAACGCCGCCAATTCCAGCTTAATGGGCGGCGGCGGGGTAGACGGCGCCATCCACCGCGCGGGCGGGCCCCAAATTTTAGAGGAGTGCAAGGAAATCGTCGCCCGGCAGGGGAGACTGCCCACGGGCGAAGCCGTCATCACCACCGGGGGGCGGCTGCCGGCCCGCTACGTCATCCACACCGTGGGCCCCATCTGGCAGGACGGGCGGCACGGGGAGCCGGAGCTATTGCGCAACGCCTACCACAACAGCATGTCGCTGGCTAAAAAACAGGGCATCCGCTCTTTATCCTTTCCTTCCATCAGCACCGGCGCCTACCGCTTCCCGATCGAAAAAGCGGCCCGCATCGCCCTGACCACCGTTCGCGATTTTCTCAAAGAGCACGAATTTGCCGAAGTGCGGTTCGTTTTGTTCAGCGAAAAGGATTTGCGGGTTTACGAAGAAGCCTGGAATGAAGTAAGCGGCAGCAAATAGAGACGATCCAAAGCCAGAATTCGCTAATTCAGTATGGTGTCCCCGTAATTTTCGCGTAATTTTCGTAATTTGAAAAGCAGCTTATTCCAAAAACAGAAAAGAATAGATTTACCTCCGCAGGGTTACAATAAAGCCTTGAAGGAGGTGATACCATGCCCCAAATCAAATGCAGCGTTACCGAATGCCACTACAATAAAGACATCATGTGCCACGCTTCCATGATCCAGGTAGATCGCAACGGGGTGAGCAAAGCCGACATGTCGCCCCACACAAAATGCGAAACGTTTAAGCCAAAAGGGTAAAAAGAAGGCGAGGAAGAAAACCGAAAACCAGTTGGGCAAAGATTAAGGAGGGTACAAAAACTGCCGGTTGCCGCTTGAGGCACCCGGCAGTTTTTTAAAGATCAGGCACAAAGTTTACCAGGCACAAAGGCATAAAGTAAAATATTCCCGACTATATTTCTTCGTGCCCCTGTGCCTTTATACCTCTGTGCCTCTGTCGCTTTGTGCCTTTGTACTTAACTTGCCACGATATTCACCAGTTTTCCCGGCACCGGAATAACTTTCTTAATCCTTTTCCCTTCCGTTAACTGGCGGATGCGCGGCTGCGCCAGGACGCGGGCAATCATTTCTTCCGAAGATATATCCCTGGGCAGGATTATCCGGTCGCGGACGCGGCCGTTAACCTGGACGACAATGGTTACTTCCTCCTCCACCAGGGCAGCGGGATCGTACCCGGGCCACCTCTGTTTATGAATGCTCTCTTGATGCCCGGTACCCGCCCACAGCTCTTCGGTGACAAAGGGAGCGAAAGGCGCCAGCAAAAGTAAAAGGCTCTCGATGGCTTCCCGCATTACGGCCGGATCGCGGTCGCCGGCAGGCACTTCCCTGTACTGGTACAGGCCGTTGACCAATTCCATGATGGCGCTGATGGCGGTGTTAAAATTAAACCGGGCCGCGATATCCTCGGTAACCTTTTTAATGGTCTGGTGGGTCAAACGGCGCATTTCCCGGTTCACGCCGGTTAAATTATCCGCCGCCGGAACCAGGGGAGCCGCCGCCAGTTCTTCGGCCAGGGGCGCGACCAGGCGCCACACCCGGTTTAAAAAGCGGTAGCAGCCTTCCACCCCCTGGTCGCTCCACTCCAAATCCCTCTCCGGCGGGGCGGCAAACAGGATGAACAGGCGCGCCGTGTCGGCGCCGTAGGCTTCGATGATCTCCTCGGGGCTGACGATGTTCCCTTTCGATTTAGACATTTTGGCCCCGTCTTTTAACACCATTCCCTGGGTCAGCAGATTCGTAAAAGGTTCGCTGTTGTTGACCAGGCCCAGGTCGTAGAGCACTTTCGTAAAGAAGCGGGAGTACAAAAGGTGCAGGATGGCGTGCTCCACCCCGCCGATGTACTGATCCACCGGCAGCCAGTGGTCCACCTTCGCTTTGTCCCAGGCCGCCGTCTCTTCCCGCGGGCTGGTGTAACGGTAATAATACCAGGACGAACACATAAAGGTATCCATCGTGTCCGTCTCCCGCCGGGCGGGCCCGCCGCAGGAGGGGCATTCCGTTTGAAGAAACTCCGGGCAGTCGGCCAGGGGCGACTGTCCCGTCGGCTTAAAGGCGACGTCGTACGGCAGCATCACCGGCAGATCTTTTTCCGGCACGGGCACGGTACCGCAGCGGTTGCAATACACGATCGGGATTGGCGCCCCCCAGTAGCGCTGCCGGGAAATCAGCCAGTCCCGCAGGCGGTAATTGACCCGCCCGCGCCCCAGGCCTTTTTCCTCCAGGTATCTGGTCACCGCTCCGATCCCTTCTTTGCTGGGCAGGCCGTTGAAAACACCGGAGTTGACCATAATCCCTTCTTCCACGTAGGCTTCCGTCATCGTTTCCGGGTCAAGCTGCTTTCCGGGCGGCTGAATAACCACCCGGATGGGCAGACTATACTTGCGGGCAAATTCAAAATCCCGCTGGTCGTGGGCCGGTACGCCCATCACGGCGCCCGTGCCGTATTCCAGCAGGACGTAGTTGGCCACCAGGATCGGCACCGCTTCGCCGTTCAACGGGTTCAGGCAATAGGTTCCTGTAAACAGACCCACTTTCTCCGTATCTGCCGCCGTCCGGGTTATCTCGCTTAAACGGTTGACCTCCCGGACAAAGGAGCGCACTTCCGGCGCCTGCTCCTTGCCGGCAATCAGCTTTTCCACCAGGGGATGCTCGGGCGCCAGCACCATGTAGGTAACGCCGAAAACAGTATCCGGCCGGGTGGTGAAAACAGTTATTTCTTCATCCAGGCCAACTACGGGAAATCTGATTTCCGCCCCCTCGCTGCGGCCAATCCAGTTCTCCTGCATGATTTTGACCTTTTCCGGCCAGCCTTCCAGCAGCGCCAGGTCGTCCAGCAAACGTTGGGCGTAGTCCGTAATTTTAAAAAACCACTGTTCCAGTTCGCGTTTTTCCACTTCCGTTTTGCAACGCTCGCAGACCCCGGCGCCGATCACCTGCTCGTTGGCCAGCACGGTGGCGCAGGAGGGGCACCAGTTGACGGCCGCCTTCTTTTTGTAGGCCAAACCGCGGTGATACAGCTGCAGGAAAAGCCACTGCGTCCATTTATAGTAGCCGGGGTGGCAGGTGGCGATTTCCCGGCGCCAGTCGTAACTCACCCCCAACTGCTTGAGCTGCTCGCGCATGGTCCGGATGTT
>JBFLZY010000143.1:0-4579 GCA_040755975.1 Bacillota bacterium | reverse complement strand
CGCTGCATCCGGGAGAATAATTACCGGCCCTTTTCCATACAGCCGCAAAGCATCGATTATCTTTTGCTGACCCACGCGCACATCGACCACAGCGGGCTTATTCCCAAGCTGGTTAAACAGGGTTTTCGCGGGAAAATCTTCGCCACCGCCGCAACTGTTGATCTCTGTTCGGTGATGTTGCCGGACAGCGGCTACATCCAGGAAATGGAGGTAGAACGCCTGAACAGAAAAAACAGGCGGGCGGGCCGGCCCGAGGTGGAGCCCATCTATACGTCCGAGGACGCCCGGAATTGCCTGCCGTTATTTCAGCCGGTGAACTACGGCGAAACGATTCCCCTGACCGCCCGGATTTCCGCTTGTTTTCTGGACGCGGGTCACATCCTCGGTTCGGCGGCGGTCGCGGTGTCTGTCCGCGAGGGGGAAGCAGAAACCAAACTTGTCTTTAGCGGCGACCTGGGGAATGAGAATAAACCTTACCTGAACGATCCCGTTCCCTTAACCGAGGCGGATTACCTGGTCATGGAGTCGACTTACGGCGACAGGTTGCACGCTGAACAGGAAAGCCGTCCGGAAGACCGTCTTAAGCTGCTGCGGGAAATAGTCTGGAGCACTTACCGCAAGGGCGGCAATTTAATTATCCCCGCTTTTGCCGTAGAGCGCACCCAGGATTTGCTTTACGACCTTAACTTGCTGGCTCTGGAGGGCGACTTCCCGCCCATGAAGATATACATCGACAGTCCCCTGGCCACCGCCGCCACCGAAATATTTCGCCGGCACTGGAAAACTTTTGACGAAGAAACTCAAAAGCTCATCGCTCAGGGGAACGATCCGCTGCGGATGCCTTTTCTGGAATTCACCCGGACGACGGAAGAATCAATGGCTTTAAATAAAATTTCCGGCGGGGCGATCATCATTTCGGCCAGCGGCATGGCGGAGGCCGGGCGGATCAAGCACCACCTGAAACACAACCTGTGGCGCCCGGAATGCACGGTGCTGCTGGTGGGCTTCCAGGCGCCGGGCACGAAGGGGCAGCGCCTGCGGGACGGGGCCGGGAAGATCCGCATTCACGGCGAAGAAATCGCCGTGCGGGCGGAAATCAGAAGCATCGAAGGGTATTCCGCCCACGCCGACCAGCAGGCGCTTTTGGACTGGGTGGGCAGCCTGCGTAAAATGCCCCGGCGGATTTTTTTAGTCCACGGGGAGGCGCAGTCGGCCGCCGTGCTGGCGGAGTTGCTTGTCCAAAAGTACGGCGCCGGCGTTTCTGTACCGGCCCTCGGAGAAACCGCCGAGCTGACGCCGGGCGAGGTGATCGACGAGGCAAAGGTCCGGGAGGCTCTGGCCCTGTTGTCCGCCCGGCTGGAAGACGTTTTGCAAACCAGGGCGGCGCAGGATCAGTACGTCGGGATACTCAATAAATTAAACGACCTGGAAGGTTTTGTGGCGAAAATGGTTAAGCGGGCGGGCTAAAAAATCGATCTTTTCATCCTTAGAAGTGATTAATTAGGTTAAAATAACGGGGGAAGTTTAATGGAACGCAGATCGTCAGTTCCGGACCAGGAAAAATTTTGGACGAAAAACTTTCTCTTGATCTGTTTTTCCAGCCTGGCCACCTTTATGGGTTTTCAGATGTTGATGTCCACGCTGCCCGTGTACGTGGATTTTTTAGGGGGAAAGGAAAGCGAGATCGGCCTGGTCATCGCTTTTTTTGCCATTTCGGCGGTAATTATCCGGCCGGTCGCGGGGAAGACGGTGGACACTTACGGGCGCAAGGGCATTTACCTGCTCGGGCTGTTGGTGTTTACGCTTTCGTGTTTGTCGTATAACTGGACGGATACCATCCCGCTTTTGCTGCTGGTCCGTTTTTTGCATGGTTTCGGATGGGGAATTTCTTCTACGGCGGCCGGAGCAGTCGCGGCTGACGTCATCCCGAAGCAAAGGCTGGGCGAGGGCATGGGCTACTACGGCCTGGCCGCCACCATCTCCATGGCCGTGGCGCCCGCCACCGGCCTGTATCTAATGAACGAGTTCAGCTTTCCGGTGTTGTTTTACGCTTCGACCGGCCTGGCCACCTTAGCTTTCTTGCTGGGCACCTTGATTCACTATCGAAAAATGCCGGCTGCGCGGGCGGAAACGAAAGGCGCCTTATTTGAAAAGAACGCCTTTCGGCCTTCCCTGGTGAACTTTTTTATCGCCATGTCTTATGGTTCAGTGGTTTCTTTTATTGTCCTTTACGCGGCAGAAAAAGGAATTGCCAACATCGGCGTATTTTTTACGGTTTACGCCGTTACGGTGACCCTGACCCGTCCGTTTTCCGGCATGTTGGTGGACCGCAAGGGTTACGACGTGGTGGTGTACCCCGGCCTGCTGGCGATAGCGGCGGCCATGCTGCTGCTTTCCAGGGCGGAATACCTGGGGATGTTCTTGCTGGCCGGGGTTTTCTACGGGATCGGGTTTGGCAGCGTGCAGCCCGGCATGCAGGCGCTGACGGTGCGCAACGTGGCCTTTCACCGCCGCGGCGCGGCCACCGGCACCTTCTTTTCAGCCCTTGACCTGGGGATTGCGGTGGGCGCCCTCCTCTGGGGAGCCGTTTCCCAGGCCGTGGGGTACTCCCAGATGTATCTGTTGACCACGCTTCCGGTGCTGGTGGCGCTGATTTTGTACCGGGTTTCCGGAAGGGCCGGCAGGGAGAGTTCGGTAACGTAGCATATGTCGCTCCCCCATCAACAGAATAAAAAAGTTAAATCTAAGTTGAGTGCCGGGCATCTTCTCTTGGTGCCGGCGAAAAAGCGGCATGGGGAGCTAATTCCTAATCTCTGCTTTTTTCAATAAAAGTTCTATAAAAGTAGGGCGAGGACCGCCTTTTGGGCGTGCAGGCGGTTTTCGGCCTCGTCCCACACTGCGGAGTGCGGGCCGTCGATGACGTCGTCCGTCACCTCTTCGCCGCGGTGGGCAGGGAGGCAGTGCAGAAAGATAAAATCGGGTTTGGCGTGGCGGACCAGTTCTTTGTTTACCTGGTAGGGGGCGAAAATTGCGGCCCGGGCGGCGGCCTCTTTTTCCCGGCCCATGCTGGCCCAAACGTCGGTGACGACGACGTCGGCCCCGCGGACGGCTTCGGCGGGATCGGCGGCGATTTCGATGCGGCTGCCGGTTTGGCGGGCGTCGGCCCGGGCCAGGGAGACGATTTCTTCGGCGGGCCGGTAGCCGTCCGGGGAGGCTACGCTGATGTGCATCCCCGTTTTGGCGCAGCCGAAGAGCAGGGAGTGGCAGACGTTGTTCCCGTCCCCCACGTAGGCCAGCTTCAGCCCGGCCAGGGCGCCTTTACGCTCCCGGACGGTCTGCAGGTCGGCCAGGATCTGGCAGGGGTGGAGGAGGTCGGTCAGCCCGTTGATCACGGGGACGTCGGCGTAGCGGGCCAGCTCTTCCACGTCGGCCTGGGCGAAGGTGCGGATCATGATTCCGTCTAAGTAGCGGGAGAGCACCCGGGCGGTGTCGGCGATGGTCTCGCCCCGGCCCAGCTGCAGGTCGTTGGCGCTCAGAAAAAGGGCGTAGCCGCCCAGCTGGTACATGGCTACCTCGAAAGAAACGCGGGTGCGGGTAGACGCCTTTTGGAAAATCATCCCCAGGGTTTTTCCCCGCAGGTAGGGGTGGGGTTCGCCCCTCTTTTGTTTTGCCTTCAGCTCGTCGGCGAGGTCCAGGATCGTTTTGATTTCTTCGGGGGTAAAATCGTGCAGGCTGAGCAGGTCGCGGCCTTTTAAGCTATGTTCTTCGGACACCATTTTTTCCTCCTTAATTCAGCCATCTTTTCAATTTACTAGCATCAACCAAAAAGGTAACTTTTCTTTCTGGGCTGGGAAGTTCCTTTCAGAACGGCAAAGATTTTTTTCGAGCCAGGCCGGCGCTTTTTTGATTTCGGTCAGGCGTTTGGGCGCCAGATGCGGACCAGGAACTCTTCTCCCCTTTCCTCAAATTCGGGTTCTTTGCCGATGTGTTGTTTGAGCAGGCGAATCATCCTGATGATTCCAGTGCCGATTTGAGTCATGTACCCCATTTTCGATAAAAAAGAGACCAGCAACGGGTTTCGTTCGGCGTGCACGCCCAGCCGGATATTTTCCAGCGTGATTGTGTTGGGCAGTTTTCCCGGACTGATGATCTCGATCCGGTCGGCAAAGATAAAAATCCGGACTTGCGCGGGAAGGTGGTAGTTCCGGTGAGCTACGGCGTTGATTACCGCTTCCCGCAGAGCCTCGAAGGGGATTTCAAAGCGGCGCTCGCTGGCAAAGCCCTTAATTTTGACCCGGGTTTTCAGGTAAAGCTTGAAAAGCGTTTCCACTCCTTGAATCTGTTCTTCAAGCTTTCCCTCAAGGTTCTTTTTTTCAAATTCTTCGTCGATTTGTTCCCCGGCAAAACTGGCCACGGTAATTTTCGCGTAGGGAAAGTGCTTTTGGGGGTGGCGGCTGAATAAAAGGTATCCCCCTACGGTAAACGCCGGTTGATCTTCCAGCGGGGTGAGCACCTTCATGTTTTCCAGCAGTTTCGGCAGGGAAAAATCCTCCAGCCGGGCCTGGTAAAAGTCCTCAAA
>JBFLZY010000142.1:0-4631 GCA_040755975.1 Bacillota bacterium | reverse complement strand
CCGGCCGTCAAGACTTCCCTGACGGCGCCACTTTGATTAAGTTAACCTCAAGGGCTCACCAGGAACATGTCAAGAAGGGGAGCAGTAATTATTCTCGTTATGTCAACCCCTTGACAACGTAACTCACATTAAAATTATATATAAAAACAATTAATTGTTAAAATAAATATTTTTTATAGTAAAAGCAAAAGTTATTAGACTTGTTTATCCTGGCGGTGGCAACCGGGGTGTTGGAGCGGCCTGCTGGCCGTGGGTTACTACTATCTGGTGCGTTTTTTACGCCGGGCGTTTGCTGAACGGGGAGCAATTTCTTATCCTTTGCGCATCATCATGGGCACCTGTTGGTGATCCCGGTCGTTGGGGGTTTTTTTGATTGGCCTGTTAAACTATTTCTTCACCAGTGGCGCCCGGAGCAGCTGCGGGATCCCCGGCGTAATCGAGGCGGTGGGGCTCCGGGGCGGGAAAATTCGTCTCAAGGTGGTGCTGGCCCGCTGCCTGGGCGCAGCCATCTGCATCGGTTGCGGGAGGTCGCTAAACGGGTTTTAATCGACAATCCTTTCGGGAACGACGACCAGCAGACGCCCATCGTGGTCATCAAGAGCAAGGAGGCACGCGCCAGCCAGGAAGTTGCCCGGCTGACTAATATCTGGAGCAAAGTCTATTCTCTTCGTAACCGTTCAGTATCGTGTATCGTAATTGAATCAATTTCTCCCTGCCGGTATCAATTAATTCAAAACGGCCCAAATGAAATTACCCTTTTGCTTGATACCGCCGTGCCCAATATGTCTTGTGAAACGATTGCCGTCCACGACGGGTTGGTGGAAGGGATCGCCGTTCAAGCAGGAAATAACTCGTACCTGACGGTTCGGATTGCGCTTGCGAACGGCGCGCCTTACGAAATAATTCCTGAAGAAGGAATCCCTGCCAGGATTTATCTAAATTTTGATCGTTCGCCCCTGGCCAAAGTTTTCGGCAGCCGGATAATTATCCTCGATCCCGGTCACGGCGGCAGCGATTTGGGAAAAAAGGGTCCTGTGGATCTGCTCGAAAAAAATGTTGTCCTTGCCATGGCCGAACGCTTAAAAGGAAAATTAGGCGATGCGGGAGCGCAGGTCTTTCTCACGCGGGCGGGTGACCAGCAAGTTCCGCCGGAAGAACGTTTTGGCCTGGCTAAAAAGAAAAGAGCCCACCTTTTCATCAGCCTGCATACTAATTATCACGAAGACGATTCGGTCGGCGGGCTGGCCGTTAGCTTTAACCCCGTCAACCCGGACAGCCTGCCCCTGGCCCAAATAATCGCTGCGGAACTGGCCAGGAAGATCAAACGCAACGTTTTAGAAATCGCAGCGGATTACGAATTATCTGCCCTGGGAAATATCCCCGGCTTAAAAATAGAGCCGGTTACCACCTCTAACTGGGTGGAAGAGGGTTTACTGAGAAATCCGACGCTTTATGATAAAATAGCAACGGCTATTTTAAACGGCCTGCGGATGTATTTCAGCCGAAGCTCTGGCCGGAATCGCTGAAATAGTAATATTTGTCGGGAAGTAAGGTCAAAAGTTTGCAGGGAAGCTTCCCGCAGGTCGAAATGCTCGTGGAAGTGCCTGTCCAGCAGATAAAAACCGGACACACCGTACAGGTAGGTAAAAACAATGGTGCCCAGAAAAATGAAAATGCCGTAGCCGCAAAGCCTGTATCTTATTTTTCCATTTTCATTAAACGGTAATCAGTTTTGTCGCGGATAACTCGTAACGCAGTTTTTCTGAGCCGGTCGATTTTTGTTCACGCCCTTTGAGATTAAGTTTAAGTGCCATCTTCTTGAACCGGTTGTAAAGGCTGTCCAGAAAACGCAGGCCGGGTCTGGCGAGCAGTTTTTCTTTGAAAGCGGCGTATTGAATCCTCCAGAGGAGATCCTCCGTGGTTATGCCGGCATTCCCGACGCTCAAGCGCGGAATGGCGAAAGGATCGGTTTTTGCCGTGACCATGGCGTTTCGGGTGGTGTAGCAAAACCGGTAACCGAGCGCCTGGGCTGTTTCGATAAGCGGTGCGCTGTACTCCCCGTACGGCCAGGCAATTTGCACGACCGGCTGGTGCAGCTTCATTTCCAGGGCATTTCGGGCGGCGGCCAGGTCGCCGGCCACCCTTTGCCGGTACTCTTCCTCCGTTTCCAGGCGATTTTTCCCGGGGAGCCAGATCCGGTGGGCCAGGACGGGTTTGGAGTTCCCTTGCGCGGTCGTGGGCGCACAATAATGGCTGTGGTCTGTATGGACGTAAAAACTTATTCCGTTTGCCTGCATTTCCCGCATCTCGTCCCAGTTGAGATGTTCTAAACCGCCGATCTTTTTACCCGTCCAGGAAGTGATGATAAAGTTGGCGGCCGGCATCCCGCGTGCTTTCAGTTCCGGATAAGCATAACGGTAAAACGAGCGGTATCCGTCGTCAAACGCGATCACCACCGCCTTTTCCGGCAAAGGAGTTTTTCCTTCTATGAAACCGGTTAACTCCTCGGTGGAAATTACGTGGTAGCCGTTTTGCAAAAGGGCGTCGAGGTGTTCTTTGAATAACCGGGGGGTAATTGCGTACCCTCCGTCGGGCGCCGGGTCGATCTGGTGATAGAGTAAAACAGCCGCTTCGTTTTCATACGACGCCCAGAAAAGATTGTTTATTTTGTACCTGGCGAAGACCAGGAGAAGAGCGGCGATTAAGCATCCGCCCAGTATTCCGGCCGTTATTTTGCGCAAACCGGCTTCACCCGCTACTTTAATAAACTGTGTAGCCACCGGGAGAGATTTCGCCCTCGACTTGAAAAATCCTTTCAAAAAGCGACGACCATCTTCGATAAATTACGGAGTTGCTTGCCGGGACAAACAGATATCACAACCTTTAAAATGGTGACATGAGCATAAATTAACTCCAGGGTTGTAAAAATAGGCCAGAAAAAAATAGTTGACAGGAGAGGATGCCTTTAATATAATTTTACCGGGTTCCGATCCCGGCGATGGAGTTCGCCTTTTGCGTCAAGCTAATAACTCCTATGGTGGGTTCTTGCTCACGTAGGAGTTATTTTTTTGCCGTTTTGGTTTTGAAAAAAGCCGTTCAATGGAGAGGGGTGGTAAGACAGGCGCACCGGAACCGTTTTTTTACGCCGGCCGGAGCGCCCGGTAAAAACGAAACTAACCCAAGAAACAAAAGGTTATCCAGTCCTCATTACTCAATGGATTAAATTACCCTTTTTCATTCTGTTCCGGAGGTGATTGCCGATTTTAACCCGCCTGTTTTTAAATCTCCTGGAAGTGCTCATCGTCTTGCTCTGCTCCCCTTTGCTCAAGGGGGTGATCGGCAGGCTGAAGGCGCATGTACAGTCCCGGCGCGGGCCGGGCATCTGGCAGCCGTACTTCGATCTTTATAAGCTTTTTCGAAAAGATGAAGTGATTTCGGAAGACGCTTCGTGGATTTTCAGGGTCACGCCCCTGGTCGTTTTTGCCGCCCCCCTCGTGGTTACCCTGTTGATTCCCGTAATCACCGGCTATCCTTTATTCTGGGCTTTTATGGGGGATATGCTGGGCGGCGGCTTCATCCTTTCCCTGGGCGGTTTCTTCGCCGCCCTGGCCGCCATCGACACGGCCAGCCCGTACGGCGCCATGGGCAGCAGCCGGACCAGGATGGTTGCTTTCCTGGCCGAACCCGTGCTGATGTGCGTCTTTTTCACCGTTTCCCTGGTGGCCGGCGCCACCATCCCTTATGTTGTAAACCACGCCTGGTATACCGGGGAGAAGGCGGTCATCTACCCGTCGCACCTGCTGGTGATGATTGCCTTTTTGATGGTTATTCTGGCCGAAGCCGGGCGGATTCCCGTGGACAATCCGGACTCCCACTTTGAGCTGGCCATGATCGACGAATCGAAAACCATCGAGTATTCCGGGAAAAGCCTGGCGCTGCTCAAGTGGGGCGGCTACATGAAGTTGTTCGTACTCCTCTGCATTTTTTTAAACGTTTTGGTCACCCCCTGGGGGCTGGCCGCCTCCACCGGGGCGCGCGACGTGCTGCTGGCCGTCCCGGCCCTGATGCTGAAAATGCTCGTGGCGGCCGTTTTCATTGTTGTCATTGAGTCCACCTTCGCCAAGCTCCGGCTGTTCCGGGTGGCGGAATTCTTGGGGGCGGCCCTGGTCATTTCCCTGCTGGGAATTGTCACTTTTTTCATTGGAATTTAAAAGATTTCTCTGTGCTTTTGAGTCTGTCAAACTTCATACCTGATCGGTTAAAGGAGGTTCGGTAAAGAGTGGTTGATCCCGTATTTTTAAGGGTTTTGGGGGTTTTCGGCGCACTGTTCCTGCTGGCCGCCTTGGCCATCCTGACGGCGCGCCAGATGCGCGGGTGTATTCGCCTTTACGCCGGGCAGTCTTTTTTGCTGGCCGTTTTGGCCGCGCTGGTAGGATTTTTAACCGGTTCCGCGCACCTGTACCTGGTGGCCGCCCTGACTTTGCTGGTCAAAACGCTGCTCATCCCTTACCTGCTGGGGTGGGTCATTCACGACACCATCCTGGAGAAAAGGGAGATCGAATTCGTGGTGAATATTCCGGGTTCGCTTTTCATCAGCGGCCTGCTGGCCGCCCTGGCCTTTTTTGCCAGCA
>JBFLZY010000141.1:0-4757 GCA_040755975.1 Bacillota bacterium | reverse complement strand
GTAGCTATATTGTTATTCCGACCTTTGACCTATACAAATTGCACTTTAACAGCAATTGTGTTGAGGGTCGGGATAACTATTATTTCGGAATAACTCAAATTATCCCGACCTCGGGATAATTTGAGGATTTTCAGCTTATCCCGCTTGCGGTTGCAGAAGACATACAGGCAGGATGAAAACGGATCCAAGTTGAAGCCTTCTTTGACCAGGACTGCCAGGCCGTCGATCGATTTGCGCATATCGGTAGGTCCGCAGGCCAGGTAGACTTGGGTGTGGTTGTTTTCAAAGATCATAATGCACTTAAGGTTCTTACGACTTCCATGAAAAGCTGCGGGTCGAAGCCAGTTCTTACTTCGATCGCCGCCGCTCCGACCCTGACCGTCAGGACAGACTCCGGGTCACTGAAGTCCACGGGCAGCCAGCGGACTGCTGTTTGGCCCGGTGCCGGAGTTTCAAGTTTTTTAAGCCAGTACCTAATTTGGTGGATCTTGAGGCCGTGGGCGGCGCACCACTGCGGGGCGCTAAGACCGCTGGCTCGAAACTCAGTGATTCTCTCCGCCCAGGCGGCCCGATTGGCTTCGCGCTCGTCTTTGGTCATTAAAACCCCTCCTTAACCTGCTCTATTTATGGTAGAGTATGGCATAAAGAGGGGCCGCCGAATAGGTGGGGGCTATTGTACGCTTACACATCATGCTGTCGCTTGAAAGCCGGTGTGGCCAAGACCCCAGGACCATCGGCAACCTTTTCTACATCTGCTGCGACGAGTTGCAGGATATCAGCCTGGTGGAGGCGCTGCAGAGGCTTTTTTCAATGCTGGATCAGTACTTGCTGGAGCACCTGCAACTGGCAGAGGCGGAGATCCGCAAGCTGATCGACTACTTGATCAGCGGTTTACCCTCATTTTTCAAGGAGCGGCTGGCTGTTTGTTACTGCGAAAGTTGAGTTCCAAAACTGCCAGTGTTTGCCGATATTTTGTAGCGGATCGTTCGCTAAGCTGAGCCAATCGATCCTTCGTTCGATATCCTCCGGGGAAAGGGAGGCCGGCCCGATAAACGCCAGTGCATCCTCTTGAAGACTGTCTTTCGTGATCTCCGGTGCCGGTTCTTCTTTGGCGCTGTTTGCCATACGCAGCCAACCCTCACCCTCCCGAATAAACACATCGCGGGGAAGAGCAAAAGAAAGAGCTTCTTTCACGGCGGAGTGGATATTTTGTACCAAATGAAACCTGTCGGCAATTTGTTCGAGGTTGCGCTCGTTGGAAGCCTTGGCATAAGCACATGCCCTGTCCCGACACACTTTTTCAACAGAAGAATATTGGTCGAGGACCTTACCTGTGACATCTGAGGAAGCTCCCTGGACAATGACCAGTACCCGGTGTGTCTCTGCGTCAATAAATACGGTACAAGCCGTAGAGGACTGCCCTTTTCGCAGATTAATATCATCCATGGATAGCACGACGACATCGTCGCGCTCAAGGTTTTCCTTAACGATATGCGCACCTTTTTTCTTGAGTGCCCGAATAATACTGTCCCGGCTAACTCGGATACCTATAGTTCTTAAGCTCTTAGAAGTTTGGTTACAAGATCCGTCCAGTGCTACTCGTATGACAAACTCGGTCAAGCGATGGGACAGACGGCTTCGCCTATCAGCGATTTCCGGGTACTGCTCAACAAACGAAAAACCCTTCCCTGCTGCGCATTGGGGATTGATGCAAGCATAGCGGTTTCCCCGAATTTGATGGTGCACGGTCCTTTCTGCTAAAGGAATATCCTGGATGGTCCGTAGAAAGTATAGCTTCGGCTGCTTTGATGTGACCGTTTGACAATCGGGGCATATTGCTTCCGTGGATGTTGAAACCCAGTGAAATACCCATTGGTCATCGCCCTGTTTTTCAATGTCTATCAGCTTCCAGCAAGCCGGTACCTGAAGGGCATAGAAAAACTGACCAAGCACATTCATTGTCCCTGCGAGGAGTTTGTCAACACCCTCTCCATGGGTGGTCGCACTATGCTCTTCCATGAAAGCGCGAAGGTGTTTACTAAGCAGTTGAGAGCCCACATCACCACCGCCTTTGCATATTTATACATCTTATTATAACCTTGAGAGTCAAAAGTTCTCCAAACACACGTTCTTTAGAATACTCGCAGATGAAACGCCTGTTTAAGTCTCGGCATAGTAATCTACGCTAATGATTTTGCTAATTTCCATTTTGTACCTGACTTTTTGAAACAGGTTGTTCTATAATTCGGATCAAACGATCCGGGAGGAACAGCCTGATGAAAAAAGAACTGATTGTCCGCCCGATCCGGGGCGAAGAACGCCAGATGTGGGACCAACTCATGGCGGCCCACCATTACCTGGGCTTAAAACAACTGGTGGGGGAATCCATTCGTTATGTAGCGCTGTTCAACGGGCAATGGGTAGCTTTGCTGGGCTGGACCAGCGCCGCCTACAAAAGCGGCTCCCGGGACCGGTGGATCGGCTGGGATGAAGACACCCGTCACAAGCGCCTGAAGTTTTTGGCCAATAACTCACGGTTTCTGATGCTCCCGGAGGTCCGGGTCAAAAACCTGGCCTCCCAAATCCTAGCCGCCAATTTAAAGCGTTTGCCGGGAGATTGGGTCAAGGCATATGGCCACCCGGTCTGGCTGACCGAAACCTTTATCGATCCCACCCGCTTTGCCGGGACCTGCTACCGGGCGGCTGGATTTACCCCTTTAGGGCAGACCCGCGGCTTTCGCCGCAACGCTGGGTACTACTATGCTCACGGAAACGTCAAAACCATTTTGATCCGTCCTTTGCATCAGGATGTGCGGCAGTGGCTGAGGGCTCCTTTTTTAAGCCCGGCTCTCTTGACTTTAGGGAAAAATCCCCTGGTGGACCTTAACCAGCTGCCTGTCGAGGGGCTTTTAAAGCACCTGGAAGAGGTGGTTGTTCCCCGGATGCCCCGGGGGGTGCGGCACCAATCCGCCACCGTGCTCACCGTAATCACCTGCGCAGTCTTGTCCGGGGCAGCCAGTTACATGGATTTGGGCCGCTGGGCGGCTGGGCTGCCGCAGAGCACCTTGAAGGCTTTAGGCACTCAGCACAGTCCCAACCGAAGGCGCTTTATGCCCCCCAGCGAAGCTACTTTACGCCGGGTGCTGCAGGCGGTGGACATGGCTTCCCTTTGCCGGGCCGTGAGCGGGTGGCTTGCCTCCCAGGGGCTGAAGAGCGTGGCGCCGGTTGCTATTGAGCGCCTGCACTCCCTGCGGGAGCGGACCGCCAATAGGGGGGATGGCCATGCTCAATGAACTAAGCGCCATCTTGCTGGTTTTCTCCCCCTGCTTTAGCCGGGTGGCTGCTTTTCGGCAGTTCGTGGTGGTTGTGTTCGGCTTCCTGGTCCGTTTAGATTTTCGCGGGGTCACCTCCTTCATCCGTTGGCTGGCGCTGGAGCCGGACCACTACGAAACGCTCCTGCACTTTTTTAAGGCGTCCAGCTGGCGGTTAGCAGAAATCCAGCAGTGCTGGGCAAACATTATTCAAAAGTGGTGTTCCCTGGTTACGCTAAACGGGCACCTCTTAATGGTCGGGGACGGGATCAAAGTCTCCAAAGAAGCCAAGAAAATGCCAGGGGTAAAAAAACTGCATCAGGAATCGGAAAACTCGGGCAAAGCCCCCTTTATCTTCGGACACCGCTTTGGGGTGGTGGGCCTTTTGGCCGGCACTGTAAAAAGCATGTTCTGTATCCCGGTAATGGCCGAAATTCACGAAGGGGTAGAAAAACTCCGCGCTTTTCAAGGCAAACACACACCCGTGGTAAATGGAGAAAAAAGCGTAACCATCGTTTCCCTGATGCTTTCTTTAGCTGGCGGCCTGGCCGGACATTTGGCCAAACCCTGTATGCTGATCCTGGATGCTGCAGTAGGACCAACCTTTCTTTTGGCCAAAGAGTGTCTTGACGAAACTGGCCAGCGTCTGCTCCACGTGATTACCAGAGCCAAAGATGACGTGGTGGGCTATACCGGCCCTCCTCAAGCCACGGGCAAACCGGGAAAAGGGCGTCCGCCCGTATGGGGAAAGAAGATAAAGCTGCGGGAACAGTTCCACCGGCAGGCTGATGAGTTCCAAACACTGGCCCTGACGCTCTACGGCAAAGAGGTTGCCTTATCCTACCTTTGTCTAGATTTGCTCTGGAAGCCGGTCAGAGAAAAGATCCGCTTTGTCCTGGTAAAAGACGGGGCGGAACGTTTTATTCTGATGTGCTCAAATTTACAGTGGCTTCCCGAGGAAATTATCCAGGCCTACAGTTACCGTTTCAAGATCGAGATCACTTTTAAAGGCTTAAAACACCTCCTGGGTTCCTTTTGTTACCATTTTTGGACCAAGGCCATGCCCAAGCTGAACAAAAAAACCTTTGTAGATTTAGGCGGCGTTACCGATGCGGCGAAACAGCGCTTAATTACCGAAACGGTCAACGCCATCGATCTGAAGAGATAGTGCGTTTGGTCATCCAGGAAAACTTTTATCATAATTTCGACGGTTTCAGGAATACCGCGATATTTCAAATAATCGGGGCGAAACAGCGCCGCCGCTTACACTTGTATGGTGAGGATGCTGCGTAGATGGTCACAAACTTTTAACTCTAAAGATAATGAAGCCGAGTATGAAATTCGCTTTGAGGCCACGGTAAATCAATGAATAATTAGTGGCCTCGCTCATTATATTCCAGGGACAGGAGGATGTTTACAGGAAAGTTGGGTTTGCCGGTGGTGCCA
>JBFLZY010000140.1:0-4774 GCA_040755975.1 Bacillota bacterium | reverse complement strand
CCGGGAGACATGATAGGGTAAGTAGGGGGCGAACAGGTGGGTTAGACCACCCAAGGTTAATTTAAAAATGGCAGATATAGCGAGCTTTTTAGAGCATCAGTGAAAAATATTGAGATAGGAGGTTTAAAATGCAAAGAGTGCGGCTGTTGGTGCTCAGCGAGCGGGAAGCGGTATATCGTGGCCTGACGGCGATCCTCACCTCTTTAGGCAGCTTTGAAATTGTGGGCAAACCGCAAGCCGGGCTGGATGCTGCCGCTGAGGCGCAGCGCAGCCAGCCTGACGCGGTGCTTTATGAGATGGCCCCCGGAGAAGAAGGTTTAAGAGTGATCAGGTTTTTAAAAGAGGCCTGCCCGTGTACCGTGATTATTGTTTTTATGGAGAACGACGCGCCCGCTGAAGTGCGGGCAGCGATCGCCGCCGGGGCAGACAGTTGCCTGGTGAAAACAATGCTGCCCGGTCAACTGGCCAAGGCGGTTGAGTTGATCTGCCTGGCTGGGGTATGCTGCTTTCCCGGCTCTTTGAAACGGCTGCTCAACGGTTCCGGTGACCACTGTTATGGCGGCAACGGGGACAACCCGGCGGAAAAGAAAAGATGCGACGTCGCTCACCCCGGTCTGGAGTTAAAAGCCAGATTTCCCCTCACCAACCGCGAGTTAGAGATCTACCACCTGCTCACCCTCAATTACACCAACAAAGACATCGCCAAAAAACTCTACATCAGCGAACCGACGGTAAAAAGCCACGTGAGCAGCATCCTGCGCAAGCTGGGCTTGAACAACCGGACCCAGGTCATGATGTACGAAATGCGCAAGTCTTTGCCCGTCTGCGGACCAGAACAAAAAAACAGCCTGGACGCCACTATGTAATCCTTGCTGTAAAGCAGGAAACCCCTTCATTTTAGTTTATTCTTCCCGTTCTACCGTTTAAAAGTTTCCTGTAAATGAGGATGGTTTTTCTTTGCAAAAGGGTGAGGCCCCAAATAAAAGGCCGGAACCCTTTTTTATTTTTCAGGGGATTATTTTTCAGGGAATAATCATCCTCCTGAAGGAACCCCGAAGAGAAATATTCAATCTCGCAAATCGTTCCCCTGGTGGATGTATGGTCAAAATCCAGGTGCTAAAATCCAGGTGCTGAGATTAGGGCCAAATCTGCTAAGGGGGAATGATTTTGAGCAAACGGAAGCCGGTCCGCAGAGTGCTGGATGTGGCAGGCAATGTTGTTTTTACCTGCTTGCTGCTGGTTATGGTTGCGCTCGTGTTCTATGCGGTCAAGAGTAAAGTCGAAGGCGGCGTGCCCACGGTGGCCGGGCACAAACTGTACCTGGTTTTAAGCGGCAGTATGAGCCCGACTTTCGACGCCGGCAGCATTGTGGCGGTAAAGCCGGTAGCGCCGCAGGAAGTGCGACCGGGCGACATCGTTACTTTTAAGGATCCGGACGATCCAAAGACAACCGTTACCCACCGGGTAGTAAAGGCTTCCGGCCAGGGCGGCGCTTTGAGCTTTATAACCAAGGGCGACGCCAACGACACGGAAGACCACAAGCCCGTGCCGGCCGGGAATGTGATCGGAAAAGTATCTTTTGCTGTCCCGTATGCCGGTTACCTGGCAAATTTCGCCAAATCAAAGAAGGGCCTGCTGGTTTTAATGATCCTTCCCGGACTGGTCATCATCGCTTTTGAACTGCGCAGCCTATTCCGGTATGCGGCCGAGGCGGAGCAGGCGGAGAAGCTGAAGAAAGAGGCGCAACTTCGGGAAGAAGTCCAGCCGAAAACGTAACCCCTGATCAATGAACAGCAAGGTGACGGAAGGTCTGATTAACCTGTTCGGGTAAGTTCGGGTAAGCAATTTCAGGCGCCGCTTTGCTTACGTCGGCTCCGGTGGAAAGTCCACTATTAAAAGGGGGTGTTTAATCAAAGCCAAACGTAATTAACGGCACTTTTCTAAGTACCGGCTTTAGAATTTAAGTTTTAGAAAGGAGGAAAGGTTGTGCGGAAAAAGATTTACCTCAGCATGATCCTCGTTGTCCTTGCCTCGGCCCTGGTGGGCGGCGCCGCCTTCGCCCTGTTTACCGACCAGGCGACCAACGAGGGCAACACCTTCACTGCCGGGACAGTAGATGTGAACCTGGGGGGAACTTTGCCCTTCAACGTAACCAATATGGCGCCCGGCGATTCAGCCACCAGGTACGTGGAAATCAGGAACAGCGGCACTCTGGATATGCTTTTCAGGGGGTATGTAACGGCTACCACCAACACTGCGTTAGGCGGAGCAACTTTTGCCGACCAGCTCCAGGTGACCGTGACTTTGCGTCCATCTGATTATGAATATCCCGAGGGCTATACTCCTTACGGACCCACCAACGCGCCAATCTATAGCGGGCCTCTCAGCGGCCTGATTGGCGTTGACAACGCCTTGGACAACGTGGACGCGGCGTTTGTTGATGGCTGGCCGCTCATGCCGGGCTATGTAGCGGTCTACAAGATGGTTGTAGAGCTGCCCCTTGAGACCGGCAACGAATGGCAAAACGCGCAATTCGTGGGCAACCTCGTCGTCGACGGCACGCAGTTTGCGCATCAGGAACAGGGCAGCGTGCAATGGTAATCCTTCCCCGCAGGTATCGGGAAGGATAAATCTCAGGGTTTCAACCCTGAGTTAAAAAAAGCAGCTTTGCAAAGGAGGTAAAATCCTTGAAAACAAAGATTTATTTAAGCCTTTTAATCATCGCTCTGGCTTCGGCCCTGGTGGGCGGCGCCACCTTCGCCCTGTTTACCGATACGGCCACCAATGCAGACAACACCTTCGCCACCGGCACCGTGGACGTGTCCGCAGGACCCCAGAACTATAGCGTTCCAATTGACAACATGGCGCCTGGGGATAGCATTGCTGGTACATTCACCGTAACCAACAGCGGTACCCTGAAGATCTGGTTCAAGGTAACCCCCAATACAAGCGGCGCCCTTTTTGATGCCGCGACGTGTTCCCACGGCACCGGGCCGGCCGCCGTGGCGATTGACGCCGCTGACTCCGGCTGGATCGCCCTGGATCCCGGCGCCAGCCAGGAAATTAACTACACCGCGTCCCTGCCCCTGGCGGCCGACAACTGCTACCAGGGTGTAAGCGGCACCCTGTCGTTTACCGTGGATGCCGAGCAGCATGCAAACAACCCGAATCCGGAGAATTCCTAATTGCTGGATTTTGACGACTTAGGCGGCCGCGGCCTTTTCCGCCGCGGCCGCCCGTCCTAAAGAAAGCGGGTGGAAATCTTGCTGAGAAAAAAGATTTACCTCGTCCTGGTGCTTGTCGTCCTGGCCGCCTTCGCCGCCGGCGGGGCCACCTACGCCCTGTTTACCGACGCGGCAAGCAACCAGTCCAACACATTTACCGCCGGCACGGTGGAAATCGGGGCCGACCGCGACCTGGGCGACCCCATCCCCGGCCCCATGTTCTACACTACCCGGGACGAAGGCAACTTCGCCGGACACCCGGGGTGGCCGGATCATGCCACCGGATTTTGGTGCCCGGGCATGAGCGCAACCAGACAGTTGATCGTTTATAACACCGGCACCCTTAATGTCCAACTGAAGGGTGTTTCGGCTGCGCTGAGCGGCATTGACGATCCGGCAACAGCCCAGGAATGGGCGGAAAATATGAAGGTCAAAATCTACGTCAGCAACGGCGGTGAGGTGCTGTACGACGGAACAATGGCCGCCTTGCTGGCCGGGGAAGCCCCCTTTGACCACGCGGTCTTTATCGGCGCCCAGCCAGGAGTAATGCCCCCGCCAAATGTGCACCTTTCTTTCGAGGTGACGATGGACCTCGCCGCGGGCAACAACCTGCAGGGGCTTACTCCGGTACTAAGCTTTTCCGTCCATGCGCAGCAGGCAGGTTAGCTCCTCCCGTTAATGGCGGGGGTGTTCAAGAACGCTGTTAAAAACAGCGTGCCCCGGACGGTGAAGCCTCCGATTGATTAGAAAATAACTGGAACAATAAAGGGTTGCGTTGAAATCGCAACCCTTTTGCTTACATAATTAGATTCTGAACTATTGAAGCATCAACCCTTCATGATATGATTTCTGAAACCTTGTGAACCGCCGTATACTGAACGGTACGTGCGGTGGTGTGAGAGGACAGGGGCTAGTCACCTCCTCCTACTCGATGGTGCGCCCGGGATGAGCATTGCCGGTCAAGGGCGCGTTGCCTTACCCGCGCCGTGTCTTTTTTGAGGCCGCCTGGGGGCCGGGGATTAATACCGGGATGATTTTTAGCCGGTACGGTTGATTTTTTTCATCCCGCCGGGTAATAGCCTTTGGAAGTTGCGATTTGCTACTATCAAAGGTGGACGAAAGAACTCCGGGGAGCAGGTTCCATGGGAAGAGCCGGGCGATATTTCCGGACGGCGGCAAACGCACTGCTCATCATTAGTCTGGTTCTGGCCGGTTTGTTGGCGGCTCTTTTTCTCCCGGCAAACCGGCCGGCCGGAGGCGGCCGGGCAGAGGATATTCCCGGGATCGGTCGCTATAAGGTGCTGGTCGTGCTCAGCGACAGCATGCGGCCGGCCTTTGCCGCCGGCGACCTGGTTGTCATCGACACAGCGGCGCCCGAAGATGAAATTAAGCGGGGCGATATAATCGCCTTCCGGGGGTCAGTATTTTTTATGCTGGTTATTCTGCCGGCGGTGCTGGCTTTTTTGCTGGAAGTAAAATTGCTTAAGAGGAAGGATTTAAAGGAGAGATTGCCGTGGTTAGAAAGGTCTTGAAGCTCGTTTCCCTCCTGG
>JBFLZY010000139.1:0-4821 GCA_040755975.1 Bacillota bacterium | reverse complement strand
AATATCCGCCTGTTCATCCTGGTGGGGTTAATCGGGTTCCTGGTTGTTTTGTTTTACAGTACAAGAACCTCTTTTATGCTCGGCTGCCCCAGATCCTTATCGTGGGTTGATTTGGGCTACGTGATTTTTCCTTCTCTGGCGGCTTCGCTAACTTTGTTTACCGTAAGGGATAACCTTTCCGGCACGGAAATAATTCTTCTGGTACCCATCATCATTGTGGCTTCCGTTAAAGGAAAGCCGGCCGGTATGGCCATTGCCACCTTTTGCGCCGGTCTTCTCGTTTTTTACCGCCTGTTTTCTCTGCCGGGAAGCGCCGCCTTAGAAGCGCTGGAATCCAGCGCAACGCTTCTTTGGCTGATGTATATTGTGGGCTGGTTTATCGGGGGCCTGGCCGATATCGAAGCACACCACCGCAAACAAATAAGTTTTCGCATTGAAAAGGAAAAACTCATCTCCTGCATCTCGACAAAATTTAACAACCTGGCGCTGGCGGAGGTGGACGGGGGAATAAATTACGCGCTGCAGGCGCTCGGCGAATTTGCGGATGCCGACCGCAGCTACATCTTTCTTTTTTCCGGAGACGGGACGAAAGTCAGCAATACGTACGAATGGTCCGCCCGGGGGAGCGAGCCGCAGATCGGCCGCCTGCAGGGGCTGGCGGCAGGGGATTTTCCCTGGTGGATGGAGAAGCTTGGCCGGCTTGAAGACATCGCCATCCTGCGGGTGGCCGATCTTCCCGACGAGGCGCGCGCCGAAAAAGAAATCCTGCAGGCGCAGGATATAAAATCGCTCCTCGCCGTTCCCCTGGTTTACGGCAAGACCCTGATGGGGTTTATTGGGCTGGATGCTGTGCGCGCAGAGAAAACGTGGCCGACAGAAATAGTCTTGTTGATGAGGATAATAGGGGAGATCATTGCCAACGCGCTGGAACGCAAGCGGGCGGAGGAGCGTTTTTGCAAAGCCTTCAACGCCAGTCCTAATCCCATGGCGATGATCGCTTGCATAGACGGGCGCTTAATTGAGATTAACGATAGTTTTCAACGCGTAACCGGTTATGGTCGAGATGAAGTGTTCGGTCAATTCATAGCTGATCTGAACATCTGGTTAGAGCAAAAAGAGCGCGCTAAAATCATGGAAATTTTTCAGCGACAGGAAAGGATCTGCAATTTAGAGGTTAATTTTCGCACCAGATGGGGAAGGCCGGGCATCGCTCTGCTGTCTTCGGAGATAATTAACTTAAACGGTGAACAATGTATGCTGGTGGTGCTGAATGATATCACCGAACGCAAGCAGCTGGAAAGAGAAATCGCCCGCCTGGAGAGATTAAACCTGGTGGGGGAAATGGCCGCCGGGATGGGTCACGAGATCAGGAACCCGATGACCACCGTGCGCGGCTTCCTGCAGATACTGGGCACGAAAAGCGAATGTATGCCCTATAAGGAATATTTTAATCTCATGATCGAAGAGCTGGACAGGATCAACCAGATAATTACAGAATTTCTCCTCCTGGCCAAAGACAAAGCCGTCGATTTGAAAACACAAAGTCTTAACGCTATCTTAGAGGCCCTGTCCGTACTTATTGAGGCCGACGCCGTTTTTTCCGACAAATCCGTCCGGATGGAGCTGGGGAACATCCCCGATTTGCTCCTGGACGAAAAAGAAATCCGCCAGCTCATCTTAAACCTGGTCCGCAACGGTTTAGAAGCCATGCCCTCCGGCGGAACCCTGACCATTAAAACTTTTCAGGAAGGGGAAGAGGTGGTTTTGGCGGTGCAAGATGAAGGCCCGGGAATCGAGCCCGAACTGCTGGAAAAGATAGGGACCCCCTTTTTTACCACCAAAGACAACGGGACCGGCTTAGGGCTGGCGGTGTGCTACAGCATCGCCGCCAGGCACAAGGCGGCCATCACGGTGGAAACCGGCCCCGCGGGAACGACCTTTTTTGTCAGGTTTAAGCAGAGCGTTGCAGCTGCACATCTTAATGATTAAAGAGGCCCCGGAGAATCTTCCAGATTTCGCGAATCCCGGCTGTTGGCGGGTTTTATTTTTTACTTAGTTTTTATTAACTTTCTAATATTTTTTGGTTTGCCGAAAGGATTTTTATGGCAAGTATCGAAATAAAGCTGTAATTTGTCGAAATTTATTACAGGAGTGTTTTCAGTGAAGTGGCTGGAATTGCTTGCTTTCATGCTGCAGGGTACTTTGGAGATGACGGGAGCGGTTGCTTTCAGCCTGGCCCTGGCCGGGGTCCCGCTGCGCTGGAAGAGGATCGTCCCCGTAGGGGTGGCGCTGGCGGCGATTATTTACGTGCTCAGGCAACTGCCCGTGCCCTTTGGAGTGCACACAATAGCAACTTTGTTGCTCATGGTTTTTTTTATTTCAAAGACAACAAATGTTTCAACTACCAGGAGTTTTATAGTTGTTTCTACCAGCATGATTGCTTTGGCGCTCCTGGAAATTCTTATTTATGAATCGTTATTTGCTTTAACAAAAATTAAGGCAGATGTTGCTGTATCCAATAATGTGCTGCGGAGTTTATTTGGACTGCCCCAGGCAATAATAATGATATTTCTTGCTTTGCTGATTGCCAGGTACAAAAAACCCGCTCAAGGTGCGTGGAAAAGGTGAGCTACCTTCCTTTCAGCAGGCGGTGGGCCAGGTTTTTATCCAGTAAAGCCTCTCTTTCCGAAGAAAAGGAAGTTATCCTGGCCTACGTCATCGAAGTGCTCGTCATCAACGTCTCCAATGCGGCACTCACTCTTTTGCTGGGCTTTTTGCTGGGCGTGCTGCGGGGGACCGCCGTTTGCCTGGCAACGGTGGCGGCGTTCAGGCTTTTTGCCGGCGGGGCTCACGCAAGCTCCCCGTGGCGCTGCGCTGTGGTTACCATTCTGATATTTCCTGTGCTGGCCATGCTGGCGGGTATCCTTTCGCCGCTGGAACAGCCGTACGTTGATTTTGTGGCGGCTGCTGCCATTTTGACGGGTCTTGCGTTAATTGTTCTGAGGGCGCCTGTAGACTCCCCATCCGCGCCGGTCATCTCGCCGGTCAGGCGGAAAAGGCTTAAATATCTGTCAATACTTGTTTTGTTTATTGTGGCCGCAATCGTGATTTATCTCCGGAACAGCGCCGGGGCCTACGCCCCGGAAATGCGGCTCTGTTTGATTTTGAGCGTTCTGTGGGTGAGTTTGATTTTGAGCGGGGCTGGCCACCGTTTAATGGCGCTTATTGATAGTATAAACTTAAACTTGCCAACAAGAAGGGAGGTGTAATGATTAATGAAGAAAATTTTACTCGTTTTGACCGTTACTGTCCTGATGTTCCTGGCTCACGTCACAGCAGCTTCGGCATGTATATTTACAGCATACCAGCCCGAAGTACCGGATTCTTTAAGAAGGTAGAAAGCAGTAAATGTTGAATGAGGTGGCCTTTACCACCTCCTTTTTTTAATTGCGGCACAAAGCGGGTGAGCTGAGTTGGGCATTCAAAATGAAGTAGATGAAAGGCAAAAAGAATTATACGAGTATGTTACGAGCACACACATGTTTTGCCTCTTCATCTTAATTTCGGTTTTTGTATTCAACGAAAAAATGTTTACGAAGGATATCTATCCCATCATCAATATCCGTTTCCTTATCTTGGTGAGCCTAATCGTGTTTGTAATTGTTTTGCTCTATAACCAGCGAAACCTCTCCCTGGTTTTTTCCCGCCGGTTATTTTCGTGGGTGGACCTGGCCTATGCGACCCTTCCGCTTTTTATGGCCGCGCTGGCTTTATTTACCGCCCGGGAAGGCCACGTTTACGTGGAAGCGGTGCTTTTGCTGCCCATCCTGGTGGCGGCCTCCATTATGGGCAAGTCGGCAGGTTTAATCATGGCCAGCGTTTGCGCCGTTCTCCTGGCGGCTTACCGTATTTGTTACCTTTTTCAGGGGCCCCTGGAAGTGCTTGAATCCGGTGGGATTTTGATCGGTCTCATGTACGTGGTGGGCTGGTTTATCGGCGGCATTGCCGATATGGAGTCCCTTTACCGAAAGCGCCTGATCGACCTGGCCAATGCCGACCCGCTGACCCGCCTGTACAACCACCGCTATTTCCAGGAAAAGCTCCAGGAGTACCTTCCGCAGGCCTCGCAAGAAAAGCCTTTGTCTTTGATTTTTATGGATCTCGACTATTTCAAACATTATAACGACGGTTTCGGCCACCTGGCGGGAGACCAGGTGTTAAGCACCGTTGGCGCCATTTTAAAAGAAACGGTGGGAGAAATCGGCTTCGCCGCCCGGTACGGAGGGGACGAATTTATGGTCGTTTTGCCGGCGTGTGACAGCGGGCGGGCGATGGAAACAGCCGAAAAAATCAGGGAGAGGATGAAAACCGAGCATTTTCCCGGCGAAGAACACCAGCCCGGGGGAAAGATCACGCTGTCTTGCGGCGTTGTAACTTACCCCACCCACGCGTCCACCGCCAGGGAACTGGTGAAACACGCCGACCAGGCGCTATACAGGGCCAAGTGTTTGAGTAAAAACAAAGTAGAGCTTTATTTCTCGGTGTTTGACGACCTTGAGCTGGAGGAAAACGAGAAGGATCTTTTCAACTCTATTCGTACGCTGTTGTCCGTAATTAATTCCAAAGACCGCTATACCTACGGCCATTCGGAAAGGGTAACCGATTATTCCACGCGGCTGGCTGAAAAGATGGGCCTTTCCGAGGAAGAAATCCGGTTGTTAAAATACGCGGCGTTTCTGCACGATATAGGGAAGATTGAAATAGACCGCAGCATTTTAAATAAGCCCGGCCCTCTTGACGAGGAAGAATGGCGCATCTTAA
>JBFLZY010000138.1:0-4842 GCA_040755975.1 Bacillota bacterium | reverse complement strand
GACCTGGATTCGAACCAGGGCAACATGATCCAGAGTCATGTGTGCTACCGCTACACCATCCCGCATTGCTAAACAATAAAATAGCACAGGGGGCGCCTTTCTGTCAATACCGTTAGAGACCGAACCGTTTTTTTCATGAGGCAGCCGCGCCTAATTTTTCTAAATAATACGCGGCTTCCCGCGCCGTGTGGTCCGGCAGCAGCGGCGGTGCGGTGGCCAGGGCCAGGCAGGAGCTTCTCAGGTCTCGATATTCTTCAAGAAGGCGGCGAAATTTTTGCGTGGTTTCCGCGCTTTGCCTGGTGAGGTAAACCAAAGCGGGTACCAGGCGCGGGTCTTCCCTGAGCAGGTCGTTTATTTCAATAGCCTTGATGTGCAGGGCGTTCCCGCATGATATCCACCGGCGGCACCTGGAACGCAAGAATCCTTTCGATTTCCATAAGAAACCCCCATGCAGGCACATTTTACCATAATTTTCCTGGCCTCCTTTAATGGTTCTTTTTTTAATTTCTTTTGATGAAATTGATTGCCCGGTCCAGTCTTGCCAGGCATTTCTCTTTGCCCAGCGCCACAATAATATCGAAAAGACCGGGACCCATGGTTTTGCCGGATATGGCCAGGCGGGTGGGGTGGATCAGCGCGCCGCCGGAAATGCCCAGTTCTTCAATTAACCGGCGGTAGGCCGCTTCCACCGTCGGCGGGTCGAAAGGTTCTGCTTGCGCCAGGACCTCTTTTCCCCGCGCCAGGAGATCGGCTGTTTCGGGCCTGGCGAAAAATTTTTTTACCCCTTTTTCGTCGTAAGGAAAATCGTCAATGAAGAAATAAGCGGCCGCGGCGACCAGTTCAACCAGGGTGTGTACCCGGGAACGCACCGTGGCGACTACCTGTTTTATGTACGTGTAGGCCTCCGGGTGCAGATCATCTTTAATGTATCCACGCGCCTGGAAAAAGGGGATGGCGTCTTCCACAACCCGCTCCAGGGGCAGGGCGTTTAAATATTGGGCATTCAGCCAGGTCAGTTTCTTAAGATCGTAGATGGCCGCATGTTTAGACACCCCTTCTAAAGAAAAAGAAGCGACTATTTCGTCTTTTGGCATCATTTCCCTTTCGTCGCCGGGCGACCAGCCCAAAAGGGCCAGGTAATTGACCAGGGCCTCCGGAAAATACCCGTTCGTGCGGAATTCCTCCACGGCCGTCGCCCCGTGGCGCTTGGAAAGCTTCGACCGGTCCGGCGCCAGGATCATCGGCACGTGGGCGAAAACGGGGAGCCGGTAACCCAACAGCTTGTAAATGATAATTTGCTTGGGCGTGTTGGAAAGGTGTTCCTCCGCCCTGATCACGTGGCTGATCCGCATCAGGCTGTCGTCAATCACGCAGGCAAAGTTATAGGTCGGGATCCCGTTTGATTTCATGATGACGAAGTCGTCCAGGGTATGGTTTTCAAAGGTTACCTCGCCCCGGATCAAATCTTTAACCACCGTGGCGCCTTCCCAGGGGGCCTTGATTCGGATTGCCGGGCGCACGCCCGCTTTTTCCAGTTCGGCGCGCTTCTCCGCGGCCAGTTCCCGGCAGCGGCCGTCGTAACGGGGAATACACCCTTTTTTTCTCGCCCCTTCCCGCTGCGCGGCCAGTTCTTCGGGGGTGCAGTAGCAGTGGTAGGCAAGGCCCGCCGCCAGCAAGCGGTCGGCCTCCCGCCGGTAAATGGCCAGCCTTTCGGACTGGCGGTAGGGTCCGTAAGGTCCTCCCTTGTCCGGCCCCTCGTCCCAGTCCAGGCCGAGCCACCGCAGGCTGGCCATGATCCCTTCCTCCGCTTCCTGAAGATTTCTTTCCAGGTCGGTGTCCTCCAGGCGCAAAATAAATATCCCGTTGTTTTTGCGGGCGAAAAGCCAGTTGAAAAGCGCCGTTCGGGCCCCGCCGATATGCAGGCTGCCCGTCGGGCTGGGGGCGAAACGAACACGAACCTTGGCCATGGCTGAGCTCCTTTTATTTAGATTAATTACGGACAATATTATATTATCCAAATCTTTGGCTGTAAACCTTTTTGCGGGCGGAGTAGCCGAAATGTCGCCGGCACTTAATAGGAGCTTATTAAATAGTTGCCCAGCCCCTGGACGATGGCCTGCGCGAGGTTCTCCCGGAATTGGCCGGCGGCCATCAGCTTTTCTTCCTGCGGATTGGAGATAAAGGCTGCTTCCACCAAAACCGCCGGCATGGTCGTGTCCCGCAAGACAACAAAGTCGGCCTGGCGGACGCCCTTGTCCTCCAGGCCAAGGGCGGCCAGCAAAGAGTTTTGGACGGACTCGGCCAGCCGGCGGCTTTGCGCCAGGCGCGCATTGTCTTTGCCGGTGCGCACGTAATAAGTGCTCGTCCCTTTTAAATCCGTGCTGTTGTTGGCGTTCATGTGGATGCTTACGAACAGGTCGGCCCCGGCGGAATTTGCTTTCCGGACGCGTTCGTCCAGGTCCACGTAATCGTCGCCGCGGCGGGTCAGCACCACCCGGGCGCCGTAGCCGCTCAACAAGCCGGCGGTACGCCTGGCTACGTCCAGGTTAACGTCTTTTTCTTGCAGGCCGGTTGTTCTTCCGGTTGCTCCGGGGTCGGAACCGCCGTGGCCGGGGTCTAAGACAATTGTCCGGCCTTGGAGGGCGTCTTTCAGATTTGGAATGGAAATATCCAGCGTTATTAACGTTTGGTCTGCCGAAGCCTTTACCTTGTAAATAACCTGTTCTTTTAAATCAAAGACCAGCCGCGTGGTGTCCGGGTTGCGACTGAACCAGCCGGTGCGGATGCTGCTTACGGCCTTTGTATTTACATCCTGCACAGGGGGCAGGTCTCCCGGGGGGATGCCTTGAATATCCATAACCAGGCGGTCCGGAGTGCGCAGGCGAAAGATATTGTAAGTTACTTTTTGGTTGCCGGCTATTTCCACCCTGGTGATTTCGTTTTCCTGGCGCACGGTCACCTTGAGAGTTGTTTCCTGTTTTTGCCCGGTTTGCGGGGCCTGCCCGGCCTTCTCGCTGTCTTTGTTCCCGGGCGGCGCTTGGGCCTGTCCATTGCCGGCCGGCGCGTCCGTCTGCCCGGGCTGGCCTGTGCCGGGCTGTTCTTGCTTGCCGGTACCAACCTCATTGTTATCTTTCGGCCCGGGAACGGGAATGGCCGGCGCAGGTTTTTCCGGAGTAGCCGGCGCGGCCGGGGATGGCGCGGACTCGGGCTCCTCTTTGGCGTACCAGGCAATAATCCACCCCGTTTGGCCCCCCGGCAGCTGCACCTTGTACCATTCGGCCTGCCTGTCCAGCACCGGCAGCCTGGCTCCCCTGCTTACCTGGCTTAATATGTCGTGGGTTGTTCCGGGGCCGCTGCGAATATTCACCCCGTCCCCCTGCACAACCAGTTGCCGTCCCGGCTTTTCCTTGCCCTCTTCCTGGACCGCCTTATTTATGCTCACCAGCCGGGAGGCGGGGTCCCACCGTACGGCCGCTCCCAGCGCTTCGCCGACGAATCTCAAGGGCACCATGGTTCTGTTTTGAATGATTTTCGCCGGGACATCGAGAGCGATTTTTTCCGTGTTTTTCAGGGCAATGGTCTTCCCGACGGTCAGCTTCACGGTTATGCTCCCGGTCTCTCCATCTTTGGCGATCGTTACCGTCTTGCTTTTTTCCTCCCAGGCTACCCGGGCGCCCAGCGCTTCCGCAATTCCCCTGAGCGGTACCAGCGTGCGGCCGTTTTCAATCACCGGAGGGACATCAAAAGTTACTTCCCGGCCGGCCACCTGGACTTTTACGGCCGGGGGAGGGGGCGGGGCCGCCCGGGAGCTTTGCGTAAAAAACAGGGCGGTGAAGAAAAATAATGTTGTCAAAAAGATCCGGCTTCTGCAAGACATCTTCTCACTCCGAACCCAACTAAAACCCAGTTCACTTTTATAGACTTTCCGGAAAGGAAAAAAGTTCCCTTTTTTTCGACTTTCGAGGAGGATTTGCAACCATTTTTTACCCAAAGGTTGTTTTTACTTGCCAACCTCTTGGCAAATTATGCTTTTAGGTGTACTGTAACTATTAGGTAATCCGCTCCGGCGTGACTGCCGGGCTTTTCCGGCTTTGCCGCGGGAAGCAAGCCGGACCGGCACTAAAATCCCTGCGGGAATAAAGACCGGCCGATGCCGGCCGCCCGGTCCGTTTTGCAAGTTGCTTCCGATTGTCATAAAAACCGAAAAGGGGGTTTTGGATCGTGAAAATAGTTTTTCACGAGCGCTACAGAGAGGTTTACGCTTCCGACCCGGCGGCCGCGCCCGGGCGGATGGACGGCATTGTGCAGGAACTGCAGGGCGAATTTGTTTTTGTGGAACCGGTGCCGGCCGCCGAAGATGATTTAAAGCTCGTTCACCAGGCGGCGCACATCGAGCGGGTGAGGCAGCGGGCCCTTACTTTTGAGATTGCTTTGCTGGCCGCCGGCGGGGCTGTTCTGGCCGCCGAGCTGGCCATGCGGGGAGAGAGCGCCTTCGGGCTGATCCGGCCTCCCGGCCACCACGCCAGCCCCGGTTCAAGCTGGGGCTTTTGCTGGTTTAACAACGTGGCCGTGGCGGTGGAAAAGCTGCGCGCTGCCGGCAGGATCGGAAAGGCGCTGATCGTGGATTTTGACCTCCATTACGGCGACGGCACGGCCAATATTTTTGCCCGCGTGCCGGAGGTCGTCTACCACCACGTGGAAGGGCCCGGCCGCCGGGATTTTTTGGCCGATCTGCAGGATTTTTTGGCCGCCCGGAAGGATTGCGACCTGGTTGCCGTTTCGGCGGGTTTTGACCGGCACGTCAGAGATTGGGGCGGCCTGCTGACCACCGAAGATTACCGG
>JBFLZY010000137.1:0-5007 GCA_040755975.1 Bacillota bacterium | reverse complement strand
GAGTGGGTTCGCTGGTCGGCCTGCTGGGCGGAACTGTGTTAAAGCTGGTGATTGAGCTGGTTATGATCGTCTGGTTCTTCCTGGTGATTTTTTAGGCGCCGCTTTTTCGAATTGATAAGCTGGTCGTAGCCGTTTTTTCAAATCTGGACGGTAATGCGGCAGGATTAAGACCAGGGCCCGGCGTACAAAATATGGTAAGAAAGGTGAAAGTGAAAGGGGAAAGGGGAATGCCCGGATGCCGGAAGCAGAGTTAAAAATTACGGTGCTCAGTGAAAACACCGTCGGCGCCCCCGCGGGCCTGACGGGGGAATGGGGACTGGCCATGCTCGTGGAGTGGGCCGGGAAGAAAATTCTGTTTGATACCGGGGAGCGGGGGGCGCTGGTGGAAAACGCCGCCGCCCTGGGGGTGGATCTGCAGTCCGTGGATGCCCTGGTGATCAGTCACGGCCATTACGACCACACCGGGGGTTGCGCGCCTTTTTGCGCCGGCGGGGGCGGTTGCCTGTCTACGCCCACCCCGGTTTCTTTGCCCCGCACTATGGCGCCCTGCCCCGGGAACATTACATCGGCGTGCCTTTTTGCCGGGAGGAACTGGAAAGCCTGGGGGCGGATTTTGTTCTCGGGGAAGAGCCCCGGGAAATTGCCCCCGGCCTCTTGATCAGCGGCGAAGTGCCCAGGAAAACCGCCTTCGAAGAAGGGGACAGCCGCCTGTTTTGCCTGGAAGACGGGAAAAAAGCACCCGATCCCCTTTGCGACGACATGAGCCTGTACTGCGCCACCCCGGAAGGGCTGGTGATTATCCTGGGCTGCGCCCACGCCGGCCTGGTCAACATTACCGAACACGCCCGGCAGGTCACCGGCGTAAACCGCATATACGGCATCGTCGGCGGCACCCACCTGGGGCCGGTGGCGGACGCCCAGCGGGACGCCACCATCGCCTACCTGCAGCGGCTCGACCTGGCGTTTCTGGCCGCCAACCACTGCACCGGGCTACCGGTGATGGCCCGGCTGGCCGCCCTTTTCGGCGCGCGCTTCCATTTCGCGCCGGCGGGGGCGAGTTTTACTCTTCCCCTGAAAAGCGAAACGTGAAAAGGGTTTAATCAGGCCAATAGAAGGTCCGGCGGGCTGGCCGGACTTTTTTTCCATACCTTCAACCCGCACCCTTTTTATCTTTTCAAGAATGCTGGCGGTGGGGGGTACTTTTAACAGAACCGGTTTAGCTTCCGTAAAACTTCCGGCAAGTTCCATAAAGGGATCTGTTCGGGTGGACGCAGGTTTATTGCCACTTAGTTAAATAAATATTGTCCCGGTCTTTAAACGCCCGGATCAGCTCGCAGTGGCGCAATACGGCATATTGCCTTTCCAGTTCGTGCAGGGGGATGCCCACGGCAGCCAGCAGTTCCTCCCAGGTTATTTTCTCCTTTTCCTCGATGATCCGGTAAATTTTCTTTTGCAATTCCGTCAATCCATCGGTGCCGTACTGGCCCTGCTGCTTTCTGGCGGTGAGCGCCCCGGCCACCGCCATGGGATCACACGCTTTGGGGGGATTTAAAAAATAAATGTAGCAATCTTCACAAAGGGTCTGGCCGTGATAATCGTAGCTATCCTCCGCGGAGACAGTCGCTTTGCAGCGTTCACACTGCATTAAACTTCACCCCTTTGGCTAAGTTAACAACCTTTACCCGGTCTTGCCGGCGAAACAGGTTAAAGGGGAAGACTTTCGCCGTTTGGCCGGATAAGAAAATAATAGACCGGACTTTTCGTCCGGTCAACCCTTTCTTTGGTTAATTTCTTTTCGATTTTAAATAAGTTTCAAGGTTGTGTAAATAATAAGCCGGGATAGCGGGGAGGAAACGCGGATGAAAATCGCCATGCCTTGGGAAGACGGGCCATCTCTTCGAGCCCGGCTACATAGCGGTGGTGATACGCAGGGACAAAGTTCTCAATTCGTTTAAGAGTGCCTTCGTCAAAACTTTGCTAAACGGTGGTACGTCAAATTAAATTTCGTATTTCTTCCACGGAAAGTTTAGCGCCCTTAAGAATTGCCCTGAAAGTACCCGGACGTATAGGCTTGCTGCCGTGAACAGGTACAACAGCCCGGCGGAGAAGGTCTTTCTTGTGAACCATGATAACGTGGCTCCCTCTTTTCCCCTTTACATAAAAACCTGCCTTTTCCAAAGCCCTTACTAAACGTTCACCTGGTACCTGGGGAAGCTCACTCATCCAGCAGCCCCTATTTCTTCAAGAGGAGAAAGTAAGCCGTCTTCCTGGAGGCTCCATAGATAAAGCGCGATTGCTTCCTTGATATTGGCTAACGCCTCTTCCCAGGTGTCCCCCTGGCTGGTGCAGCCAGGCAATTCCGTTACAGATACGGAATAGCCACCATCTTCCTCCTGTTCCATTATAACAGTCAGCCTTTTCATAAACTCACTCCTTTCGTTTTATTTAATATTACCGCGAAAATCCCAGGAAAACAACCTGGGTTTTCTTTTTGAAAGAAAAAGGGCCGGTTGCGTTAGCAAAAGCCGTTAGCAACCGGCCCTTCATCACTCTGAAACTGGTGGACCGTGAGGGAATCGAACCCCCAACCTGACGATTAAGAGTCGCCTGCTCTACCAGTTGAGCTAACGGTCCACATTATACTTATTCCAATTTCTAACTTCCTGCCTCAAACCTCCAAAATGGTCGGGATGGGGGGATTTGAACCCCCGTCCTCTTGCTCCCAAGGCAAGCGCGCTGGCCAAGCTGCGCCACATCCCGTGACCCCGGGAGTCCTCAGCAAGTTTCCAGGATTTTTAATGTTGAGAACGCAGCTAACACGGTTTTAGTATAGCATAACGGCTCCCTTTTGGCAACCACCCGGAGAGGATTTTTGTGATCGGGCAAGATTTTTCCGGAAAAAGATATTCCATAGGATTTTTCTTTTTTAGCCTTTCGGATGGGGAATAATAAGTTATCCTGGCTTAAGGGCGGTAAGCTGGCTACTGATTCCCTATATATTTCTGTGTTCTTTGTGTCTTCTGTGGCTAACTTTATTTTCACTTCGCCGAGCCGTTTTTGAAAAACAAGGCGCCTACCGGACAAAAGCGCACACATTCGGTGCAGCCGGTGCATTTCGATTGGGCCAGCGGGACGTTTTCAAAGGTGGTCACCCGCCGCTCGAACCCCCGGTAGGCAAAGCCCAGCACCCCCACTCCGGCGCGCTCGCGGCAGGCCCAGACGCAGCGCCCGCAGAGCACGCACTTGTTCGGGTCGTAAGTAAACAGGGGGTGGCTGTCGTCCACGGGCAGGTTTCTTTCGAAAGGTTCCAGGCGCGTGAGTTTAAGCTGCAGCTTCCGCTCCCGGACGATTTTTTGCAGTTCGCAGGTCCGGTTTTTCGGACACCGGGCGCACTCCAGGCGGTGGGCGGAAAGCAGCAACTCGAATCCCGTTTTTACCAGCCTGTCCACCCGCGGGCTCCGGGTGTGCACCACCATTCCTTCCCGTACGGTTTCCGTGCAGGCGGTCACCGGCCGGGGGTAGCCATCGATTTCCACGAAGCAAAGCCGGCAGGAGGCGGCGGACCCGTGAACGTCGCCGCCGGCTTCCCGGATGGCGCAGAGGTGCGGGATGTAGATCCCGTTGTCCAGTGCCGTCCAAAGGAGCTTTTCTCCGGCTTCGGCGGAAATTGATTTACCGTTTATGGTGAAGGTGACTTTGCTCATTTCCCGTGAGGTTCTCCTTATTCCCTTCCTTTTGCGTATTCAGCCAGCCGCTCCGGCGGGGACAGCTTGATGACGGCCTTATACTGGGGCGGGCAGGCGTCCAGACAGTTTTTGCACTTGACGCACTTGGTTTGGTCGATGACCTTGATCCGGTCTTCGTTGGTGTAAATCGCTTCCACGGGGCAGCCGCCCACGCAGGCGTCGCAAGAGCGCTCGCATTTTTCCGGTAAAATGTAGTAGGCGATTAAATCCTGGCACATCAGGGCCGGGCAGCGGCGTTCCTTGATGTGCGCCTCGTATTCGGCGCGGAAGTAACGGATGGTGCTGAGCACCGGATTGGGGGCGGTTTTGCCGAGGCCACAGAGCGAGCCGGCCTTGATGTCTTCCGCCAGCTCTAAAAGCAGGTCGATGTCCTCCGGTTTTCCCTGCCCTTTGGTAACCTTTTCCAGGACATTCAGCATGTGCTTTGTCCCCAGGCGGCAAAAAGTGCACTTCCCGCAGGATTCCTTCTGGGTGAAGTCCAGGAAGAAGCGGGCGATTTCCACCATGCAGTCGTCTTCGTCCAGGACGACCATCCCGCCGGAACCCATCATGGCCCCGGCCCCGCTTAAAGAATCAAAGTCAATGGGCATGTCCAGGGCGCTTTCCGGCAGGCAGCCGCCGGAGGGCCCCCCGATCTGCACCGCTTTAAAATTCTTGCTGCCGGGGATCCCGCTGCCCACGTCGAAAATCACCTGGCGGAGGGTAGTCCCCATGGGCACCTCGGCCAGGCCGGTGTTGATGATTTTGCCGGCCAGGGCGAAAACGGCCGTGCCGGGGCTGTCCGACGTGCCGGTTTCTTTGAACCATTCCGCCCCCTTGTTGAGAATCGGCGCGATGTAGGCCAGGGTTTTCACGTTGTCGATGACCGTCGGCCGGCCGTTTAACCCGGAGACAACCGGAAAGGGCGGGCGGTGCCGCGGGATGCCCGGGTTTCCTTCCATGGAGGCGATCAGGGCTGTTTCCTCGCCGCAGACAAATGCCCCGGACCCCTGGAAAATTTCGATCTCCAGGCTGAAGTCGCCGCCCAGGATGTGCTCGCCCAAGAGCCCTTTATTCCTGGCCTGCTGCAGGGCTGTCCGGAGTCGCTCCACCGCCAGGGGGTATTCGGCCCGGACGTAAATGTAAGCTTTGGCCGCGCCCACGGCGTAGGCCGCAATAATCAACCCTTCCAGCACGGAGTGGGGGTTTGATTCCAGGATGGTGCGGTCCATAAAGGCGCCGGGGTCGCCTTCGTCAGCGTTGCAGATGACGTATTTGGGGC
>JBFLZY010000136.1:0-5113 GCA_040755975.1 Bacillota bacterium | reverse complement strand
CATGGGCGGCGGCATGCCCCCGATGTAAGCCAAAGGCGCACATGACAAGCCCCTGGAAAAAAACAGGGGCTATTTTATTTGACAACCGCCGCCGGATAAAGTACATTAGTAAGTATTAAGGGACAAAGGAACTAAGGCACAAAAGGCACAAAGGCACAGAGAAATAAGGCACAAAAGGCAGTCGTGTAAAGGCAAAAAGGCCGAAGGAACAGAGGGCGGACGCCTAGAGGTTAGACCATCATGCCATTTTCGTGGTACCAACAGAGAACGAAAATGAGCAGCCCGCCGTTCGATTTGCCAGGAGCGACCCGGCACTCACCGGTAATCAGGTTACTTCGACATCAGGCAGGACGATCTGGAACAGTAGGGCATTCAAGAACGAACTACCAGTGAGTGCCGGGCTAAAGGGGCCGGTAACGAGACATCCGGCACTCACTGGCTGTCAGGTTGCTTCGTTGTCGGCCGGTGCCGTTTGAGACAGTAGAACAATAAGCATACTGAGTGCCGGTGAGTGCCGGACAGGTGAGGCAAGCGAACCGGCAGCGCGAAACGCGCAGATAACACGATGATAGAAAATTGACAGCAATCGCCAAAAGCTCATTAAGGAAAGAAAATTAATGTACCGTGCGCATTTTGCAGCGCTGCCTGGTTCGCTCCGAACCAAGCCCCGGCACTCAGCTTCAAGATAGCTTCAGTCTAGCTCCGAACCTTCAGGAAAGGCTGAGTGCCGGGTCGGCCCGGAGCTCTTAAGCGACGGCAAACGAACGGCGGGCCAATGCCTATTTTTCAGAGTAGGTATAATTATTCATAATTCAGGGAAAGAGGGTATTCTCCATGCCCATCGCAAACAGCGTTACTGAGCTCATCGGCGCCACCCCCCTGCTCAGGCTGAACAAGTTTGGCGCCGGCGCCGGCGCCGAAATAATCGCCAAGGTAGAATTTTTCAACCCCGGCGGCAGCGTAAAAGACCGCATCGCCGACAGCATGATCCGGGACGCCGAGGAAAAAAATTTAATCAATAAAGAAAGTGTAATTATCGAACCCACCAGCGGGAATACGGGCATCGGCCTGGCCATGGTCTGCGCCGCGCGCGGGTATCGGCTAATTCTAACCATGCCGGAAACCATGAGCGTGGAGAGGCAAAGACTGTTAAAGGCTTACGGGGCGGAATTGATCTTGACTCCCGGGGCGGAAGGAATGTCCGGGGCAATCAAGAAAGCTGAAGAATTGGCGGCCAGCATTCCCAATTCTTTTCTTCCCCAACAATTCACCAACCCGGCCAACCCCCGGATTCACCGGTTTACCACGGCGGAGGAAATCTGGCGGGATACGGAAGGCCGGCTGGACTTTTTTGTGGCCGGGGTGGGCACCGGCGGCACCATCACCGGGGTCGGCGAAGTGCTTAAAGCACGCCGGCCGTCCATTCGGGTGGTGGCGGTAGAACCGGCCGCCTCCCCGGTTTTAAGCGGCGGCAAGCCGGGGCCGCATAAAATCCAGGGCATTGGCGCGGGATTTGTGCCCAAAGTGCTCAATATCGCCATTTTGGATGAAGTCATCACGGTAACGGATGAACAGGCCATGGAAACCGCCCGCCGCCTGGCCAAAGAGGAGGGTCTTTTCGCCGGCATTTCTTCCGGGGCGGCGGCCTGGGCCGCCCTGCAAATAGCCCGCCGTCCCGGAAACAACGGGAAAACGGTAGTTGTGGTGCTGCCGGACACCGGCGAAAGATATTTATCCGTTTTAGAATCTTAAATAAAAAAGAGGTGCCGGAAATGGATTTTCAAGAACTGCTGTTCCAGGTCGACGGCCCGGTAGCCAGCATTGTCTTAAACCGCCCGCAGGTGCGTAATTCTTTAAGCATGGGTACATTTGCCGAACTGGCGAAAGCCATTGAAATCGTCCGCAGTGACCCGGTGCTGCGCGTGCTGATTCTTACCGGCGCCGGCGATGTTTTTTCTGCCGGCGGCGACATCAGAAACATCCAGGCCAGGGCTTCCCAGGTGCTGTTTGACGAAGAAATGGCCGGGGTGACGCGCCTTTTGCGCGCTTTTACCGAACTCCCCAAGCCTGTCATCGCCGCGGTCAACGGCCCGGCGGTAGGCGCCGGCTGGAGCCTGGCCCTGGCCTGCGACCTCATCGTTGCCGCCGAAGAGGCCGTCTTCTCCATGGGGTTCGTCCGGGTAGGCCTGGTTCCCGACTTCGGCGCCACCTTCTTTTTGCCCCGGCTGGCCGGACTGCTGGCGGCCAAATGGCTGGCCTTAACGGGGGAAACCATCAGCGCCAGGGAAGCCGAGCGATTGGGCCTGGTCAGCAGGGTCGTCCCTAAAGAAGCGCTGCCCTCCATAGTCAACGAATTAGCCCGCCGGCTTGCCGCCGGACCGCCCAAGGCCCTGGCTTTCAGCAAAGCCCTGTTAAATAAAAGCTTCTCCTGCGACCTGACCGGCATGCTCGAAGAAGAGGGCCGCGCGCAAACGGTGTGCCTGGCCAGCGAAGACGGGCAGGAGGGGCTGCGGGCCTTCCTGGAAAAACGGCCGCCCGTATTCAAGGGGCGGTAATTTCTGATAGTGCTGTCGGGGCGGAGCAATCGGAGTGCGCCAGGTAAAGAAAGGGAGTTGCCCATGAAGACTGCCGTCCTCTCCATAAAGAGTGAAAATGAGGGCTGGAATTTGTCCGGGCGAGCGACCCGGCACTCACCGGTAATCTGGTTACTTCGACATCAGGCAGGACGATCTGGAACAGTAGGGTATTCAAGAACGAACTACCAGTGAGTGCCGGGCGCAGGGCTGATAACGAAACATCCGGCACTCACTGGCTGCCAGGTTGCTTCGTAGTTAGCTGGTGCCGCTTGAGACAGTAAAACAGTAAGCATACTGAGTGACGGTGAGTGCCGGACATGTGAGGCAAGCGAACCGGCAGCGCGAAACGCGCCGATAACAGGATGCAAAAAGCAGTTTTATAACGCCTGAGAACTACTGGGGTAAGAAAACTGACGTTTCAAGCGCATTTTGCAGCGCTGCCTGGTTCGCTCCGAACCAGGCCCCGGCACTCAGCTTCAAGATAGCTTCAGTCTAGCTCCGAACCTTCAGGAAAGGCTGAGTGCCGGGTCAGCCCGGAGCAGCGGAGCGAGCCGGACATCCGGCACTCACTGGGGATCAGGTTGCTTCGTTGTCAGCCGGTGCTATTTGAGACAGTAAAACAATAAGCATATTGAGTACCGGTGAGTGCCGGACCAGCCCGATGGGAAATGATGGCAGAAGTATTTTCAGGGGGAGGTTTTTTGAAAATGGCCATTAAAACCCGGATCACCGAAATGCTGGGCATCCGCTACCCCATTATCCAGGGCGGCATGCAGTGGATTTCCCGGGCCGAACTGGCCGCCGCCGTTTCCAACGCCGGTGGCTTAGGGATCATCACGGCGGCCACGCACCAAACCAAAGCAGATTTGCGGGACGAAATCCGCAAAACGCGCGAACTTACGGACAAGCCCTTCGGCGTAAACATCTCCATGCTCCCCGAAATGACCGCCAACGACCTGACCCGGGTTTACGTGGAAACCGTCCTGGAAGAAAAGGTCCCCGTGGTGGAAACTTCCGGCCGGAGCCCGGAACCTTTCGTTCGCTACTTAAAAGAGGCGGGCATCAAGCTGCTCCACAAAGTGCCTTCCGTCCGGTTTGCTAAAAAGGCGGAGTCCATCGGCGCCGACGCCGTGATCATCGTCGGCTTCGAATGCGGGGGCCACCCGGGGATGGACGACGTCACCACGCTCATCCTCGTCCCGCGGGCCGCGGAGTCCCTTTCCATCCCGGTCATCGCCGGCGGCGGAATCGCGGACGCGCGCGGCTTCGTGGCCGCCCTGGCCTTAGGAGCGGAGGGCGTAATCATGGGGACGCGTTTCGTCGCCACCAAAGAGTGCACCGCCCACCCCAACTTCAAAGAGTGGATCGTCAAAGCCAACGAAACCGACACCACCCTGATTCTGCGCTCGATTCGCAACGCCGCCCGCGTCATGAAGAACGCCGCCGCCCAGAGGGCCCTGGAAATGGAAAACCGCGGCGCCACTCTGGAGGAGCTGCTGACGGTGGTAAGCGGCCAAATCGGCAGAAGGGCCCTTCTGGAAGGCGACACAGACGGCGGGACATTCGCCGTCGGCCAGGCCGTCGGCCTGATTCACGAAATCAAGACGGTTGCAGAAGTAATCAACGAGATCGTCCGGGGCGCCGCGCAAATCTCCGATCGCCTGGGGAAGATCCTTAACCAAACTAAATAACTGGTCGTAAACAAGGCCGAAAACCTTTTCCGGAGGTGGCGTTTGCCAATGTTTACCCAGGTAATCTGTACGGACGCCGGCTGGCTGGCCGCGGCGTGGACGGGAAACGGCCTGGCCGCCCTGACCCTGCCGCAGGAAAGCAGGGAAAAAGCGCTGGCCTGTTTACAGGATCAGTTATTGCTCCGGGGCCGCCGGAATGAGGCACAAAACCGGCAGATGAAAAACTTCCTTGCCGCCTCCACCGGAAATCCCCCCGGGGGCTGCCCCGAAGATGCTCCGGCTTTGCTGGAAAAGGCCCTGATCGCCTATTTTCAAGGTTCGCCGGTAGACTTTCCGGTACCCGTCGACCTCAACTGGTACACTCCTTTCCAAAAGAAAGTCCTTGCCGCCATCCGGCAAATCCCCTACGGAGAGGTGCGCTCCTACGGCCAGGTGGCGGCAACGGCCGCCTGCCCGCGCGCCGCCCGGGCCGTGGGAAACGCCGCCGGCGCCAACCGGACGCCCCTGGTAATCCCCTGCCACCGGGTCATCCGCCAAAACGGCGAACCGGGCGGTTTCGGCGGCCGTCCGGAGATGAAAAAATATCTTCTTGATTTAGAGGCCAAAATAAAAGAAAAGAACGCGGGCGGATGACATTTGCGCTCCTGCCGGCCTTCGTGACGCGGCAGGAATTTTTGTCGGCCTAAAGAATATTTTCTTAAAATATTCAAAAGAGCTAAAAGGGGGATATTCATGAAAAAACCGCTCTGGGAACCTTCCGACGAACGCAAAAAACAGGCCAATATAACCCGGTTTATAAACCTGGTGAACAATAAATACGGCCTGGAGATTAAATCCTATCCCCAG
>JBFLZY010000135.1:1384-5191 GCA_040755975.1 Bacillota bacterium | reverse complement strand
TTTAACCTGGCCTTGAACATGGTTGAAAAGGGCCACCGGGTGGTTGCCTATAACCGCTCCCCGGAAAAAACGAAAAAAGCGGAAACCAGGGGAATTGGCGGAGCCTACAGCCTGCCGGAACTGGTCGCCGGGCTGGTCCCTCCGCGGGTAATCTGGCTGATGCTTCCCGCCGGGTCACCCGTGGAGGAAATGCTGTCCGGGCTGGTTCCGCTGCTGGCGCCGGGGGACACAATCATTGACGGAGGCAATTCGGACTACCGGGACACGCTGCGCCGGGCGCGCGACCTCCAGGCGAAGGGGATCAATTTTGTCGACGCGGGCACCAGCGGAGGAACGGAAGGAGCGCGCCGCGGCGCCTGCCTCATGGTCGGCGCCGCCGAGGAAGTTTTTTCCCGCCTGGAGCCGCTTTTCCGGGACCTCAGCGTCCCCGGAGGCTATCTGCACACAGGTCCTCCCGGGAGCGGCCATTTCGTCAAGATGGTGCACAACGGCATTGAATATGGAATGCTCCAGGCCATCGGGGAGGGCTTCGAAATTTTGGCCCGGGGTCCCTTCCCGCTCAACCTGCCCGAAATCGCCCGCGTTTGGGAGCACGGTTCAGTAATCCGCGGCTGGCTCATGGAACTTACCGCCAGAGCCCTGGCGAAAGACGTGCGCCTGGAAAAAATCAAGGGGGTCGTCCATTCCTCCGGCGAAGGCCGGTGGGCGATGGAAACGGCCCTGGCCCTGGGGGTGCCGGTGCCGGTGACCGCCGCCGCGCTTTTCATGCGCTATCGCTCGGAGCAGGAAGAAAGCTTTGCCGGGAAAGTGGTGGCGGCTCTGCGCTACGAATTCGGCGGTCACGAAGTGGAAAAAGCAGGGAGTTTCGATCATGCCCAAAAATAATTCCGGCTGCATCCTGGTGATTTTCGGGGCCACCGGAGACCTGGCCCGGCGCAAGCTTTACCCCGCCCTCTACGGCGTGCACCGGAACGGTCTCCTCCCGGACAACTTCGCCGTGGTGGGTGTGGCCCGGCGGGAAAAAACCCACGCCGTTTTCCGGGAGGAGATTTTCCGGGATCTACAGAAATACACACGCTTCCCGGTAAAAAGAGGGCAATCCTGGTCCGCCTTCGCCCGGCGCTTTTTCTATCTGCCCCTGGACCTGCACGACCGCGCCGGCTACAGCCGTCTCCAAACGCTGCTCAGCGAACTCGACAACCGCTTCGCAACAGCCGGGAACCGCATCTTTTACCTGGCCGTGGCCCCGGAAAATTTTGGACCCGCCGCCGGGAACCTGGGGGCGGCCGGCCTGGCGCCCAACAACCCCCCGGCCTGGCAACGGCTGGTGATTGAAAAACCCTTCGGCCGGGATCTGGCTTCGGCCAAAGAATTAAACAGGCAAATCCGGAAGGTATTCGACGAAGAGCACATTTACCGCATCGACCACTACCTGGGCAAAGAGATGATTCAGAATATCGCTGTCATCCGGTTCGCGAACGCCCTTTTTGAACCCCTCTGGAACAGAAATTACGTCCACAACATTCAAATCACGGTCAGCGAAACGCTTGGCGTGGGGGAACGGGCCGCCTACTACGAAAAGGCGGGCGCGATAAATGACATGTTCCAGAACCACCTGCTCCAACTTTTAACTCTGGTGACCATGGAACCCCCCGGCAGCCTTCGCCCGGAAGCGGTGCGGGCCGAAAAAATCAAAGTGCTGCGCACGCTGCGGCCGCTTACCCCGGTTGATCTTCGCCGGAATGTCGTCCGCGGGCAGTACGGCCCGGGAATCATCAACGGCACTAGGGTGGCAGGCTACCGGGAGGAAAAAGGAATCAGCCCTTTTTCCAATACCGAAACGTTTATTGCGGTGAAAATCTTTATCGAAAATTTTCGCTGGGCCGGCGTCCCTTTCTACCTGCGAACGGGAAAAAGACTGGCCGTAAAAGGAACGGAAATATTTGTCCAGTTTCGCTCCCTGCCGGAAGTGCTGTATTTTAAGGAACAGGGCTCCCTAGCACCCAATCTGCTGGTCATCCGGGTTGATCCCTTAGAAGGAATCTATTTGCAGTTAAACGTGAAAAAACCGGGTACGAAAAACCGGATCATCCCCGTCACCATGGATTTTTGCCAGAACTGCGCGCTGGCCGCCGGCTCCCCCGAAGCCTACGAACGTCTCCTGCTGGACGTACGGAAAGGCGATCCAACCCTTTTTACCAGCTGGGAGGAGGTCGCGCTGGCCTGGGAATTTGTGGAGCCAATGGCGGCCGCCCGGGAACAAAACGGCGTCGTTTTTCCCAACTACGCGGCCGGCACCTGGGGACCGGCGGAAGCCGGGGAACTTCCGGGGCGCGACGGACTGCGCTGGTGGCCGGTATGCGGGGAAAGAAAAGAAGATCTGCCCGCCTGCTGGCAGAGCGCAGAACGCGATTACGCCACCAACCCCGCGGCATTTCCTTTGCCGGAAGGGATGGGAGGGATACCCGTTGAAAATATTCGACATTTCGATGGCCATTTACCCGGGCATGATGGTATATAAAAACAAAACAGAAAAGCAGCCGGCGCTAAAGGTAGTGAAGGACGACCCGAAAGGAATCGTGGAAACCCGCCTGTACCTTGATACGCACACGGGCACTCACGTGGATGCGCCCGGACACGTTTTCCCCGGGGGGCCGGGCGTAGAAAGTATCGCCCCGGCCGACTTCTTTACCTTTTGCCGGGTGCTGGACCTCACCGGCGTACCGGAAAAAATAAGCCGCCGGGATTTGCTGGCGCACGCCATTCAACCGGGCGACTTTCTTCTTTTGAAAACCAAAAATTCCTGGAACGAAAATTTTGCCTTCGACTTTGTCTACCTGAGCGCCGAAGCTGCCGCCTATCTGGCGGATCTGGGGGTGCGCGGAGTGGGCCTGGACGCCCTGGGAATCGAAAGGGACCAGCCCGGTTACCCCACCCACCGCACCCTGCTGGCGAAAAAAATTCTGCTCATCGAGGGCCTGCGCTTAAAAGAAGTTCCTGCCGGGGTTTACTTTTTAATTGTCGCCCCCTTAAAACTCACCGGCGTGGAAGCCGCCCCGGCCCGGGTTCTCCTGTTCGGACCAGGATAAATCCAACCGCACAAATCTCCTTCTTCGGGAGTGCCTCATGAAAACATTCGTTCCCACCATTAATTATGAAAATTGAGGCACAAAGAAAAATGTGCCGGCAATAAGTTAAGTGCCAGGCACTTAACTTATTAAGTAATTCGCTTCAGCGAATTCCGACTATCCCGGCGACTGACGACTGACGACTATCTATCGACTATCTATGAGGGAGGCCCTACCGGAAAGAATCATACCTTACCCGCCGGGGCGCCATCAACTTAATCAAAACCATCCCCGCTACAAAACCGCCGATGTGCGCCCACCAGGCAACCGGATTGGCCACGCCGCCTAAGGACAGCGTCCCGTTAAAAAGCTGCAGCACAAACCACAGGGCCAGGTAGATCACGGCCGGAACCTCCATCAGCGTCAGGAAGAAAAAGACCGGCACCAGGGCCAGCACGCGGGAACGGGGAAAGGTGATGAAATACCCGCCCAGCACTCCGGCAATGGCCCCGCTGGCGCCGATGACGGGGACGGGGGAGGTGGGGTTGGTTAAGATGTGGGCGATGCTCCCAATGATCCCGGCAGCCAGATAAAACAACAGATAGCGAAAGCGGCCCAGGCGGTCTTCCACGTTATCCCCGAATATCCACAGGTACCACATATTGCCGATGACGTGAAACCATCCCCCGTGAAGAAACATGGCGGAAAGGAAAGGTAAAAATAAAGGCTCCAGGGGAGC
>JBFLZY010000135.1:0-1284 GCA_040755975.1 Bacillota bacterium | reverse complement strand
GGCCCAGGCGGTCTTCCACGTTATCCCCGAATATCCACAGGTACCACATATTGCCGATGACGTGAAACCATCCCCCGTGAAGAAACATGGCGGAAAGGAAAGGTAAAAATAAAGGCTCCAGGGGAGCGCCGGTTTTAATTAAATGAAACACCTCGCTGGGAATAACCCCATAATGAAAATAAACGTCTTCCAACTGTTGCCTGGAAAGCCCAAGACCATAAAAAAATACCAGGAGATTAATCGCGATGATCGTCCAGTTGACGACCGGTCTGCGCCGCGGACGCACACTATCCCGGATGGGAATCATCGCCTTGCCCTCCTTTAACCGGATGCTGCGCCGGCTTGCCGCCCCGGCGCACCCTTTTTCCGCTTATCCCCCTTAGGGTATGACTTTTTTCAAAGGGTATTCGATAATATCCTGGGCGCCGACCTTTTTCAGCGCCGGCACCAGGTCGCGAACCTTCTTTTCGTCCAGGATTACTTCCACAGCCACCCAGTCGCTATTGACCAGCTGGGAGACCGTAGGATGTTTCATGGCCGGGAGAATCGCCAGCACGTCATCCAGCCGGTCCCCCGGAACATTCATCTTTAAGCCTACCTTATTTTCCGCCCGCAAGGCGCCCAGCAACAAAACAGCTAGATTTTGCAACTTCTCTTTCTTCCAGGGATCTTCCCAGCACTTTCTGCTGGCGTGCAGCCGGGGGGTTGACTCTAAAATAGTAGCAATCTCGCGCAGGTTATTTGCCCGCAGTGAGCTGCCCGTCTCGGTCAGGTCGGCAATGGCGTCCACCAGGTCGGGAACTTTTACTTCCGTAGCCCCGTAAGAAAATTCTACCGTTGCCTTCACCCCGTGGGCGGTCAAAAATTTCCGGGTAACCCGCACCAGTTCGGTGGCAATGCGTTTTCCCTCTAAACCTGCAACGTCCTTGATATCGCTGTCCCTGGCCACAGCCAGAACAAGGCGGATAGGCCGCAAAGTATGCTTGGAATAGACGAGTTCGGCCACCTCAACAACGTCCGCTTCATTCTCCAGGATCCAGTCCAGGCCGCTCAACCCCGCGTCCAGAACCCCTTCGCTTACGTAACGGGGAATTTCCTGGGCCCGCATGAGCACCACTTCGAGCTCCGGATCGTCAATCGTGGGGTAATAGGAGCGGTCGTTCACCCGCAGGTGAAAACCGGCCCGTTTAAATAAAGAAAAAGTTGCCTCCTGAAGGCTTCCTTTTGGTAAACCCAGCCGCAATTTCAGCAAGTTTAAAAAGCTCCCTTCGGATGAAGACTTCA
>JBFLZY010000134.1:0-5236 GCA_040755975.1 Bacillota bacterium | reverse complement strand
GTGGAGGAAGATATCTGGACGACCGACAACTGGGGCACCTTCTTTATGCGCATTGAAAAGGAGCGGCTGAAAAAAGTGACGGTAAAAAAGGTGATGCGGCCGGTGGTCAAGGTTTTCGTGAGCGAGGATACGCCGGTGCAGGAGGTGGCGCGGGTGATTTTGACCAACCAGATCAACCACATCCCCGTGCTCAATAAAGAGAAAAAGGCGGTAGGAATTATCCGCACCATCGATCTCCTGGACGTTCTGGCCGATTTTCTGGAGAAATGATGACCGCCCGCTAAAAAAAGCCCTATGCCTTTTGGGGGTAGGGCTTTTTAACGAGTTCGGCAAAGCCTTGGGTTATTTGCCTTGGGATGCCTGGCTACGGATTGGCTACGGATTATTCATCCTGCTGATGGCTCCCGTCGGGCAGGCCCGGAAGCAGCGGCCGCAGCGGGTGCAGTTCTCCAGGTTGATGGCATAATTTACCGTGTCGTCGATGTAGATACCGCCGTCCCGGCATTCCCATTCGCAGGCCGCACAGGCCATGCACAGCGCCCGGTTAATCTGGTAACTGAATTTATAGGTCTTTTTTGCCGCGTTCAAATTAACCTCCCCCTTTGGTCTTGTTTTATTTTTTTGTAGATTTTTCTCCGCAGCGGCCCCGAATTCCTGCTTGCCCGGGGTGTCAAATCCCTTTTAGAATAATAATTTATAGGGAAGGAGATAATTAAAGGAGATAATTATCTCGAGCCAGCTTTCAATTCCTTAGTTTTTGCTGCGGGGGGGATGCCGGTGAGCAGAAAACGCGTTTACGGTGTGCTGGCAAAATACAGGGTGCCCGGCAGCACCGGGGAGGGATACCGCCCCGTCTGGGATATGGGGCGGGCTGCGGAGGATAAAAAGAGAACCCGCCGCCGGGGGATTAGCCGGCCGAGCACTTAAAGTTTAAACACCCCTAGGTGAGGGGTGTTTGCGAATCTTTCAGGGTTTGGATGATCGTAACGGGATCCTTGACTGCGGATTTGGCCAGCCGGAGGATGATTTTTTCCCTTACGTAAGTTGATTGGCCGTCCCGGAAAGAAATGAAGTATTTATTCGTTCCCGGCACCGGTAAAGCTGTAACGCCGGCCTTTTTCAGGTAGTAAAAGGTTTCCTGGAGATTCATAAACTTCACCTCCGCGGAGGAAAGCTAAAGGGAGAGATAGCAGTAATCTATTATATTTCCGGCCAAAAAGAAATGTTTTTTCCTTAAAAGGTTTAATATTAAGGTTTAGCTGCTTTCTAATAAAGTCGAAAATTTCACAAACTTTTTCTTTGTTTACAACCGAACATCTGTGCGGTATAATCTTCTGGGGGTTGTTTTTGCCATGCTTATAATTATTGATCCGGGCCACGGCGGAAGAGATCCGGGGGCGACGGGTTTCGGGTTGAAAGAAAAAGACCTTACGCTCAAAATCGCCAAACTTTTGATTAATAAATTAAACGCTTACGAGGTAGAGGTTCTTTCCACCCGCGACGAAGATAGGGCGGTGAGCCTGCGCGACCGGGCCAGGATAGCCAACGACCGAAAAGCCGATTTCTTTTGCTCTTTGCATATTAACGCCGGCGGAGGCACCGGGTTTGAAAGTTACGTTCACGTGGCCGCCCCGGAAAAGACGGAGGCCCTGCGCTCCTTCATCCATGCGGAAGTGGCGCGGTATTACCTGGATGCGGGTTTTCCGGACCGGGGGAAGAAGCGGGCCAACTTTGCGGTTTTAAGGGAAACCGTTATGCCCGCCGTGCTGCTGGAGAACCTTTTCATCGACCACCCCCGCGACGCGGCGAGTCTGGCCGATCCCGCCTTTCTCGAAGGCCTCGCCGCAGTGCTCACCGCTGCTTTGGTCAAGGTTTTTGACCTGCAGCCCAGGTGGGACCCGGCCGGGGAAATTGCCCGCTTGAAAGAAAGAGGCCTGCTCGTGGGCGATCCCGATCCCGGCGCGCCGGTTGCCTGGGGGGAATTTGCCGCGGTTATGAACAGATTGCTGGACAGGATGGAAGCCGGCAAAGCCAGTAAGTCCAGCAAGTCCGGCAAGTTCGGTAAATCTATTAAATCCAATAAGTAAACCAAAACAAAGTTAAAATCTGCCTGGAATAGATGCGCCGCGGCGATATGCTGCAATGTCTTGACACAACTGACGAACGGGCATAAAATAATTACTACTTATGAACAATAGGCCATAATGTGCAGAAGGAGATGGAGACAAGTGTCCGATAATCTAGCGTCCGACAATCTGTGTAAATCTTGTAATTCCACCTGCAACGGACACGGCAGCCGGGAGGGGGCGGGTAGCCGGAAACCGGAGGCTCTTCCGCAAAGCGAGTTTAACAACATCAAGCACGTGCTGGCGGTAATCAGCGGCAAGGGAGGGGTAGGCAAATCTTCCGTCACCGCTTTAATGGCCATTGGCCTGGCCCGCCAGGGGTATAAGGTGGGCATTCTGGACGCCGACATTACCGGCCCCAGCATCCCTAAGATGTTTGGCTTGAAGAACCGCCCTGATGCTTTTGACAACCACATTTTGCCGGTGAAAACTTCCCTGGGCATTGCCGTGATGTCTTTGAACCTGCTGCTGCCCAGGGAGGACGACCCGGTGATCTGGCGCGGGCCGATCCTGGCCGGCGTGGTCAAGCAATTCTGGACGGACGTCTTCTGGGGAGAGCTTGATTATTTAATTGTCGACCTGCCGCCGGGGACGGGGGACGTGCCTTTAACGGTGATGCAGTCTTTGCCGTTGGACGGCCTGGTGGTGGTCACCTCTCCGCAGGATCTGTCCCTGATGGTGGTGAAAAAAGCGATCAAGATGGCGGAGCACATGGGCATCCCCATTTTGGGCATGGTGGAAAACATGAGCTACCTGAAGTGCCCCAGGTGCGGGGAAGAAATTTACGTTTTCGGGATCGGCAAGGCGGAAGACGTGGCCTGCCAGACGGGGGTCAGGTTGATCGAGGTTTTGCCGCTAGACCCGAAGCTGGCCGAGTTGAGCGACCGCGGGCGGATCGAAGAGTACGAAACGGATGCTTTTCGCCGGCAGCCGCTGGTATAAAGTAGCCCCGGAAGGAGCGAAAAGCCGGCAGCCCGCCATTCAAATCATAAACTTGTTAGCTAGAAAAGCAAGGCGCCCGGAGAACCCGGGCGCCGGGTTTTTTTAGCCGGAAAAAATGATAAAGAAGCTTGCCGTTTAGTCTTATTTATGTATAATATTACATAGAAAAATACAAAAGGAGGATTAATCCATGTCAGTCAGTTTCGATAAGGAACAGATCGTTTCAGTGACAGATTTACAGAGAAATCTTGGCCGGGTTATAGATAAGGCCCGATCCAAAGACGTAATCGTTATGCGCAATAATTATCCGTCGCTGGTTCTCCTTTCCTTCGAAAGGTATGAGGAACTTTCCGATCTGGCCGAATCCATAGAAATTTATAATCTTGTTCAGCAACGCAAGGAAAATTCGGCGCCAAGCATAGAAATGGCTGAGGTCATAAAGCAACTCGACCTGACCGAAGAGGAGTTGGACCTTATTGAGCGAAACTAAGAAACAGAAGTTGGCTGGACTAATTTCAAAACTTGATCGGATCAAGTGGCGGCCAGAGGCATGGGATGACTTTCTCAGCATGGACAGAGCCCTGCAAATCGATGCCTTGGCCCAACTTAAAAAAATCAACAGTAACCCTGAGTTGGGCAAGGAATTGGGCAAGCGTCGAAATATAGATCTATCGGGTTTTCGGAAGTTATATTTTTGTAAGAACCGTTATCGCATTGTTTATACAATTAAGGATAAAGCTCCGGAAATTTGGGCTATTGGAAAAAGGGACAAGGATAAAGTTTATAAAATGGTCTCCGACCGGATTGATAAGTAGCCGCAGCTTTTTTACCTCGCCGGTCGGGTGATGTGGAACCGGTACATATCTCCACGATAGTAGGAGTGCCTGTATTCCACCGGGCGCCCGTCATCTAAATAGACTACCGTCGTTATATGCATTAAAGGTTTTTCCGGGGGTATTTGCAGGGTTTCCGCCAGGTCGGCGCCGGCGGAGAGCGCCTCGAAAGATTGGGTTAGCCGGACCGGGTGCACTTCCGGCAGGTCGTCATAAAGGTCGTAGGTCGTGAAAGGGGCTTTGCGGGCCAGCCGGGCCTGGGCTGCGGCCGCCATTTTATGGCCGATGTTTTCGGGAAAGTAGGCGCTGTAGTAGGCCACGGGCTGCTCGTTGCCCAAACCAAGGAGGGTCAGGTTGACCAGCGGGCTGAGCAACGGGATGGCCAGGGCGGTGGCCACCTCGTAGTCGGCGGAAACCATTTTGTGGCCGAGGATTTTCGTGGCAGGGCGCAGCCCTTTGCTCCGCAGCGTGCTTTCAAAGGGCGTCACCCTTACCAGTTCCTGGTCGATGCGCGGCCGGGCCACGAAGGTTCCCTTGCCGTGAGTCCTGTAAAGCAGGCCCTCGTTGGCCAGTTCTGCCAGCGCCTGCCGCACCGTCATCCGGCTGACGTGGTACTGTTCGCACAGCTCCCGTTCCGACGGGATGCGCTCATCTGGTTTGAGCGCGCCCGTTTTTATTTTTTCCCGCAACTCGTCTTTTAATTGCTGGTAAAGTGGGATGGCGTTGTTTGGCGAGAGCAAAAATTTCCCTCCTGTAATTTAGAAAAGTGGTTATATCAACTGCTCAAGTTAAGTTCAGGCGGGGAATTTCCGGCAAATAGCATACCACGGCCCGTAATTTCCGTCAAGCGTTATTTTTTCTGAACTCAGCGAGCGCTAAAAAATTTTATTTCAGTAAAGAGAAGGAGATCTGGCAAACAGGGAGAAAGAAAATATATAGTGGTAATAACATGTTAGCCATTTGTGTGATCATTGTAGCGGCAATAGGGCGAGAGCGGGTTAAGCGATTTTAAAATGTCACTGGTGGTTTATTTTAAGGCAAACATGAAGAGGAATAGGTGAGGAGGAGCACGGAAAATGTCCAAGAAGACGCTGCGCTTTTTATGCCCCAACGGCCACCTCGGCTTTGCGCCGATTAAAACCGAAAGCTTTTACCGGGGGGTGGAGACGAAGCCGGATTTTATCCTGGCCGACTCGGGCAGCTGCGATATCGGGCCGGTGCCCCTGGGGGCGGATATTTCCACCAGCCCGGTGCAGTGGCAAAGGCATGATTTAGAGCACATGCTGACAGCTTCCCGGAAGCTGGGCGTGCCCATGCTGATCGGTTCGGCAGGGG
>JBFLZY010000133.1:0-5472 GCA_040755975.1 Bacillota bacterium | reverse complement strand
GGCAGAGCCTTTCCAGTTCGGCGGCAGAAAGGGCCGCCGGGTCGCAGATGACGCCCCCTTTGCCCCCGCCGGCGGGCAGGCCGTTTAAGGAATTTTTAACGGTCATCCAAAGAGCCAGCGCTTTGACGTCCGCGAGGGTTTCCTCCGGGTGGAACCTGGTGCCGCCCCGGATCGGTCCCAGGGCGTGGCAGTGGTGAACCCGGAAGCCGGTGAAAATTTTTACGGAGCCATCGTCCATCCGGACGGGAAAAGTAACTATAAAGATGCGCTGCGGCTCCTTGAGCAAGGCGAGTACAGCGGGATCCAACCCGGCTATTTCGGCCGCCTGCTCCAGTTGTTCAATTGCCGTCTCCCATGCTGAAGAATGTCCGGTCATCTCCTCGTCCCCTTTTCTAATCGATTTATCAATTTTCATATAATGAAATTATATTTCATCATTTAAATTTTTAAAAAAGTACAGCTACACAGGAGACCTGTCAACTGCCAAAAAGTATTAAATTTAACAAGCAAAGCAAACCTCGTTAAATTATCTCCATCAAACATTCTTTTTTATGTTGCCGCTCTAAATTAAAGCAACCTTCTAAAAGCCTGCCCCGTCCACCGGTCAGGTTTTACCGCCATTAAACCAGGTCCGTCTTTTGTGCCGGGGTTACCGGAAGCACCGCGGGTCTTGACAGTTTTTTTCTCTTGGCGTAAGCTAAAGGTAGCTTTCAACTTTAACTCGTTACAGTTCTCAGCAAAGGAGTGCGGTTAATTATGCCGATCTACGAATTCAAATGCGCTGCCTGCGCCAGGCGCTTTGAAAAGTTATGCGCGCTGGGGGAAACGGGTGAGCACCTCACCTGCCCGAATTGCGGGAAACCCGGTCCCGCGCGGGTAATGAGCAGCTTTACCGCCCGGGGAGGGGCGAAGGGCGGCGACGGCGGGCTGGATTTCAGCGGCGGCAACGGCGGCGGTGGCGGCTGCGCGGGCTGCAGTTCCGGAAGCTGCGCCACCTGCGGTCACTAGCCGGGCCGACGGCGTCCGGTTGCGTTAAAGGAGCGCTTCTGTGACGGGTTACAGGCCAGCGAAGGGGTCAAAAAATCATCAACCGGGCTTTCTTGGGAAGCCAGGAATAAAAAAGGTGAGAACAAAAAACGTGGGTTATTTTCAAATTCAAACACCCACGTTTTCTATTCAGGAGCGGCGAAGTTTCCCGGCGACAGGCACGCCAGTGTGCAAAGCAAGAAAACTTAAGCATTTTCTTTGCGGCGTTTTCAACCTCAGATGCACCGGAAGTCCACGTCGTCAATACCCACCGTGTTGTTGTTGTCCGGGGCCGGCGTAAAGGCAAAGCGCACCTCGGCCCGGGCCGTCCCGGCGGGGCTTAAGCCGGTAGTCAAAGTATACAAGGTGTAGCTTTCCGGAATGGCGGTTTGCGTAAAAACAGGGTCGGCACGGCTGATGAACCGGCCGGCGGCGTCGTAGAAAAAGACCGTAGCGTTTAAAGTGAAATTCCCCCGCGGCGGGGTTTGCGGAATTTCCCGCGCCCAGAACCGCAACTGGTAGATCCGGCCGGGCAGCCCGGCTACCGACTGGGTAAGGGTGGCCCGCTCCGTATGCACCGCCCCCAATCCGGCCGCAAACTTTCCGGACTTGACGTAACGGGTCCGGTATAAATTGGTTCCGTTCCAGTGTACGGGGGTGTTCTCGTCGCGCCACTCCTCAAAGCCCGGATCGGCAAGGAGATTTCCGCTGGGGCAAACCCCCGGCGGCGGGGTCGGCACGGGCGTCGGTACCGGCGCAGGCGCAACGGCCGGACGAATCCGGATGACGATCGGCACGGACCGGGTACGCAATTCTTCGGCCGCGTTGTACCCGCGGATCGTCACCAGCCCCGGCTCAATCAGGCGGCCGGCGTTGTCCCGCTGGTCCCAGGTAACGTGGAAACTCTGGCTTTCCCCGGGCTGCAGGACAACCCGGCCGGTCACCTGGGGAAAAGCCTGGGCCGCCGACCAGCGCCACAGTTCCCGCCCTTCCCGGAAAGCGGCAAAGTCAAAGCGCTGCCCCGTCCGGTAATGCAGGGTAATGGGTAAAGCAGTAACATTTACCTTCACCAGCGAAAGCCTTACGGGCTCGCCGCGCAAGTACCGAAGTCGATCGGTGGCAATAATGTGCAGAATGCCGTCAAAAAGCCGGCTGACGTAAGGGTCGCCAGATTCGCTTTCTTCGCCGCCACCACCGGCAAACGGAGCGTCGATATTTAATTTCATCCCCACCGTAAGCATATCCGGATCGGGGAGATCATTTAGCTCCAGCAACCGCTGCACCGTGGTGTTATACCGCTGGGCAATCTGGTAGAGGGTATCCCCCGGCTGAACGTAGTAAATAACCAAAAAACTCACTCTCCTTTAAGCGTAGACTAAAAAGGCTATAATATCCTATGTTGAAAACAGAAGAAGAGTGAGTTTTATCGCTACCAGGCACGAAGGGAACAGGCACAAAGGCACAAAGGGGGGCGGCCATGGATACCGGGCTAGATCAATAACATTCTCATGGGCTGCAGGGTGCGGTTAAACGGGTTAAAAGTAAGACCCAGGATTTCCAGGGTAACGACGCCAAGCAAAGCCTCATCACCAGGTTCTCCAAGGATGACGGGCGAATGGCCTTCTCCCCCCTTACCCCCACGCAGCCAGGACGGCTTTCCCGGCGGCCAGGGAGGCCCGCACGTCGATAATGCGCTGGTTGCGCGACCCGCGGAAGGGAAGCGCCAGGTCCCTCTGGGCTTCGACGTAGGGGCCGTCGACGATATAATCAGAGGCCTCGATGAGCTGCTTTATTTCCGGTCCGGTGCGGGCCAGTTCCACCAATCTTTCCCAGGTGTAACCGGTGTAGGTTACCACGTCCAGCCCGCGCTCCCGGGCCGCCCCGGCCAAACGGGCCAAGGCTGCGGCCTGCCAAAAGGGCTCCCCGCCGGAAAGGGTGATTCCTTTGAGCAGCGGGTTGGCTTTAATTTGCTCCAGCAGCTCCGCCACGGCAACTTCCGTTCCCCCGGCCGGGTCCCAGGTGTCCGGGTTCTGGCAGCCCGGGCAGTGGTGGGGGCAGCCCTGGGCAAAAACAACGAAGCGCAGCCCCGGGCCGTCCACCACACTTTCTTTCGCCACGCCGGCCACTTTTACCGCTATCCTTTCGCCCGGACGGGCATCTTCGCCCGCGGGTGCTCCCGGCATTGCTCTGGACACTTTTCACTCCTCCATTAACCGGACCACCGTCCGGCAAAACTCCACCAGGGGATCGTAGCCGGTTTGCAAAAGATCAAAAACCCTCTCTAAATCCAGGCGCCAGTAAATGTGCACCAGAACGTTCCGGAAGGAAGCCAGTTCCGCCAGCTTTTCCCCCAACCGGGTGGGAAGAAAGCCCTTTTCGGTAAGAATTTCAAAAGCTTGCCGGTAGGTCGCCGGCCGCTCTAATCTTTTAGCGGCAATTAAGTGCGCAGCTAGGTCGAGGGAAGCCTGGATGGCCACCAGCAGGGCGTGCAGAACCATATTTCTTGTATCGCGGCTGGCGCGGAGATCGGAAAGCGATACCTTCGCCTGGTAGCGGTTCCAATCGATTAACGCTTGATGCAGTTCTTCCAGGTGAGCCATCATTTCCTGGCGGTCGTCCATCAGCCGGCACCTCCCTCGATGGTGGTGCAAATGGGGTTTTTGCAGTGAAATCAAAAATTAAAGTCTGCTGACCGCCTCCAGCAATTTTGCGTCGAACCAGCGATCTGTCTCCTGGAAATCCAGGTAGGCAAGCATTATTTCCTTTTCGTACCTGATCCGGACGGCTTCCGAGCGGGCGAAAAGAAGCCGACCGGTTTTCAGCACCTGGTAAGAAAATTTCGGCGGCGCTTCGTTAAGCAGGCGGACATCGACAGGAACAGCGTATTTGATGGCTTTTTCCGCTTCCCCGGCCACTTTCAGAGCATAAGGCCAGCGTTCTTTTAGAGAAAGGCTTTCATTAAGAACCAATCCCAGATCGAGATCGTGATAAACCTCTCCCCTGACAAAAGAGCCAAAAAGATAGGCCAGCTCAACAAAACCAAACCTTTCTACCACCTTACGTAAATTTCCCACCGGAAGCGTCTGAGGTTCGCCAGGCATTACTTCTTGCTCCTCAAAGAAACCTAAAAACAACTAATGGCATAGCTACTCCCTTGCGTCTCAGTCTTCAAGCCCCTGAGCCGGGCATTGCCTGTAATTCATTGCCTGTAATTCAATAACACACATAGTTACTCCCTTGCCGGTCTTACCGGTGCACCAGCCGGTCGTTAAGCTCCCGCACCTTGCTGTCGTTAAAACGGTCGACCGTACTCAGGTAGCCGGTGATCCGGCGCACCCGGCGGATGTCGGGAGAGCCGCAGCGCGGGCAGGTTCTTTCGTTAATCACGCCCAGCAGGTTGCACCCGCAGCAAAAATCAACGGGGTAGTTGACCCCGGCGTAGCCCATGTCGCTCTCGGCCATGTGCCGGATGATGGTTTCCACCGCTTCCGGGTTGTGCTCGGGCGGGGAGGCCATCTCCACGTAGCTGATGTGGCCGGCGTTGCAGTACTTGTGGTAAGGCCCCTCCAGCCGGATCTTGTCAAAGCTGCTGATGGGGAAATAAACCGGGATGTGGAACGAATTGGTGTAATAATCCCGGTTGGTCACCCCGGGAATAATCCCGAACTCCTTGCGGTCCAGCTTGACGAAGCGGCCGGACAACCCTTCCGCCGGCGTGCCCAGCAAGGTATAGTTCAGATTAAAGCGCTCGCAGGCTTCGTCCACCTTCTTCCGCAGAAAGGCCACGATCTCCTGGCCCAGGGCCTGCGCCTCCTCGCTTTGCCCGTGGTGGTAGCCCGTCAGCGCCACCAGCGCCTCGGCCAGGCCGATGAAACCGAGCGCCAGCGTTCCGTTAACGATGGCCGGCGCAATGGAATCTTCCGGCTTTAATCCCTCCGAACCCAGGTAAAGCCCCTGCCCCATGACGAAGGGAAGGTCCTTTACCTTTAGTTTACACTGCACCTTAAAACGATGGTACAACTGGTTGACGACCAGTTCCGCGGTTTCTTCCAGCAGCCGGTAAAACGCCGGCAGATTGCGCTCGGCCTTGATCCCCAACCGGGGCAAATTGATGGTGGTAAAGGACAGGTTTCCCCGCCCGGTGGTCACCTCCGGCCCCCGCCGGTTGGCCATCACCCGGGAGCGGCAGCCCATGTAGGCCACCTGGTCGCCATACGGGGTGTTAAACGAAGAATCCATGAAGCTGAACGTTGGGTTTAAACGCTTGCTGGCCACCCGGACGGCCAGTTTAAACAGGTCGTAGTTGGGATCGCCGGGAGCAAAGTTGACCCCTTTCTGCAAACGGAAGATGATGTTGGGGAAAATGGGGTTTTCCCCGCGCCCCAGGCCCGCTTCGTAGGCCAGCAACAGGTTCCGGGTAACCTTTCGCCCGGCCTCCGAAGTATC
>JBFLZY010000132.1:0-5490 GCA_040755975.1 Bacillota bacterium | reverse complement strand
CCCGCGCCAACGCCTATTTAAACGCGGCCCGCTTTATGTCGCCTTCCTACGGGCTGACGGCCGCCTACACCGTTTTTGCGGCTTCCGCCAACCTCTGGTCGGAGCTGATCTGGAAGCAGAAAAACAGCGATTTCGAGGTGGTGCCGCAGAAGTTGGCCGCCAAGGGAAGGGAGTACGAGATCCCCACGGTGCGGGAGGTCTTCGGCCACTTTTTACGGGATAACCTCTTTTTGGACACCCTTTCCACCTTTGACACCCGGCGCCTGCTGCAGGCCGTCCGCGATTACCACGCGCGGGCCTACAGCTGGCCGGCGCCGGACGATCTCGACCAGATCACCGGGAACCTGACTGCAGACCGGCCGCTGCGCACGGTGATCCGGGCCGTCGTAGAGTATCTGGACCTTCAGTATCTTTACGGGGAAAGGCCGGAAATCACGGTGGCCATGCCGGAGGAAATCCTTCCGGAAGAGGCGGCGGCCGGCGCGGAAGATGGGGAAAACTAAGGGTGGTTTTTTGCGGTGGAGGTAAATGAGCTGATCACCGCTTTTCGCGCGGCCCTGGCCGAAGAGATTGCGTTTCTGCGCCAGGAGGGGGGACGTCCCCTGACAGCCGTCGACGGGGTGCTGATTCACCGCAGTGACGCCGGGTTTTTGTACGCTTTTGAGGTGGAAATTGAGGCGTTTTTGCTGGACGGCACGCCGGTACGCGTACACTGCGGTCCGCGCGAGTCCCGGGGGGAAGTGGTGGCCGTGCGGGGCACCGAGCTGACGCTGGCGCTTTTCGAAAACCTGGGCGACTACCTGGAGCGGGCCGAGATCTTCGCCGAGCCCTGGTTTCTGCTGGCCGCCCTGCAGGAGCGCCTGGACGAAACGCCGGCGAGGAACTCCCGCCTGGCCCTGGCGGCGCTGGCGGAGGTGCCGGCCTGGGAGCGGCGCTATCTCCCTCCTTCCCGGGCGGCGGCCGCCCAGGAAGAGGCCGTGCGCCTGGCCGCCGCTCAGGAGATCACCTTCCTCTGGGGCCCGCCGGGCACCGGGAAAACCGAAACCCTGGCCCGCCTGGCCCGGCTCTTTTCTGCGGAGGGCCGGCGGGTGCTGATCCTCTCCCACGCCAACGTGGCCGTAGACGGGGCGATTTCCAGGACGGCGGCCCGGATCGGGGAAGGAGCGGACACCGGCCTGGTGCTGCGCTGGGGCTGGGCCCGGCTGCCGGCCGTGCGGCAAAGCACCCTGCTGGCCTTTAACCTGGCCGCCGTCCGCTGTCCCTACCTGCGCGACCAGTTAAGAGAACTGGAAGCCCGGCGCAATGACCTGCTGGCTGACCTGCGCGCCGGCCGCCGGCCGGACAGTCGGCCGGGAGAACTCGGGGAAGTGGAAGAGGCTTTGCGCGAGGTGCGGGCGCTGCTCAAAGAGGCGGCGGCCCAACTGGTCCGGGAAGCCCGGGTGCTGGGTTGTACCCTGGCCATGGCGGCGGCGGACCCGGTGGTTTACCAGGGGCACTACGACGCCGTGCTGCTGGACGAGGCCGGCATGGCTTACCTTCCGCAGGTCTTTTTCGCCGCTTCGCTGGCCCGCCGGAAATTTGTGGTCAGCGGCGATTTCCGCCAGCTCGCCCCCGTGGCCCTGGCCGGGACGAAGGCGGTGGAACGCTGGCTGAAGCGGGACATCTTCGACCAGACCGGGATCACGGCCGCCTTTGAAGCGGGCCGGATGCCGGCGATCGCCGTCTTGCGCTGCCAGCGGCGGATGCACCCGGCCGTCGCCGGTTTCGTTAACGACGCTGTGTACGGCGGCTTGCTTTTCAACGCGCCGGAAACCGCCCGGCGCGCCGCGCTGGCCGCCGCCGCCCCTTGCCCGGGGGCGGCCCTGGTGCTGGTTGACGTGAGCGATTTACCCGCCCTTTGCTATCGGCACGGCACTTCCCGCTTCAATCCTTTTTCCGCTTTCCTGGCTTTGCTGCTGGCCCGGCAACTCAGGCAAAACGGGCTCACGGTGGGGCTGCTGACGCCTTACGCGGCCCAGGCCAGGCTTTTCAACGCTCTGGTGACCGGGTTGCTCGGCGTGGCCGGGGCCCGCTCCGAAGCCGCCGGCCTGGTTGCCGCCACCGTCCACCGCTTTCAGGGCGCGGAGCAGGACGCCGTGGTGCTGGACCTGGTGGACGCCTTTGGGCAGCGCGGCCCGGGAGGCATCCTCTCCCGCCGGGCGGGCAACACCGGGCAGCGCCTGGTGAACGTGGCGGTCACCAGGGCGCGGGGGAAGCTCTTTTTGCTCGCCCACCGCTCTTTTCTGGAGAGCCGCCTGCCCGGCGACGCCACCGTGCGGCAGCTCTTTCGCTTTATCGAACAGAACGGCCGCGTAGTCAAGGGGAGAGAACTCCTCGCCGGTTTGCCCGCCGGCCTCCGGGGTGCGGCCCTGGAGCTGCGCTGGTATAGCGAGCGCCGGCCCGCCCTGGCGGACTGGCAGGAGGACCTCCGGCGGGCGGCGGCGGTGCAGCTGGACTGGCCGGCCGCCGCCGGTCCGCCGGAGCGGACGGTAACCGGCGCCCTGCAGCGCGCGCTGGCCGGGGGCGCCCGCCTCCTCCTGCGCGCCGCCCGCCCGCCGGACTTTCCACCGGAATTGCAGCCCTATCTCGTTAGCCACCCGGCCGCCCGCATCCCCTTTACAGCCGTCGACAGGGAAATTTTCTGGTTCGGCTGCCCCTGGCCCGGCGACGGCCGGGTTGATCGTTTGAGTGTGCGGGTAAGCGGGGAAAGGGCCTGCCGGACTTTAATGTACTTTCTGGAAATGGACATGCGCCGGGAATTTTTAAGCGGGCGCTACGCCGGCCTGCGGGCTTACGTGGAGAACAGGTTCCCCTGCCCCCGCTGCGGCCGCCCGCTGACGGTGCGCGCCGGCGCGCGCGAAGGCTGGTTTCTCGGCTGTACCGCCTATCCGGACTGCACCCAGCCGCCCCAAAGGCTGACGCTGGAAATCCTGACCGGATACCTGGTTGCCGCCGGGCTGACCTGTCCGGCCGGGCACCTCTTAAAGGCGGTTTCCTCCCGGCGCGGTCCGCTGGCCGTTTGCGCGCATGCCCCGGCCTGCCGCTGCGTTTTTCAGGTGCGCGACCTGCTCTGAAGGTAGTTCTGTTTTTTGGGCCGGCGGCGGGTTTCCGGGAAACGTCCCGGGGTCCGCAAGCATGACGGCCGCCCGGGCCGCCGCAAGGCCGTAAAGAACATTGTGCCACAGGGCAGAAAAGTGGGTTTTAAACATTTTCGGTTTAATCGAAATAACTTTTACGTTGGGGCCCAGGCCGTAGAGCAACCCCCAGGCCAATAAACCCGTGCCGGCTCCTTTCAGCAAATAATAATCCTTTCCCGTTTTTTTCAGGAGGTAAACCATCGGGACGCCCAACCCGGCTCCCATGACCATGTCGAAAAGCTGACCGATCACCAGGTTGCCGGTTTCGTGGACGTCTTCCGGCGCGGCAAACATGGATCCGGCCAGGTGGCCGTAAAGCACCTCGGTGTGCCCGGTCCGCCACAAAAAATAGTTGGAAATATTCTTGGCAAGATTGCCGATCAACCCGGAAAGAATCCCCAAAGCAACCGTGTCCCGCATAATTGCGCCCCCTTTAAATTTTCACTGGCCTGTTTTAAATTTTCCCCGAAAAAACACATTTATGATGGTACTTAATGCTTTTTTGTCAAAAAGGGAAAGGATACCCGCCGGAGAATTTAGAAGTGAAGAGGGATAGGGTGGTAGTAGTATTGGCAGCGGTAGCGGGGGGCGGCCGGGCACCAGCATTGAGGCCGGATCAAAAATTAAGTTTCAGGAGCAGTTGGGGTTCCGGTGTCCCGTGCCGGCCTGCGCTATAGGTCAGGAGATTAACTACTGTTCCCGGGATTGTCCCAAATTTCCCTGTACTCTTTTCGAACGCGGCCCCTACCCGTTGAGCCATGCCTTTTTGCAGATGTACCGGCGGCGCAGCGGTACGTAACTGGGGGCGTTTCCCTCTTTCTTCTTCAGGGATTCGTTGGATCCGTTCTTTCACGTCCCCACGGGGACGGTTGGTGTTCATCCAAATACAGTTGTTTTTTTTCATGGCTGGTGGCTATTTTTCTTCCTTTTAAGGCTTTTTTCTCGACTTTTCCCAGGGGGGTCATGGGGAGGCCCCGGCGAAAAACAAATTGACGCGGAATTTTGTAATCGGCCAGGTAATTTTTCAGGTAGCTCTTCAGGTGGAAGAGCTGATTTTACTTCTTAAGGAACCCTCTTTCCGGCGAATTCCTCTGGTCTCATCTTTTTGGCCAGCGGGTCAGAGATGTATTCGTGGGCGCCGCCGGCCGCCAGGGCCACCAGAATGGCGTTCACCACCGCCAGCCCCACCGTTTCAACGGTAAAGGTGCACCGGACGGCCACGATGAACAACTGGGTGAGAAAAGCTACGGCAATGGCCAGGACGCGGACGGCCCAGTCCCCCCAGCGTTTTTTAAGCGGCGACTTCAGCAGGGCGGTGACCATGGAGACGAACAAAACCTGCCCGCCAAAGGTGCTCAAAGTCTCGATGGTGAAAAAGTCGTGGGGAATTTCAGGCATGGAAAACCTCCCTCCTTTCCGGGCCAGCCGCAGGTTGCCTTTATTATTACAGAATATGCCGGCCGGCGGTTCCCCGGGCACAATAAATTGAAAGGAGGGGCAGGCGAAAGATTGAGTTTCGTAATAAATTGCCTGGAAATGATATAGAATAAGCGGGGAGGCGCGAATTTGATCGATGGCGGAAAGAAAACACGGCCCGGCCGGCATTTACGAGTACAAGCTGCAACAGGTGATGGAGCGCCTGGGGGTGGAGGAATACAACTTCAATTGGGACCGTTGGAGCGCCTGGGTGGAGTTTACTTACCGCGGAGAGATCTACCGCCTGGAGCATAGCATGGAAAAGGCCGGGGCGAAAGGGGTGGAACTGCGCTACGGTTCGGACGCCTTTGCCGAGGTGGTGCTGACGCTGGAGGACCTGGTGCGGATCGTGGAAAGAGGGATTTACGGGCTGGAAACCTGGCTGGTGGGAATGAAAGCTGCGCGTCCCCGGGCCGGGGAAGAATGAAAAAGAATGAGGCGCAGGCCGGTGCCCCACCTGAAAAGGAAAAGCTGCTGAAAACAGCCCGGCCTGCGGAAGGTTCGAAAAAGGTTTTTCCGGCGGACTCCGGCTTTTCGCCGGCCGTTCGCCGGTTTGCTCTCCTGCCCCCCTACTTTTGCAATTCGGGGAGAATCTTCTCGTAGTAATCCAGAGATTCCGGATTTACCAGAGCGTCCCGGTTGGTGACCGGCCGCCCGTTGACGATGTTCGTGACGGCGCTTTCCACCTTCTTCATGTTCAGCGTGTAAGGAATGTCCGGCACTTCCACGATCAGGGCGGGGACGTGCCGGGGCGAAGCCTTTTCCCGCAGGGTTTTCTTGATTTTGTTTTGGAGCTCCTCCGTTAAGGCAAAGCCCGGGTTCAGCTTCACAAAGAGAA
>JBFLZY010000131.1:0-5490 GCA_040755975.1 Bacillota bacterium | reverse complement strand
CCTGGAAACAAGCAAAAGCTTTTTTTCATCATGCCGATGCCTGGGAACAAGATAAGCGTAAATATCTCTTGACGTGTAAGTGCCCACGATATGGAGCAAACCGGCGGTGGTCGACATGACGGCGGCACACAGACCAACCATACCAATAGAACCTAAAATCACGGGGCTTTTATATCTGAGAAAACTGGGAAACGCCTGGTTTCCGGCATATTCCGGGTACAACACGCCGATTCCTATGCCGATTATCGCCGTCATCAGGTAAAACACGGTCAACAAAACGGAGCCGATGCCGATGGTATCCCGCGCCGTCCTTACATCTTTCGCCGCTAAAAATCTATGCAGGTAAGATGATTGAACGGTCACTCCGAACGCCCAAATTAAGACGAAAGCCAGGGCATTCGAAAAGGAAGCGGTATTGCCGGCGAACAAAGAATTCAACTTGGGATTTGCGGCAATGCTTACGTCCGCCGCATTGAGGTTGATAATTACCGCTATGGTGGCGGCGATGATAGCAATATACATCAGAACACACTCAACCGCATCCGTCCACTGCACGCCTTGAAAACCGCCCAGGGTTACGTAAAGCACATAGACAACGCCCACAACAATAATGGCTGTCGTGATCGGCATTCCCGTCAGAACGTTTAAAACCACCCCAATGCCGAGCCCCTGGGTGATCAACCAAACCCCGTACATGAGAATTGTAACGAATGAGGCCAATGCCCGTAGTCCCGGGCTATTATACCTCTTTTCAATATATTGAGGCGCGGTGCTTAAACCCAGCTCACGAAACTTTTTCGCGGGAAAAACCAGGATAATCCAGGCCACCGCCAGGCCAAGGGGCAAAAAGGGAATATATGCCCAGCCATAGGAAGAAGCGTAGGCAACCCCGCCGATAACCGTAACGGCCGAAAGAAAGGTCGCGACGTAATTCGGAACGAGCAGCCAGGTAGGGACATTCCGATCGGCCACGGCAAATTGCACACCACTTTTAACCCGCTGCGAGGCCCAAATGCCAATCGCAAGAATAAAAAGACAATATACAATAAATACACCCAAATAAAAATTCATCAAATTAAGCCCCCTCATCGAATAAAATTAGATTAGCCCATCCCGTTTGTTTAAATAAAAAGCAATGAAATATGGCGCGATTCCCAGGAGGATAAACAGGATTAACCCGACTACAGCATCACTTTGCACAATCATCACCCCTTTTTTATTTCTTTTGGCATAAATAAACTTCCGTAGCCTTTTACCGAATCTAAATGCACACCCCCCCTTTTTAAAACTGCCGCAAAAGTAGCCTGATTACTGCTAATTACCGGCTTATCCATTTCCTTTTCCAATATTTCGATCACTTCAATACTTCTAAAATTGGTACAACTGATAAAGAGCCCGTCGCAATCGTCCAACCTTAAGCTTTTCGCCATTTTATAGGGGACGTAATACTCCTGGTTGCCTATTTCCAGATTGTCCAATAAGCCCAGGCCGGCAATTTTGGTGACGCGAATACCGTTGGCTTCAATAAACTCGGCCTCGCGCCGGTTTAATTCGTCAATATAAGGAGTAACAATCGCGACCCTGCCGATCTTTAAAGCGCGGAGGGCTTCTAAAACGGCGGTGGATGTGGTGACGCCGGGAATGCCTGTGACCGCAGTGATTTTTTCGGCTATCGCCTGGTCGTAACCCTTTCCTTTGATTAAACTCCCGGTGGTGCAGCCAAAAGCAATTATATCCACTCCGGCGGTGGCCAGCTCTTTTGCTGCCAGCTCAACGTGGGCTTCCATTTTTAGCAGGTCTTCTTCATTGACTTTTCCCAAGAGCATGCGCGCCACGTGGACGGAAACACCTTCGGGGGCCATCCGCCAGAATTCACTTTCCATCGTTGTGTTTGAAGCCGGAACCAGCAAACCGATTCTTAACCGCCAACCGTACATTCCTCAATTGATCCCTCCGTTAATTAACAATTAATGAAACAGAACAAACATTTTACCTCGTTAAATTTAAACCACCCTTCGCGCTCACCAAAAACATATCTTCCACCCCAACGGCGTAAGGATAATAAGGCCACTGGTACTCCACGCAGGCGATCATCCCGGCCTGCAAAGCAAACCGGTTCCCTTTTTCAAAAACAAGCGTCGCCGGTTCTTGCTTTCCAAGGACGTGGCCGATATTGCGATCATAGCGATCTCCCAGCCGGTGTCCGGGCGGAAGCACGCCCAGTTTCACGAACTGCTCCTCCCGGCCGATTAAGTCGCGCACTCCCGCCAGATAAACCTGCTCCCCCGGGCGGCCGGGAAGAGCTGAAGGGATGGCCACGTCCACCATCAGCCGATCCAGTTCCTCATAAAGCTCCTGAGCGGCAGAATCAAGCGGCAAAGTACGGCATAAATCAGAAACGGCCCGAATCAACCCCCGCCGGTCAATAACCAAAACGCCGGCGTCAATCTTTAAAGTTTTGGTGTTCCTGTTCACTTTCGCAAACTGGGGGAGATTCGGCCTGCGGGTCCGCTCCCCGGTGTGCAGAACCAAAAAGTAAGGCCGGATGGCGGTGGAAAGCTGGTGGAAAAGCTTAAACTCCTGGTAGGCGGCATAAAGATGATTTTCTACATCCGTTTCATAAATCGCTTCGCCGCGTTCAAGGCTGGCCCTGGCCCCGGCCAGGGCGGTCTCAATCCCGAAGCGCGTCACCTGGGCGGCAATTAAATAAAAGGGGAGTTCCTCACCGGCCCGGTCCTCGCGCCACTTCCGCAAAACAGCCCCCGTTGCCCTGACTTCGTAATGAGCCAACCCCAACTCCCGGTATAACTTATAAGCAAGGTGATTTTCTTCAATACCAATTGCCTTATTCCGATCTATGCCCAAAGACTGAAAAGCCTGTTCAAGATTGGGAAATATTCCTTTTAGTTTAGGAAATGTTTGTTCAATCGGCCGGGTCGTTAAAATATAAATCTTCTGTTCACTGTAGACTACCAGCGAAGGCACATTGGCAAGGTAATGACAAGGTATTCCCGATATCTCCTGGGCGTTGAGAGGAGAACTCACCAGCAAAGCATTTATTTTAAACTCCTTTAGCAAGCCGTCCAAAAGATCGTAACGGCTGTCCCCGGTATCTTCTAAAAGCTCCGCAACGTCTTTTCCCCGGCCAAGGCTGGAAACCAACAGCCCGGCGTCCGCCAAAGCAGCGGAACAGCTGCTCTTAAATTCGTTTAAGACGTCTCCGCAGGCTACTTCGTACAGATAAACCCGCCACCACGGAGGGCTGCCGCTTACGGCCATCTCCGGGAATTGCCGGCAAAGAGCCTCGTAAGCCGAAAAATAAACACTATCATCGACAGCCAGCTTCTCCCGGGCCACCAGCGACGGTAAAAATTCCAACCAGTGGTCCGGAATATTTTCCTGCCGGCGGTCGAATGTAAAGTAAGGGCGGTAATACATGACCCGGGCAGCGATCTTTTCTTCGTCAAAATTTCCCCTTTCAATGTCCTTAACGAACAGGAAACTGGTTCCATCCTCTTTTTCTAACATCACCGGGGAGGAAAACACGTTGGCGTCAAGATCCATATGGGGGTACAACAAATTATTTTGCGTATCCAGCCCCGTTTTTCTCTTTATCATTTGTTGATCGAAGATAAGCCTGGCCATTTAACTCGTGCCCCTTTCGAAGATAATCCTCAATGTAACTGATTAAAGAGGAAGGATCGCGCGGCCCTGCCCGCCCCTTGAAACCCATGGCGGCTGATATATCCGCCGCCGCCTGCCTGACGGCCCGGGCGTAATAGTGAAAAGTTTCCAAATCAGCCCGGGAATCGGGAAAGGATACAGATAAAACGCCAACGACTTTGGCCGAATAATCTCTTATGGGTACAGAAACACAGGCACTGCCGGGGTGAAATTCACTGACGCTGATCGACATATCCATTTCCCGGGATTTCCTGATGACCTCCCGGAGTTTTTGCTTATCCGTGATGGTATTGGCAGTAAAAACCGAAAACTCCACGCGCTCGATGTAGTCTTCAATTTCACTTCCGTCCAGGGACGCCAAAAGCATTCGCGAGTCCGCCCCCGCATAAAGGGGGGAGCGCTGCCCGACGGGCACCACGGTACGCACGGCGTGAATTCCGGGAAAGGAAATCACGCAAACTCTTTCGTCGCCGTCCATTACATCGATGTAAACAGTTTCTTTTAATTTATCCCTCAGTCTGCTTAAAACAGGAATGGAAACCTGGTACAGATCCATCGCCGCGTGGATTACCGCGGTAAAATCTAAAAACTTAAAACTAAGGCGATATTTTTTATTCTCCGGATTCTGGGTCAGATAACCTCTGGCCACGAGGGTTTGCACAAGTCTGCTTACCGTCGGCGGCGAAAGGTTTACCCGCTGGCTTAAATCGGTAATCCCCAGTTCGTAATTTTGCGGTGAAAAAGCCTCTAAAATATCCAGTGCCCTTTCCAGAGCCTGCACAAACGGCATTGGTGCCATAACCTTTATACCCACCCACGCGCTTTAATCGCTTCTTCAATCCGCTTTAAGGCCTTCACCCAGGCCGCCATCCGCATGCTGATCCGGCGTTGCCGGGCAATCTGGTAAACCTCGCGATAAGCCTGCACAAACATTGTCTCGTACTGCTTGTGGACTTCTTCCTCCGTCCAGTAGTAATCGTACAAACCCTGCACTCTTTCCAGGTGGGCGATGGTTGTCCCTCCGCCGTTAGCCAGGATATCAGGCACAACGAAGATCTCCCGGGCAAGCAGGATTTGTTCGCCTTCGGGTGTGGTGGGGCCGTTGGCCGCTTCAATGACGACCCGCGCTTTTATCCGGGGGGCGTTTTCTTCGGTAATAACGCTTTGCACGGCGGCCGGAATGAGCAAGTCACAGTCAAAGGTAAGCAGTTCTTCGTTGGTAATGGGATCTGCCCCGGGGTATCCCGGAACTTTTCCGGAGGTTTCTACATAGTTGAGGACATCGTAAGGATTGAGACCGGCAGGGTTGGCAATCCCGCCATAAACGTCACTTAAGGCCACGATCTGGACGCCCTGGTCGTAAAGCAGGCGGGCCGCCCAGGAACCGACTTTGCCGAAGCCCTGGATTGCCACCCGGAGGCCCTGCATTTGCCTCCCCAATACTTTACAGGTTTCCCGAACGGCAAACATCACCCCCAGGCCGGTAGCCTCCGGGCGGCCGCGGGAACCCCCCAGGACAAGGGCTTTGCCGCTGATTGCCGTCGGGTCGTGAGTCAGCGCGTGCATCTGCTCCCATTCGTCGAGCATCCAGCTCATGGTGCGGGCATCCGTACCGATATCGGCTCCGGGGAAATCCTGCCAGCTGCCCACGAGGGGAGCGATAGCCTTGATGTAGGCGCGGCAGAGCCTTTCCAGTTCGGCGGCAGAAAGGGCCGCCGGGTCGCAGATGACGCCCCCTTTGCCCCCGCCGGCGGGCAGGCCGTTTAAGGAATTTTTAACGGTCATCCAAAGAGCCAGCGCTTTGAC
>JBFLZY010000130.1:0-5539 GCA_040755975.1 Bacillota bacterium | reverse complement strand
CGGGGAGCGAATCAAGGCCCGCGGCTTTTAACCGGACCAGCGTCTCCCGGATGGAAAGCCCGGACTTCCTGGCCATGTGCGCCACTTCGGGCGGGGAGAAGGAGTGCAGGTGAAGGGGGTAACGCTTTTTGATCGCCGTTAGCAGGCGCAAGTAATAATCCAGGTCCAGGTCCGGGTGCAGCCCGCCCTGGATGAGCAATTCGGTCCCTTCCCGAACAATGGTGTCTTCAATTTTGGCAAAGATTTCCTCCAGGGTGAGCAGGTAGGCCTGCGGGTGGTCAGGTTTCCGGTAGAATGCGCAGAAGCGGCAGCCGCAGTGGCAGATGTTGGTATAATTGATGTTGCGGCCGACCACAAAGGTAACCACCCCTTCGGGGTGCAGGCGCCGGCGCACCAGGTCGGCGGCCCTGCCCAAGGCGAGGAAGCCGGCGTTTTGGTAAAGAAAGACCCCTTCTTCGTAAGTCAGCCTTTCTCCGGCCGCCGCTTTGGCCAACAAGTTTTCCGCGTTTGTACCGTCTTTCCTGCATACGTCCTCCAACGCTTTTATCCGTTCCCCCGGCATGCCCGTTTCGATGAATTAATCATCCTTCTCCCCGTCATTGGAGGTTCGGGGACTTTCAAGATTAATTTTCCGGAGGATCTGGCGGTAAACGCAGAAGATTCCGGCGCGGGGGATTTACCCGGGATAAACGTGCTGGCGGCGGGCCTGGTCCTGGAAACCCCCTATGGAAAGAGCCCCCCGCTGAAATTGTTTGCCGCCGGCGAAAAAAGGGTGCTGACTGTGAAGATGCACGGCTGGCGCAGCGGGGTAGCGCGGGCGGACGCTTCCCGGCAGCTTTTTTGGGTCTTCCGGGAGGCGGGGGTAAAAAAAATTATTGCCGAAGGCGGGGTAGGGGCGGTGAGCCACCTTTTCAGGCTCCGGGACGTCGTGCTGCCCTCCGACTACCTCGACTTTTCCCTGCGCAAGGACGTGCGCCTGTCGGATCAATACCTTTTGGCGATGCGCCAGGCGGTTTGCCCGGAAATCAAGGGGGCCTTGAAGGAAGCCGCCCGGAGGCAGTACGCGCGGGTGTTTGACCGCGGCGTTTACGCCGTGACCGACGGGCGCCATTTTGAAAGCCCGGCGGAAGTCGCCATGTTGAGAATTTTAGGCGCCGACGTGGTGGGTCAGAGCATGTGCCCGGAGGTCTACCTGGCCAGGGAAATCGGCGCCTGCTACGCCCGCCTGGACATCGTCGTCAATTACGCGGAAGGGGTGGTGGAAGACTGGCGCCACGAAGAATTAAAAGATATTTTCCACACGGAAGGGAAGCGAATCGGCCGGGTGGTTCTTGCGGCGCTCGGCAGTTTGGACGCGGCGCAGGACTGCGGCTGCCCGCAGCTGCGGTACCCCACTTTGTTGACGGAAGAATAAGCAGGTTTTAGGAAATTCCTTCCTGTGACGTGATGCTCTTGACGCAGACAGTTGCTTGCTTGATCTTCACGCGGAGCTGGTTTCTGCATACCATTGCACTAAAGACGGGTCTGTGGTATAATACCTTTGCTTTCAAAATTACCTCTTTTCCAAAGATATGCTGGTGTAGCTCAGCGGTAGAGCAGCGCACTCGTAATGCGCAGGCCGTCGGTTCAAATCCGACCACCAGCTCCAGGAAAATCAAGGCCTCCGGGGTTTGGACCGGGGGTTTTATTTATGAGTTGGTGCCCGTTTGGTGCCCAAATCATTTTGCAGGAGCCTTTCCAATTTTCGGCTGCTTCTTTTTGCATAGATATCATTAGTGCGCCGGCTCTTTTTGTTTTTCGGCGGTTTGAAAAAGATTCCAAGTGCTGGGGAATAAGCCAATGTACGGCGTACCGACAGTTTGCCGCTGGCCCATAACTATATTCCTGCCACTTAAGCCTGAGGAGTTCTCCGGCGCAGTTCGTTTTTTTTCTGGGTCTTGATATTCTTCGTCTAGCCGGCCTGGCTGCGGGAGTGGGCGGCCCCGAACTCACCCCAAAAACACTTCCACCACCTGCGGGTCGAACTGGGTGCCGGAATTCTTGATCAGCTCCCCTGCGGCTTCGTCCCGGTTCAGCGCCTTGCGGTAGGACCGGTGGGAGGTCATTGCCTCAAAAGCGTCTGCAACCGCAATAATCCGGGCGCCCAGGGGGATCTCCTGCCGGGCCAGCCCGTGCGGGTACCCGTTTCCGTCCCACCTCTCGTGGTGGTGCAGAATGAAGGAGGCCGTTTCCTCGTAGCCTTCTTGCCTGCCGAGTATGCCGGCGCCGATAACCGGGTGCCTCTTCACCAGGTTGAATTCCTCCCGTGTCAGCGGCCCGTTTTTCAGAAGGATCTCTTCCGGAATGGCAATCTTTCCTATGTCGTGAAGGAGGGCGGCGTCCCGGAGCGTCTGGCAAAAAGCCCGGGAAAGACTCATCTTGCCGGCGATCACGAGGGAATACCTCGTGACCCCGAGGGAATGTTTCTTCGTGGAAGGGGCGTGCAGTTCTACGGTCCTTGCCAGAAGCCGGGCGTTTGTCAGGTTTCCGGCCCCCGTTCTTGCCTTCGCCCTTTCGACGGCCATGGCCGCGAAGTAGCTGAGGTATGCCGCGTACCTCGAATCCTTCTTGGTAAAGGCATCGCTTCTCACCAGTTTAATCAACCCCGCAGGATTTTTCTTTACCTTGAGCGGGATGAGCATGGTTTTTCGGCTGTCCACACAGGTGACGGGTCCGGCGGCGCTACGGAGCAGGGCAATCTCTTCTTTACTGACCGACAAAGCGCCCCTCGTGGTCGCCGCTCGAATCACCCCTTCTTTGGCGAGGACGGCCACGAGGCCATCCTGGGCCCCCGTCACCCTGAGCAAATAACTCAAGATGTTGTTCGCAACTTTTTCCAGGGGCGATAATTCAGCGAAATAAAAATCTTTCAACTCCCTTAGCGCTTCCGCGAAGCAGAAAAGCTGGTTCATATCCCTTGAGTTCTCCAGTTCCATATGCTCCTCCATTCGACTAGAAAAGGCCGTGGAGGGACGGCCGGATGAAATACCTTCGGTATCTTCCCGGCAGCCCGGCGATCGTAGCGAACACGCCTTAGACCCGTGGCTTTGCGTCCCCCTCTTTCGAAAGGTTTGCCTTTTTCGGTGATTCGGGATATCCGTTTCTGTTCGGACATGAAAAAAGAAAACACGCCGGAGAACTATGGAGGAACGTGCTCTTTCAGGCAGGCTTTCGGGGGGCCGGTTGGGGAAGGGCGGGCGGCGGCTTTGTGGTTTAGAATTTTTCTACCCCCCCCGCAGGGAAGGGCTCGGCTCGGTTGTTGCGATCCGGGAGTGGTTTTTCAAGCCTGGGCACCCCTTTTTGGAAATATTTTCTTCGACATATTTTTTGAAAATCCTTCCGGGATTTAAAATTTTTTGTCTGTTTTTGGCGGTTTGTGACTTAAAATTTCTCGGTTGAAAAAACGGGATTCCTGACGGCAACCGGAGGAAGGGTCAGAATTCATAATTTATTCGACAATTCATCACGTATTGTTCACATGCTAATAATAAACGATTATAACTGATTAATTCATTTTTTTTTCACAATTTGTTCACAAAATCGTCACAATAACCTGGTATAAATTACTTAATGCAAATAAAGTCTGTGCAAATAAAGCGGCAAATGTTACCAGGAGGTTCGCCCCGTGGAAACAGTCCTCGTAGTAGAAGACGAAGAGCACGTCCGGGAGCTGGTGAGCGTTTACCTGCGTAAGGAAGGCTACCGGGTCGAAACGGCCGAAGACGGGGAAAAGGCGCTCGCGATGGTGCGGTCCTGTGTCCCCGACCTGATCGTTCTCGACCTCATGCTGCCCAAACTGGATGGCTGGATCGTCTGCAAGGAAATAAGAAAAACGTTGACGGTACCCATCATCATGCTGACGGCAAGGGGCGAGGAATCCGACCGGATCCTCGGCCTTGAGCTGGGCGCCGACGACTACATAACGAAGCCGTTTTCCCCCCGGGAAATGGTGGCCAGGGTGAAGGCGGTCCTGCGCCGCCTGAAGCACGCCGGCGGCCCAAACGACGTCCTGCACTTCCCGGGGCTATCGATCGACCGGAACGCCTGCCGGGTGGAGGCCGGGGGGAAAGAAATCCAGCTCACCCCGAAAGAGTTTGACCTGCTGTGGTTCCTGGCCTCCCACCCCCGGCGCGTCTACTCGCGCGAACAGCTCCTGGAGCAGGTCTGGGGCTACGAATACCCCGGGGATTCCCGGACGGTGGACACCCACATCAAAAGGCTGCGGGAAAAACTTAAAAATCCCGGGAACAAGAACTGCATAGCCACGGTCTGGGGGAAGGGCTACCGGTTCGAGGTGACCGAATGATGGGCAGAAGCCTGTTCAGCAGGCTGCTCGCGTCCTTTGCGGGAATCATCCTTGTTACCCTTGTGGTAACCAGCCTGGTTCTGTCCTGGCTCTTCAGCTCCTTTTACTTTTATACCAAAGAAAAGGAGCTCGTCAGCCAGGGGGGAGAAATTGCCGGCCTTTTAAGCGCCTCCCTGGGGGAGCAGGTCGACAGGGAAACGATTAACATTTTGACGGCCAGGAGCCTGCGCGCCCAGCAGGATACCCGGGTCATGATCGTCGGCAGGGAAGTCCTGGACGCCGCCGTCAATCCGGGTCCCGGCCCCTACCCGCTCCCCCCGCCCCCCCTGGAACCGGCCGACGGTCAGAAGCTTCTTCAGGGGCGGGCGATCACCTGGCAAAGACAGATGCCGCGTTCCAACCAGACGATTTTAACGGCGGCGGTCCCCTTCACATATAGAGAGCAGGTTGCGGGGGCAATCCTCCTATCCACCCCCGTCGCCGACATCCGGGCCACCATCTCGGCCGTCCGGCGGCTTATCTTTTACTCTGCAGGAGTTGCCATTCTCCTGGCGATAATCCCCGCTTATTTCCTGTCCCGCTCGATATCCCGCCCCATCAAACAGATGAGCGCCCTCACCATGGAAATGGCGAAAGGAAACTTCCGCCGGCAGATCCCGGTGACCTCCCGGGACGAAATAGGCAGGCTCGCCGAAAACTTCAACCAGTTGGGTGTTGAGCTGGAGCAGACAATCAACAACCTCTCCCGGGAAAAAACGCAAAACGAAAACATTCTTTCCAACCTGGCCGAAGGAGTCATCGCCACTGACCTAGCTGGGAAAACGACCCTTCTCAACCCGGCGGCCGGACGCCTCCTCGGGCTGAACGAAGAAGAGGCCCTCAATCAAGAACTGGCCGGTTTTGAAGGCTGCCGCGATCTCGGCTCGCTCTTCGAAGCGGTCATCGAAACAGGAGAACAGCACTCCGGCGAATTTGACCTCCCCGGTAAAAAAAGCGTCCTTTTTGCCCTGGCGGCCCCCCTCCGGGGCAGGGACGGGGCCATCTACGGGGCTGTGGGGGTCATCAAGGACGTTACCGAAGCCAGGAAGCTGGAACAGCTCCGCCGCGATTTTATTGCGGACGTATCCCACGAAATACGCACCCCGCTTACCTCCATCCAGGGCTTCACCGAAGCCCTCCTTGACGAGGTGACGG